>NZ_JBITEB010000002.1:0-249002 GCF_044454765.1 Streptomyces sp. NPDC051452
CAGCAGCCGTGCCGCCTGCGCCCGCAGCGCCTCCTCGCCCCGCGCCGACACCGGCCACACCCACGGCGCCGACTCCAGCACCGGCACCGGCACCGGCACCACGTCCGACCCCTCGGCCGGCGCCGGTGCGGGCGCCTGCTCCAGGATCACGTGGGCGTTGGTACCGCTGATACCGAAGGACGACACGGCGGCCCGCCGCACCCGACCCGCATCCGGCCACACCCGCGCCTCGGTGACCAGCTCCACCGCACCCGCCGACCAGTCCACATGCTCCGACGGCTCGCTCACATGCAGCGTCGCCGGCACCACACCGGCCCGCAACGCCATCACCATCTTGATCACACCGCCCACACCGGCAGCCGCCTGCGTATGCCCGATGTTCGACTTCAACGACCCCAGCAGCAACGGCCGGTCCACCGGACGCCCCTGCCCATACGTCTCGATCAACGCCTGCGCCTCGATCGGATCACCCAGCGTCGTCCCCGTACCGTGGCCCTCCACGGCGTCGACGTCCTCGGGGGTGAGGCCCGCGTCGGCGAGCGCCTGGCGAATGACGCGTTCCTGGGCGGGGCCGCTGGGGGCCGTCAGTCCGTTGCTGGCGCCGTCCTGGTTGACCGCGCTGCCCCGGACCACCGCCAGCACCCGGTGGCCCGCGCGGACCGCGTCCGACAGCCGCTCCAGGACCAGCACGCCCGCGCCCTCGCCCCAGCCGGTGCCGTCCGCGTCGGCGGAGAACGCCTTGCAGCGGCCGTCGGGAGCGAGGCCGCGCTGCCGGGAGAACTCCAGGAAGATGGTGGGGGACGGCATCACCGCTGCGCCACCTGCCAGGGCCAGCGAGCACTCGCCGCGCCGCAGCGAGCGGACCGCCATGTCCAGGGCGACCAGCGAGGAGGAGCAGGCCGTGTCGACGGTGACCGCCGGGCCCTCCAGGCCGAGGGTGTAGGCGACCCGGCCGGAGGCGACGCTGGAGGAGCCGCCGGTGACGCCGTAGCCCTCGTACTCCTCGGGCAGCGGGCCGATGCGGGCGGTGTAGTCGTGGTACATCAGGCCGGTGAAGACGCCGGTGGCGCTGCCGCGCAGGCCGGTGGGGTCGATGCCCGCCCGCTCCAGCGCCTCCCAGCTCGTCTCCAGCAGCAACCGCTGCTGCGGATCCATCGCCGTCGCCTCACGCGGCGAGATACCGAAGAAACCCGCGTCGAACTCCGCCGCCGACCGCAAAAACCCACCCTCGCGGACATACGACCTACCCGCCCGACCCGGCTCCGGATCGTACAGACCCTCCAGATCCCAGCCCCTATCCTCCGGAAAACCACCCACCGCGTCCGCACCCGACACCACCAGACGCCACAAGTCCTCCGGCGAACGCACCTCACCGGGGAACCGGCACCCCATCCCCACGATCGCGATCGGCTCACCCTCGCGCTCCTCCCGCTCGCGCAGGCGCTGCCGGGTGAGGTGGAGGTCGGTCGAGACCTTCTTCAGATAGTCGCGGAGTTTGTCCTCGTGAGACATCCGGCCAACGCTCCTCATGAGATGCCGAGTTCGCTTTCGATGAACTTGAAGATTTCGTCGTCGCCCGCCGACTCCAGCTCCGCCAGGACGGCGTCCGGTTCCGGCCCGCGCGGCGTGGACCCCGCGGGCTGCGGCGGCTCGGGGGGCTCGGTGGGGGCGAGCCGGTCGAGCACACGGTCGGCGACCGCGGCCGGGGTCGGGCAGTCGAACAGCAGGGTGGTGGGCAACCGCAGGCCGGTGGCGGCGTTGAGGCGGTTGCGCAGCTCGACCGAGGTGAGCGAGTCGAACCCGAGCTTGGAGAAGGCCCGTTCGGGATCGACGGCGTCGGGGCCGCCGTGGCCGAGCACCAGCGCGGCGCACTGCCGGACCAGGTCGAGGACGGTGTGCCGGCGCGTCTGAGCGTCCAGGCCGCGCAGCCGTTCCGCGAGGCCCGCCGGCCCCTCGGCCGGCGCGGCCGGCTGCCCGGCGTCCCGTTCGGCGCGGCGGGCCGGTGTCCGCACCAGCCCGCGCAGCATCGGCGGGACGCCCCGGTCGGTGGCGGCGGCCCGCAGCGCCGCGATGTCGAGGGCGGCGGGCACGAGCAGGGGATCGTCGCCCGCGAGCGCCGTGTCCAGCAGCCGGAGTCCCTCGGTGGAGGAGAGCGGTGCGACGCCGGAGCGGGACATCCGGGCGAGGTCGGTGTCGGACAGCCCGCCGGTCATGCCGCTGGCCTGCTCCCACAGGCCCCAGGCGAGCGAGACCGCGGGCAGTCCCTCGGCCCGGCGCCGGTGGGCGAGGGCGTCCAGGAAGGCGTTGGCGGCGGCGTAGTTGGCCTGGCCGCCGAGGCCCAGGGTGCCGGCCACGGAGGAGAACAGCACGAACGCCGACAGGTCCGCGTCCCGGGTGAGCCGGTGCAGCTGCCACGCCGCGTCGACCTTCGGGCGCAGGACCCGTGCCAGCGCGTCGGGGGTGAGCGCGGGCACGGTGGCGTCGTCGAGCAGTCCTGCGGCGTGCACGACCGCGGTGAGCGGATGCCGGGGGTCGATGCTCCGCAGCGTGTCCCGCAGCGCCACCGGGTCGGCGGTGTCGCAGGCGACGACTCGGGCCTCGGCCCTCAGTGCGGCCAGTTCGGCGACCAGGTCGCCGGCGCCGGGCGCGGCGGCGCCCCGACGGCTGGTCAGCAGCAGGTGCCGTACGCCGTGCGCGGTGACCAGGTGGCGGGCGACCAGCACGCCCAGGGTGCCCGTGCCGCCGGTGACCAGCACCGTGCCCTCGGGGTCGAGGGGGCGGCGGGCCGGGGCGGCGGAGGGCTCGGCGGGCGTGAGGCGCGGCACGAGGGCCGTGCCGTCGCGCAGGGCGAGCTGCGGTTCGTCGAGGGCGAGCGCGGTGGCCACCGCCCTGGGCAGGTCGGCGGTCGAGGCCCGGTCGGTGTCCAGCAGCAGGCAGCGGCCGGGCGCCTCGGTCTGCACCGTGCGCAGCAGGCCCCACGCGGTGGCCGCCGCGAGCGCGCCGGCCTCGTCCTTCGGGTCCGTGGCGATGGCGCCGGAGGTCACCGCCACCAGCCGGGTCCCGGCCAGCCGCTCGTCCGCGAGCCACTGCTGGACGGTCGCCAGCAGCCGACGGCTCAGGGTGTGGGCGGCCCGGACGGGGTCGGTGTCGTGATCGCTGCCGGTGCCGGTGTCGGTGTCGTCGGTGAGGGTGACGAGCAGCAGCTCGGGTGGGGCGGCGCCCGTGTCGAGGGCCAGGGTGAGGGCGGCCGGGTCGGCGTAGGCGACGGTGTGCGGCAGACGCGGTTCGGTGTCCGCGCGGCCCAGGAGCGCCGCGGTGTCCGTCGGGTACGGTGCCGCGCCGAGCGGTACGGGCGTCCAGTCGACGGTGAACAGGGCGTCGGAGCGGTGCGCGAGGCCGGCCAGGCGCCGCGGGTCGACCGGGCGCATCACCAGGGCGTCGGCGGTGAGGACCGGACGGCCGGCCGGGTCGGCGACCGACACCGACACCGCTCCGTCGGCGGTCGGCGCCAGCCGGACCCGCAGGGTGCCGCCGCCGAGGGCGTGCAGGCGCACTCCGGTCCAGGCGAACGGCAGTGGGGGCCCGCTCGCGGTGTCCGGCTCGGCGGCCGGCAGCAGGCCCACGGCGTGCAGGGCGGCGTCGAGCGCGGCCGGGTGCACGCCGAAGCCGTCGGCCGCCGGTGCCGTGGCGTCCACCGTGACCTCGGCGAACACCTCCTCGCCGCGCCGCCAGGCGGCCGTGAGGCCCTGGAAGGCGGGACCGTACTCGTAGCCCTGGGCGAGCAGGTCGGTGTAGCGGCCGGTGAGGTCGAGGGGGGTCGCGTCGGCGGGTGGCCAGACGGTGGCGTCCGGTGTCGCGGGCGGTGCGGCGGTCAGCCGGCCTTCTGCGTGCCGGGTCCAGGGGCGCGCGGTGGCCTCGCCGGAGGGCTGGGGCCGGGAGTGCACGGAGACCGGTCGGCGGCCCTCCGGGTCCGGGTCGCCCACCAGGACCTGGAGCTGTACCGGGGTGTCGTCGGGGAGCACCAGGGGCGCCTGGAGCACCAGTTCCTCGACGGCAGGCAGCCCGACGGCGGCACCGGCGTGCAGGGCCAGGTCGACGAAGGCGGTGCCGGGCAGCAGCACCGTGCCGAGGACGGCGTGGTCACGCAGCCAGCGGTGTTCCCGCGGCGGGATCCGCCCGGTGAAGACCGCCGGGCCCCCGTCGGCCAGGTCGACGCGGCCGCCGAGGAAGGGGTGTCCGGCCGTCTCCAGGCCGAGGTCGCGCGGGACGGTGGGGCGCCGGGCGGGCGTCAGCCAGTACGGGGTGGACTCGAAGGCGTACGTCGGCAGGTCCACGGGCGCCGGGCGGTGACCCGGGTGCAGGGCGCCGAAGTCGACGGGGCAGCCGCGTACCCATGCCTCGGCGGCCGAGGCGGCGAACCGGCGCGGCCCGCCGTCGTCCCGGCGCAGCGAGCCCACCGCGAGCAGCGGTTCGGCTCCGGTGGCGGCCTCCACCGTCTCCTGGACGCCGGCCGACAGCACGGGGTGCGCGGCGGCCTCCACGAAGCAGCGGTGCCCCTCGGCGGCGAGCAGCCGCACGGTCTCCTCGAAGCGGACGGGGGAGCGCAGGTTGCGGTACCAGTAGGCGGCGTCGAGGGGCTCGTCGGTGACCCGGCGGGCCAGGAGGGTTGAGTAGAAGGGGATGTCGGGCGTGCGCGGGGTGACGGGCGCGAGCTCGGCCAGCACCTCCCGCTCGATCGCCTCGACATGGGCCGAGTGCGAGGCGTAGTCGACGGGGATCAGCCGCGCCCGGACGCCGTCCGCCTGGCACTGCTCCACCAGGGCGGTGACGGCCTCGCGCGGGCCGGAGACGACGGTCAGGCCGGGGCTGTTGTACGCGGCGACGCCCACTCCGCCGCCCACGGCGGCGACGCGGCGCCCGGCCTCGGCGGCGGGCAGGTTCAGCGAGGCCATGGCGCCGTGTCCGGCGAGGCCGCGCGCGATGACCCGACTGCGCAACGCCACCACCCGCGCCGCGTCCCGCAACGACAACGCACCCGCCACACACGCCGCCGCGATCTCACCCTGCGAATGACCCACCACCGCCGCGGGCTCCACACCCCACGACCGCCACACCGCCGCCAGCGACACCATCACCGCGAACGACACCGGCTGCACCACATCCACCCGCTCCAACCCCGGAGCACCCACCCCCTGCCGCAGCACATCCGACAACGACCAGTCCACGAACGGCGCCAACGCCGCCTCACACGCCTCCACCGACCGACGGAACACCGGCACACAGTCGAGGAGCTCACGACCCATCCCCGCCCACTGCGCACCCTGACCGGGGAACACGAACACCACACCGTCACCGGGCTCGGCGGCGACGCTTCCGGTCAGGACCGTGGCGCTCTGTCTGCCCTCCGCCAACGCCCGCAGACCGGACTCCAGTTCGGCGCGGTCGTCGCCCAGGACCACCGCCCGCCGCTCGAACGCCGACCGCGTCACCGCCAGCGCGTGTCCCACGTCCACCGGCGACCACGACTCACCCGCCGCACCCGCCGCCCACCACCCGAGCAACCGGGCCGCCTGCGCCCGCAACCCCTCCTCCGAACGCGCCGACAGCGCCAGCGCGGCGGTGGGGTGGGCGGGTTCCGGGGCGATGGGGGCCGGGGCGGGGTCGGGGGCCTGTTCGAGGATGACGTGGGCGTTGGTGCCGCTGATACCGAAGGAGGAGACGGCGGCCCGGCGGGGGCGGCCGGTGTCGTACCAGGGCCGGGGCTCGGTGACCAGTTCCACCGCGCCCGTCGACCAGTCCACGTGGGGGGTGGGCTCGGCCGCGTGCAGGGTGGGGGGGACCACCGCCGCGCGGACGGCCATCACGGCCTTGATCACTCCGCCGATGCCGGCGGCGGCCTGGGTGTGGCCGATGTTGGACTTCAGGGAGCCCAGCAGCAGCGGCCGGTCGGCGGGCCGTTCGCTGCCGTACGTCGCCAGCAGCGCCTCGGCCTCGATGGGGTCGCCGAGCCGGGTGCCGGTGCCGTGCGCCTCCACCAGGTCGACGTCGGCGGGGGCCAACCCCGCGTCGGCGAGCGCCTGGCGGATGACGCGTTCCTGGGCGAGCCGGTTGGGGGCGCTCAGGCCGTTGCTGGCGCCGTCCTGGTTGACCGCGCTGCCCCGGACGACGGCCAGGACGGGGTGCCCGGCGCGGACGGCGTCCGACAGGCGCTCCAGTACCAGCACGCCGACGCCCTCGCCCCAGGCGGTGCCGTCCGCGTCGGCGGAGAACGCCTTGCAGCGGCCGTCCGGGGCGAGGCCGCGCTGCTGCGCGAACTCCACGAACATGCCCGGCGAGGCCATCACGGCCGCGCCGCCGGCCAGGGCCAGGGACGACTCGCCGGTGCGCAGTGAGCGCAGCGCCAGGTGCAGGGCGACCAGCGAGGAGGAGCAGGCGGTGTCGACGGTGACCGCCGGGCCCTCCAGGCCGAGGGTGTAGGCGATCCGGCCGGAGGCGACGCTGATCGTGTTGCCGGTGAGCAGATGTCCCTCGGTGCCCTGCTCCGGCTCGTACAGCCGCGGGCCGTACTCCTGGGCCATGGCGCCTACGAAGACGCCGGTGCCGGTGCCGCGCAGGCGGGTGGGGTCGATGCCCGCCCGCTCCAGCGCCTCCCAGCTCGTCTCCAGCAGCAACCGCTGCTGCGGATCCATCGCCGTCGCCTCACGCGGCGAGATACCGAAGAAACCCGCGTCGAACTCCGCCGCCGACCGCAAAAACCCACCCTCGCGGACATACGACCTACCCGCCCGACCCGGCTCCGGATCGTACAGACCCTCCAGATCCCAGCCCCTATCCTCCGGAAAACCACCCACCGCGTCCGCACCCGACACCACCAGACGCCACAAGTCCTCCGGCGAACGCACCTCACCGGGGAACCGGCACCCCATCCCCACGATCGCGATCGGCTCACCCTCGCGCTCCTCCCGCTCCTCCCGCTCCTCGGGGTGGGTTGCGGGGGCCGGGACGGTGGAGTCCGGGGCGTCGGTGCCCAGTTCGGCCAGGAGGTGGTCGGCCAGGGCGCGGGGGGTGGGACGTTCGTAGACCACGGTGGTGGGCAGGGCCAGTCCGGTGGCGGCGCGCAGCCGGTCGCGCAGTTCGACCGCGGTGACGGACTCCAGGCCCTGGCTCTTGAAGGGGACGGCGGGTTCGACCGCGTCGGGGCCGTCCAGGCCGAGCACCGCGGCGGCGGCGGACCGGACCAGGCGCAGCAGGCGCCGCCGTTCCTCGGCGGGGTTCGCGGCGGCGCGCCGGGCGGTCGGGGAGGGCTCACCGGCGACGGCCGCGGTGCCGGTGGCGGCGTTCGGGTCGTCGGTGGCGGCCGCCGGACCGTCCGCGCTGTCGCCGGCGACGGCCGTTTCCGGTTCGGGCAGGCCCGCGAGCCAGTGCCGCCGGCGCTGGAAGGGGTAGGTCGGCAGGTCCACGATCCGGCCGCCCGCCAGGTACGGCGAGAGGTCCACCGGCAGGCCGAGGGTGTGGGCCTGGGCGAGGGAGCGCAGCAGCCGGTCGGGGCCGCCGTCGTCCCGGCGCAGCGAACCGGTCACGGCGACCGCGCAGTCGCGCCGTTCGGCGATGTCCTGGACGGCGGAGGTGAGGATCGGGTGGGCGCTGCACTCGACGAACGCGGTGCGGCCGTCGCCGAGCAGTGCCTCGACCGTCTCCTGGAAGCGGACGGTGGAGCGCAGGTTGCGGTACCAGTAGGCGGCGTCGAGGGGCTCGTCGGTGACGCGGCGGGCCAGGAGGGTGGAGTAGAAGGGGATGTCGGGCGTGCGCGGGGTGACGGGCGCGAGCTCGGCCAGCACCTCCCGCTCGATCGCCTCGACATGGGACGAGTGCGAGGCGTAGTCCACGGGGAGGCGGCGCACCCGGACGCCGTCGCCCTCCAGCGCGGCGGCGAGTGCGTCGAGGGTGCCGGGGTCGCCGCCGACGACGGTGGCGGCGGGGCCGTTCACGACCGAGATCTCGGCGCCGGCGTACCGCTCCTCGCGCAGCAGGGCGGCGACCCGGTCGGCCGGGAGGGCTATGGAGGCCATGGCGCCGTGTCCGGCGAGGCCCCGCGCGATGACCCGGCTGCGCAACGCCACCACCCGTGCCGCGTCCCGCAACGACAACGCACCCGCCACACACGCCGCCGCGATCTCACCCTGCGAATGACCCACCACCGCCGCGGGCTCCACACCCCACGACCGCCACACCGCCGCCAGCGACACCATCACCGCGAACGACACCGGCTGCACCACATCCACCCGCTCCAACCCCGGAGCACCCACCCCCTGCCGCAGCACATCCGACAACGACCAGTCCACGAACGGCGCCAACGCCGCCTCACACGCCTCCACCGACCGACGGAACACCGGCACACGATCGAGCAGCTCACGACCCATCCCCGCCCACTGCGCACCCTGACCCGGGAACACGAACACCACACCGGTGTCCGCACCGGCGACCGTGCGGCCACGGACCACGGCGGCCGAGTCGTCACCATCGGCCAACGCCCGCAGACCGGACTCCAGTTCGGCGCGGTCGTCGCCCAGGACCACCGCCCGCCGCTCGAACGCCGACCGCGTCACCGCCAGCGCGTGCCCCACGTCCACCGGCGACCACGACTCACCCGCCGCCCACCACCCGAGCAACCGGGCCGCCTGCGCCCGCAACCCCTCCTCCGAACGCGCCGACAGCATCAGCGGGACGGTGCCCGGCGCCTGGGGTGCCGGGGCGGCGGGCTCGGTGGCGGGGGCCTCGGACAGGATCAGATGGCAGTTGGTGCCGCCCATGCCGAAGGAGCTGACTCCCGCGTGGCGGAGCCGGTCCGGTCGGGCCGGCCAGGGCACGAGGGCGGTGGGGACGGTCAGGCCGAGCCGGTCCAGTGGGATGTCGGGGTGCGCGGTGCGGTGGTGGAGGGTGGCCGGGAGGCTGCCGTGGCTCAGGCACAGCGCCGCCTTGACCAGGCCGACGATGCCCGCCGCGCCCTCCAGGTGTCCCACGTTGGTCTTCGCGGAGCCCACGGCGAGCGGGCCCGCGCTCCCCCGGTCGGCGCCGAGGACCGCGCCCAGTGCGGCGGCCTCGATCGGGTCGCCGACGGGGGTGCCGGTGCCGTGCAGCTCGACGTAGCCGATGTCCTCGGGGGCCAGGTCCGCGCGGCGCAGGGCGGCCCGGATCACGTCCTCCTGGGCGGCCTGCTCGGGTGCGGTGAGGCTCGCGCCGCCGCCGTCGTTGTTGACGGCGCCGGCGCGGATGACACAGTGCACGCGGTCGCCGTCGGCCAGGGCGTCGGCCAGCCGCTTGAGGACGACGACGGCGCCGCCCTCGCCCCGGACGTAGCCGTTGGCGCGGGCGTCGAAGGTGTGGCAGCGCCCGTCCGGTGACAGGGCGCCCATGCGCTCCATGGCGAGGGTGCTCTCCTCGGCCAGGATCAGGTTGACACCGGCGGCGACGGCGAGGGTGGACTCACCGCGCCGCAGGCTCTCGCAGGCCAGGTGCACCGCCACCAGCGAGGAGGACTGGGCGCAGTCGACGGTCAGGCTCGGACCGCGCAGGCCCAGGAGATAGGAGACACGGTTGGCGACCATGGCGCGGTGCAGCCCGGTGGTGGTGAGACCGGAGGCGGCGGCGGGGCCGCCGCGGCGCACCAGGGTGGCGTAGTCGTCGTTGATGATCCCGGCGAAGACTCCGGTGCGGGTGGTGGCGAGGGCGGCCGGGACGATCCGGGCCTCCTCCAGCGCCTCCCAGGTGAGTTCGAGCATCAGCCGCTGCTGCGGGTCCATCGCGGCGGCCTCGCGCGGGGAGATGCCGAAGAAGGCCGCGTCGAAGGCGTCCTTGTCCGCGACGCGACCGGCCCGGCGCCCGGTGCGCTCGTCCCGGGTGACCGCGTTCGTGCCGCTCGCCAACAGGTCCCAGAACTGGCGCGGGGACGCGGCGCCCGCGACCCGGCAGGCCATGCCCACGACGGCGACGGCCTCGTCGCCGGTGCCGTGCTCGGGGCTCACGGTCCCCTCGTGTGTACGCATCTGAACTCGTGTCCCCTTGGCTGTCGTGGGCTCGGCCGCCGTCGTGGCTGTGGCCGCTGTCGTGCACCGGTTTGGCCGTGCGCCGGTGTGTCGTGCACCGGTTGGCCGTGCGCCGGTCTGGTGTGGGGGGTGTCGGGAGGGGCCGGGGTCAGCCGGCCAGGACCGCCTTCAGGACCGTCTGGTCGGCCACCGCGCGCAGGGCCGCCTCGTGCTCGGCCAGCGGGAAGGAGGTGACCAGGCCGCGCAGGTCGAAGCGGGCGGTGAGGGCCGGCAGCAGCCGTACGTACTCGGTGAGATGGGCCCCGGTGAACGCCCAGGACCCGACGACGTCCAGCTGCCGGTACACGATCTGGTGGGGGTTGAGCGGGGTGTCCCCGGCGTCCGTGTACTGGCCGATGATCAGGTACGAGCCGCCGCGCCGGGCGAGGGTCAGTCCCTGGGCGACCGCCGCGGGCACGCCCGCGCACTCGATCACCAGGTCGGCGCCCCGGCCACCGGTCTCCGCGCGTACTCGGTCCAGCGCGGCCTCGACGCCGCCCGGCCCGGTGATGTCGACGTGCACGTCACCGATTCCGGCCTTGGCGGCGAGGTCGAGCCGGCCGGCCGGCCCCCCGACCACGACGACCTTCGCCGCGCCCGCCAGCTGGGCGAGCGCCGCGGCGGCCAGGCCGACGGGGCCGGCGCCCTGGACGACCACGGTCTCCCCGACGCGCACCGGGCGCCGTTCGTACAGGGCGTGCACGACGGTCGGGCCGGCGCAGGCGAAGGCCATCGCCGCGAGCGGGTCGACGCCGTCGTCGAGCCGCACCACGGTGGCGCCCTCGTGCAGCACGATGGCCTCGGCCCAGGCGCCGGCAAGTTCAAAGCCGTCGGCGAGGGCCCGGTTGACGCCGTAGGTGCGCCGGTTCTCGCACAGGGTCGGCTCGCGGTGCAGCCGGCAGGGCACGCAGGTGCCGCAGGCGATGGAGGAGGCCCACATCACCGTGTCGCCGGTGCGCAGTTCGGTGCCGGCCGCGTCCCGGGCGGGGGTGCCGGGTCCGAACTCCGTGACGGTGCCGAGTCCTTCGTGGCCCAGGACCAGGGGGGTGGGGATGGCCAGGTGGCCCTGCTGGAGGTGGAGGTCGGTGCCGCAGATCCCGCCGTACCGGCAGGTGACGACCAGGCCGCCGGCGGGGGCCGCGGGCACGTCGAACTCCCGCAGGACCAGCGGCTCCCGGAACCGTTCGAGGACGACGGCGCGGGCTCGTTTCCCGGTGGGGCTCATACGAGGGCCCCTTCGAGCGCGTCGAGGAAGGTGGTCCGCAGCGGGCGCAGCGGTTCGGTGTCGCGGCCCACCACGTAGTCGGGGCGCGGTTCGCCGGACCAGCTGGGCAGGTTGGCGGTGTCGTTGTAGGTCAGGATGGCGAGCCGGCGCGGGAACGGTGACATGTTGGGCGCGGAGCCGTGCACGATCTCGGAGGAGAACAGCACCACCGAGCCGGCCGGTCCCTTCGGGCTGACCATGCCGCGCTCGGCGACCAGTGCGGAGAGCTGTTCGGTGGTGAGCGCGATGTCGTCGGGGTCGAGGTGCTGCTCGGTCCGGGTGGCGCGGCGGCTGTCGTTGACGAGGCCGGAGCGGTGCGAGCCGGGCAGGAAGATGACGGGGCCGTTGAACTCGTCGACGTCGTCGAGGAAGAGGGCGACGTTGACCTGGCTGGGGGCGGGCAGGTTGTCGGCGATGCGCCAGGCGACGTAGTCCTGGTGCCAGGCCCACTTCTCGCCGCCGAAGCCCGGCTTGGCGTTGATCTTGAACTGGTAGACGTACACGTCGTCGGTGAGGAGCTGCCGCACCGGCTGGAGCAGCCGCGGGTCGCGCACCAGGCCGGCGTACTCCGGCTGGCGCTGGTGGGAGGCGTAGACGGCGCGGACCCGCTCGCCGTCCTCCTCGACCACCCGCTGCGGGCCGGGGAGGGCGGCGTCCCGCTCGTAGGCGTCGCCGAGCAGGGTGGCCTCGTCGGTGGACAGGAGGGAGTCCAGCAGCAGGAATCCGTCCTCGTGATAACGGTCGATCTGTTCCTGGGTCAAGCGCATGGGAATCCTCTCCGGACATACCGGAAGTGTGTGGGGAATGAGCGTCGGCAAGGGCCGGGAATCGCGGCGGGCGGGGCGGGGTCGGGCCCTTTGGGCCGGGCCCCGCTATCCCATGAAGTTGCCGCCGTCGACGACGATCTGCTGGCCGGTGACATAACCGCTTTTGGCGGTCACCAGGAATTCCAGGGCATCGGCGACTTCCTGGGCCGTTCCGATGCGCCGGGCGGGGATCGTGCGCAGGACGTCCGCGCGGCGGGCGGGGTCGTCGAGCCGGTAGCGCTCCACGACCTCGGGGGTGTCGGTGAAGCCGGGGAGCAGGGCGTTGACCCGGATGTCCGGGGCCAGTTCCAGCGCCAGGCACTTGGTCAGCTGCAGCAGTCCGGCCTTGGCGGCGCAGTAGTTCGCGCCGCCCGTCCTCGGCCGGATCGCGGTGGTGGCGCCGATGTTGACGATCGTGCCGCCGCCGGCCGCCCGCATCGCCGGGGCCAGCGCCCGGGTGAGCCGGAAGGGGCCGGACAGGTTGACCGCGAGGACCTCGTCCCAGTCCTCGTCGTCGAGGTCGAGGAAGGGCCGGTCGCGGTTGACGCCCGCGTTGTTGACGAGCACGCTCGGGGCGCCGCCCGCGGCGAGGATGCGGGCGCAGCCCTCCCGCACCCGCTCGGGCCGGGCCACGTCCAGACGTACGGGTTCGATCCGCCCGCCACCGGCGGCCGCCGCCCGGTCGGCGGCGGCCTTGTCCCCGCGGTAGAGGGCGTAGACGTGGTGGCCGAGGTCGGCGAGGCGCAGGCTCAGGGCGAGTCCGATGCCCCGGGTGCCCCCGCTGACCACCGCTGTGCGTGGTGCCATGGCGTCAGGACCAGTAGCTCAGGGTGCCGTCGGCGGTGACGCCGAGGAAGAACGACAGGGCGACCCGGCGGCCGGGGCCCTCGTTGCCGCGCACCGCGTGGTAGTTGCGCGGGTCGAAGAACACCGCGTCGCCGGCGCCCGGGGTGACCACGACGCTCGGCTCCGTCCGGGCCAGTTCCTCCGCGTAGCCGTAGCCGTCGCGGTGGGCCTCGTCGCCCGGCAGCCAGCGGCGGCGGAAGATCTCGGTGGAGCCTCCCGCCTCGGGCACCGACAGGTACCAGTTGAAGCCGAGCTGGGTGATGACCGGCTCGTCCAGGGTGCCGGGCATCTCGCGGCCGATCTCGTCCCAGTGCATCTTCATGCCGCCGTTGGTCTCGCGGATCATCCCCGCGTACATGGCGCGGCCGTCGGCGGTGGCGGGCCGCATCCGGCCGCCCCAGGCGCGGCGGACCCGGTCCACGGCCAGGGTCAGCGGGTCGGTGCCGTCGAGGAGGGTGGAGCGGTGGCGGGCGGACTCCTCGGCGTCGCGCCAGTAGGCGTCGCCCAGCCCGTGCGCGTCGTAGTGGTCGTAGGCGGCCGGTCCCAGCTTGGGGATGCGCGGGACGACGATCTCCTCGTCGTAGGAGCCCATGGGGCAGGTGTCGAGGCCGCGCAGTACGCTCGCGCATTCCCCGGCGGTGCCGAAGTTCCGGACGACGACGGCGCCCAGGGTGCCGGCGGCGAGCCGGACGAGGTGGTCGCGCGTCAGTTTCTCGGGCGATTGAACGGTTTCCACGTCGAAGAGGACGTAGATGGGGGTCTGGTTACTGCTGACGTTTTCCCGCGCTGGGGCGGTGGCTGTTCCCACGTCTTCTCCAGTTGATTGCAAAAGGAACAGGGTTTTTCTCGTCGAGGCGCCGTCTTGTTCTTCGTTGAATCGACGGTACGAGGGGGCCGTCGGGGGTCCACACCCCTATCCGTCCCCTAACCCCCGAGCAGGGCGTCCACGTGCGCGGTGACGGTACTGAGCACAGCGGCCCGCCCGTCGCCGAGGTAGAAGTGGCCGCCGGGGAAGACTCGCAGCGCGAAGTCCGCGGTGGTGTGCTCGCGCCAGGCCGCCGCCTGCTCGGGGGTGACGCGCGGGTCGCTGTCGCCCAGGAGGGCGACCACCGGGCAGCGCACGACGGCCCCGGCCTCGGGGGTGTAGGTCTCCACGGCGGTGAAGTCGGCCCGGACGGCGGGCAGGACCAGCTGGGCCAGCTCGGGGTCGTCCAGGACGCTCGTGTCGGTGCCGCCGAGCCGGCCCAGCTCCGTGATCAGGGCGGCGTCGGACAGCCGGTGGATGCCGTCGTCGCGGCTGAGGGCCGGTGCCCGGCGGCCGGAGGCGAGGAACAGGTCGGGCGGGCGGGACGCGCCGGCGCGCTCCAGGTGCCGGATGGTCTCGAAGCCCACGACGGCGCCCATGCTGTGCCCGAAGAACACCAGCGGCCGGTCCGCGGGCACGGCCGCCGCCAGCTCCGCCGCGAGGGCGCCTGCGAGCGCGCCGACGTCGGTCAGACACGGTTCGCGGTGCCGGTCCTGACGGCCCGGGTACTGCACGGCGAGCACGTCGTAGCGGGCCGACAGGGCCTCGGACCAGGTGTAGTAGAAGCTGGCGGAGCCGCCCGCGTGCGGGAGGCAGACCAGGGTGGCCTCGGCCCGGGCCGGCCGGCCGTGGTAGCGGCGCAGCCAGGGCCCGGGGTGGTCCAGCGGCAGGGTGCGCCCGGCGGCGGGCAGTCCGGCGTCGATCACGAGGTGACGAGGTCGCCGCGCAGCAGCGAGGCGCCGGCCGGGACCTCGGCCGGGTCGGAGCCCTGGTGGATCGCCCGGTTGCCGCGGTCCACGAACACCACGTTGGGCTTCAGTTCGCGGGCCTCGGCGTCGGTGACGGTGGCGTAGGCGATGACGATGACCAGGTCGCCGGGGCTGATCAGCCGGGCGGCGGCCCCGTTGATGCCGAGGACGCCGGTACCGCGCGGGCCCTCGATGACGTACGTCGACAGCCGGTTGCCGTTGTCGATGTCGACGATGTCGACCTTCTCGCCGGGCAGCAGGTCGGCGGCGTCCATGAGGTCGGCGTCGATGGTGACGGAGCCGACGTAGTGCAGGTCGGCCTGGGTCACCGTGGCGCGATGGATCTTGGACTTGAACATGGTCCGGTACATCGGGTTCGTCTCCTTGTGTCCTTGTGTCCGGGTGTCCGGGATGGTCGGGCGGGGGTGCGGGCGCGGTTCAGGCGGCGTCCATGCGGCGGCGCAGGCTCGCGGGGCGCAGGTCGCTCCAGTCGGCGGCGATACGGGTCAGGCACTCGTCGCGGCTGCCGGTGAAGCCGAGCGTGCGCCAGCCCGCGGGGGGCGTGCTGTCGGCCGGCCAGACGGAGTACTGGTCCTCGTCGTTGACGACGACCGCCCAGCCGGTGCGGACGGCGCTCATCGGGCGTCACCGCCCGGCTTGGTGCCGGAGAACATGAAGAACACCAGCATCATGGAGGCGTCGGGCCGGGCCACGAACTCGTCCATGGCGTCCGCGACGATCTCGCAGGGCCGCTCGGCCGCCGGGTTGACCGCGACCATGGCGTGGGTGCGGGAGCGGATGTCCAGCTGCGGGGCCAGGACGTCCATGCCGACCTCCTCGCTGGAGATGGCGACGGCCTCGACCTTGATGTCGGTGAAGCCCGCCGCCCGCATCAGCTGGCCGAGCTCCCGGCCGATCAGCCGGTTGCCACCCCGGCTCGCCTGCAGGGCGATGCGCAGCCGGACGACCTCGTCGAACTCGGGCAGGTCGGGCTGCGGGTGCAGCAGCCCCCACAGGGCGTCGTCGACGTCGACGACGACGAGCCTGCCGCCGGGCCGCAGCACGCGGTGCGCCTCGGCGAGCGCGTCCGGGGTGCCGGGGACGTGCTGGAGGACCAGCCGGGCGTGCGCGAGGTCGAAGGAGTCGTCGGGCAGTCCGCTGTCCAGGACCGAGCCCTGGACCAGCTTGAGCTGGCCGGGGTGGGCCGGGGTGAGGTGGCCGCGGGCGTGCTCGATCAGGTCCTCGTTCAGCTCCAGGCAGGTCACGGAGCCCCGCGGCACCTCTTCGAGGAGGCGCTCGGTGATGTAGCCGGGGCCGGAGCCGATCTCCAGGACGTCGGCGTCGTCGGTGAGGCCGAACTCGCGCAGGATGCGGGCCTCCTTGTTCCAGGAGGCGGCGACCTGCTGGCGCAGCCGGTGGATCTCGTTCTGCGGGGCGTGGTGCTCGCCGGGCTGGTAGTAGGAGGACGGGCGCTCCGGGTCCGCGCCGGGGGTCTCGGAGAGGGCGGCGTCGGAGGGCGGGGTCACGGTGGTCATGGGTCTTCTTTCCGGTACGGAGGGTGGGTGGTCTGGTCAGCGCGGGGCCGGCAGGTAGCCGGACTCGGCGAACCAGCCGAGGTAGGTGCGGATCAGGTCCGCGTCGAGCGGCGGGCAGACGATGCCGGTGCCGGCCAGGTGGGCCCGGGTGGCGTCGTCGGCGAAGCGGACGGCGCTGAAGCCGGCGCCGGCCGGGTCGAAGAGGCTGAGCAGCGGGTAGGCCGCGTTCCCCGGGTCGCTCTTGATCCGCTCGACCCAGTCGGCGAGCGGGATCTCCGCCAGGGGCCAGCCGAAGTCGCGGACGTGGTCGAGGAGTCGGCCGAGCGGCACCGGTGCGGTGTTGACCTGGTGGTGGACGCCGCCGAGGGCCTCGGGCCGCCGGGCGACGGCGACGATGGCGCGGGCCACGTGGTCGACGGGCACCAGGTCGGCCTCGGCGCTCAGCCCGGCCGGGGCGGCCCCCGCCTGGACGCAGCCCTTGACGACGCGCCACAGCAGGTCGTCGCTCTGGCAGGCGCCGGTGACGGTGTGTCCGGAGATCCGGCCGGGCCGGTGCACGGTGACCGGTAGGCCCCGCTCCCGGGCCAGGGCGACGAGCTGCTCGGCGACCCACTTGCTCTGCGTGTAGCCCTGGCGGAGCAGCTCGGGCGGCCCGGCGACCGCGCTCTCGCCGAGGGCGGCGCCGTCGGCCGGGGGCCCGGCGAAGACGCCGACGGTGGACACGTGGTGCACGGCGGCCCGGCCGGAGGCGGTCGCCAGCCGCAGCACCTCGCGGGTGCCGTCGACGGTGGCGGCGCGCAGCTCCTCGTAGGGCAGGACCAGGTTGACGGCGGCTCCGGCGTGGTAGACGGCGTCGATCCGGTCGGCGAGCGCCCGCCAGGCGGGGTCGGGCAGACCGAGGCGGGGTGCGGCCAGGTCGCCGGCGAAGGCGCGGACGCGGTGGGCGCGCGCGGGGTCCGCCAGGCCGTACCCGGACAGCACCTTCTCCAGCCGTCGCCGGGCGCTCGTGTCGTCGTCGGCGCGCACCAGGCAGTGCACGGTGGCGTCGGTGGCGCGCAGCAGCTCGGCGAGCAGGAAGGCGCCGAGGAAGCCGGTGGCGCCGGTGAGCAGGATGTCCCGGTCGCCGCCTGGACGCGCCGGGGCGGGGAAGCCCGCGATGCCGTCGTCGAGCCGGATGTCGGCGCGCATCGCCTCCACCGGCGCCGGCGCCGGACCGCCGGCCGGGCCGCCCGCCTCGTCCAGCACGGCGGCGACACCGGCGACGGTCGGCTCGGCGAACAGCACCCGCAGCGGCAGTTCGGTGGCGAACTCCTCGCGCAGCCGGAACACCAGCCGGGTCGCCAGCAGTGAGTGGCCGCCCAGGTCGAAGAAGTTGTCGTGGGCGCCGACGGCGTCCAGGCCGAGCAGTTCCCGCCACACCCCGGCGACCCGCTCCTCGGTGGGCGTGCGCGGGGCGGTGAAGGCGGTCCGCGTCGCGGTGCGCACCGGCTCGGGCACGGGCAGCCGCTTGCGGTCCACCTTGCCGTTGACGGTCAGCGGCAGCGCGTCCAGGACGACCACGGCGGTGGGCACCATGTAGGCGGGCAGCCGGTCGGCGAGGTGGGCGCGCAGTACGGCGGCGCTCTCCTCGGGGCTGTCGCCGACGGCCGCGCCGGGCTCCAGCGTGACATAGCCGTACAGGCGCAGCTCTCCGTCGCCGCCGGGCTGGGGCTGGACGACGGCGGCGTGCACGTCCGCGTGGTCGAGCAGGGCGGCCTCGACCTCTCCGGTCTCGATGCGATAGCCGCGGATCTTGACCTGGTGGTCGGCGCGGCCGACGTACTCGAACTCGCCGCGGGCGGTCAGCCGGGCCAGGTCGCCGCTTCGGTAGAGGCGTTCGCCGGGCCGGTCGGAGAAGGGGTGCGGCACGAACCGGTCGGCGGTCTTGCGCGGGTCGCCGAAGTAGCAGCGGGCGAGCCCCGGACCGCCCACGTACAGCTCGCCGGTGACGCCGATCGGCACCGGCTGCAGCAGCTCGTCGAGGGCGTACAGCTCCATGTCGGGCATGGGCCGGCCGATCGGGCTGCGCCGGTTCAGCCGGACGTCCTCGGCGGTCATCTCGCGGATGGTGACGTGGATGGTCTCGGTGATGCCGTACATGTTCACCAGGCGCGGCGAGCGGTCGCCGTGGCGTTCGAACCAGCTGGCGAGGGTGCCGGACTCCAGGGCCTCGCCGCCGAAGACGACCGAGCGCAGCGGCAGTTCCTCCGGCCGGTGACGGGCGTCCACGGCGGCGAAGTGCACGAACGCGGACGGGGTCTGGTTGAGGACCGTGACGCCCTCCTCGCGCACCAGGGCGTAGTAGGCCTCCGGGTCGCGGGCGGTCTCCACCGGGACGACGACGAGCCGGCCGCCGTGCAGCCAGGCGCCCCACATCTCCACCACGGAGACGTCGAAGGCGTAGCTGTGCAGCATCGGCCAGACATCGTGCTCGCCGAAGTCGTAGGCGGGCGTGGCGGTCATCGCGGCGAACATGCGGGCCACGGTGGCGTGGCTGACCTGGACGCCCTTGGGGGTGCCGGTGGAGCCGGAGGTGTAGATGACGTAGGCGGCGTTGTCCGGGGCGAGCGGGGCGGGGTCACGTGCGGGGACCGGACGGGCCGGATCGGGGAAGGGCGCCCCGGGCTCGTCCAGCACCAGGAGATGGCCCTCGTAGGCGGGCAGCGCCGCGCGCAGCGACGCGTGGGTGAGCAGCACGTGCGGGGTGGCGTCGGCGAGGATGCGGGCGAGCCGGGCGGGCGGGTAGAGCGGGTCCATGGGGACGTACTGGCCGCCCGCCTTGAACACGCCGAGGATCGCCACCGCCGTGTCCAGGGAGCGGTCCAGGAACAGACCCACGCGGGTCTCGCGCCCGACCCCGGCCGTGCGCAGCCGGACGGCCAGCGCCTCGGCCCGGGCGTCCAGTTCGGCGTAGGTGAGGTGCTCGCCGCGGCAGCTGACGGCCACGGCGTCGGGCCGCCGCCGGGCGTGCCGGGCGAACGTCTCGTGCAGGCACTCGGTGACCGGGAAGTCCTGGGCGCGGCGTCCCACCTCCAGGACCCGGCGGCGCTCGGTGCCGCTGAGCAGCGGCAGCCGGGCCAGTGCCGTGTCCGGTGCGGCCACGGCGCCCTCGAGGAGCGTGACGTAGCGGTCGACGAGGCGTTCCGCGGTGCCGCGCTCGAAGAGGTCGCTGTCGTACTCCAGGGTGGCCGTCCAGCCCTCCGCGCGCCGGCCGACGATCAGCTGGAGGTCGAACCGGGAGGTGCCGTTGTGCGTGTCGACGGTGCGCACGTCCAGGCCGGGCAGCTCCAGGGCGGTGGTGGTGGCGTTCTGCAGCACGAACATGGTGCGGAACAGCGGGGTGAGGTGGCTGCCGCGGTCGGGCCGCAGCTCCTCGACGATCTTCTCGAACGGCAGTGCCTGGTGGGCGTAGGCGCCCAGCGCGGTGGAGCGCACCCGGCGCACCAGGGTGGTGAAGTCCGGGTCGCCGGACAGGTCCAGGCGCAGCGGCAGGGTGTTGACGAAGAGCCCGATCAGCTCCTCGGTGTCGAGGTCGGTGCGCCCGGCGATCGGGGTGCCGACCAGGATGTCCGGTTCGCCGGTGCACCGCTGCAGCACGGCGCCGTAGGCGGCGAGCAGCACCATGTACGGCGTGACCCCCCGGGACTTGGCGAACTCGGCCACCCGCGCCACGAGCGGCTCGGGCAGGCCGCGCCGGACCCGCGAACCCCGGTAGCCGGGTTCCTCGGGGCGCGGGCGGTCGGTGGGCAGGTCCAGGGTGGGCAGCGCCCCGGTCAGCCGCTCGCGCCAGTACGCGAGGTCGCCGGCGAGTTCACCGGCGTCGAGGCGCCGGCGCTGGCGCACCGCGAAGTCGGCGTACCGGGCGGCCGGTGGGGCGGGCTCGGGATCGCCGGTGCCGGTGACGAGCCGGGTGTAGGCGGCGCTGAACTCTCGTACCAGCACGTCCAGCGACCAGCCGTCGCACACGATGTGGTGGACGGTCAGCGCCAGGACGTGCTCGTCGTCGGCGAGCCGGGCGACGGCCGCGCGCAGCAGCGGGGGCCGGTCCAGGGCGAACGGTTCGGTGGCCTGTTCCCGCAGCCAGCCGCTCAGGGTCCGCTCGTCCCCGGCGGTGAAGTCCACCAGCGGGACGTCCGGTTCGGCCTCCTCGGGCGGCAGCACGCGCTGGCCGGGGCTGCCCTCGTCGACCCCGAAGGAGGTGCGCAGCGTCTCGTGGCGGCGCACCACGGAACGGAACGCGGCGCGCACCGCGGCCAGGTCGAGCCGGCCGGTGAGCCGGACGGCCAGCGGGATGTTCTGCAGCGCGGTGCCCGGCACGAGTTCTTCCATGAACCACATGCGCTGCTGGGCGAACGACAGCGGTTCGGGCACGCCGGGTGCCCGGTCCGTGCCGGCGGCCGGGTCGGCCGTCGTCTCGATGGTCTGGGTGGTCACTGTTGCACCGCCTCGGCAGTGTCGTCGGTCTGGGCGCGGACGGCGAGTTCCGCCATCCGCCGTACGGTCGGTTCGTCCAGGAACTCCTCCAGCGGCAGCTCGGCGCCGAAGAGCCGGGCCGCCCGGGAGAGCAACTGGGAGGCGTTGAGGGAGTCGCCGCCGAGCATGAACAGGTCGTCCTCCGGGCCGATGCCCTCGATACCGAGCAGCTCCTGCCAGAGCGCGACGATCCGGGACACGGGGTCGGCGGGGTCGGTGGTCTGGTCGTGGGCGGCGGTCCGGCCGGGGGCGTGAGGGGTGACGGGGGCCGGCTCCGGGTGCGGGTCCGTGGTGGACGCGGGCGGGGTGGACGCGGGCGGGGTGGCGGGCCGCGCGGTGACGGCCGGGACGGCCGGCGAACCGGCGTCCGGGGCGGCGATCCAGTGGCGGCGGCGCAGCATCGGGTGACCGGGCAGGTCCGCCACGCGCGGCCGGATACCGTCCGCCGTCTCCGGCAGGGTGACGGGCACCCCGCGCGCCCACGCCTGGCCGACGGCCTGGAGCAGATGGCGCCGGTCGGAGCCGGACTGCCGGGCCCCGCGCAGCGTCGTCACGGGCCGTACGGCGGGACCGGCGACCCGGGCGGCGAACCGGCCCAGCGCCCGGCCGGGGCCGAGCTCCAGCAGTACCGCGTCCGGGGCGGCGGCGAGCACCTCGGACACGCCGTCGGCGAACCGGACGGCCGCCCGGGCCTGCCGGGCCCAGTAGCCGGGGTCGGTCGCCTCGGCGTCGGTGATCCAGGTACCGGTGACGTCGGAGATGAACGGGATGTCCGGGGTGCGCAGCGGCACGGTTTCGACCAGCTCCGCGAACGGTCCGGTCATCGGGTCCAGCATCGCGGAGTGGAAGGCGTGCGAGGTGACCAGCCGCTTCGCCTCCACCCCGCGCCCGGCGAGCCGTTCCCCGGCCGCGCGCACCGCCTCCTCGGTGCCGGACAGCACGCACCGGCCGGGCGCGTTGAGCGCGGCGATGCCCAGGTCCGGTCCGGTCAGCGCGGCGGCCTCGGCCTCGTCGAGGTCCACCGCCAGCATGGCGCCGCGCGGCAGGTCGGCCATCATCCGGCCGCGGGCCGCGACCAGCCGTACCGCGTCCGGCAGGGTGAACACCCCGGCCAGACAGGCGGCGGTCCACTCGCCCAGGCTGTGCCCGAGCAGGGCGACGGGGCGCACACCGCGCGACTGCCACCAGCGGGCCAGGGCGTACTCGACGGCGAACAGCGCCGGCTGGGCCAGCCGGGTGTCGACCAGCGGGTCGGCGGCGCCGTCGGCGGGGGGCCCGCCCAGCAGGGCGGGCAGCTCGACGCCCTCGGCGACGAGCAGAGCCGCGACCTCGTCGACGTGCCGGGCGAACTCCGGTTCCGTGCGCAGCAGTTCACCGGCCATGCCCTGGTACTGGGTGCCCTGGCCGGGGAAGAGGAACACGGCCGGGGTCTCGCCCCGCGCGTGCTCCGTCCCGGCCCGGCGCAGTGCGGCGGCGGCCTCCTCGGGGCCGGCCGCGACCACCGCCGTACGGTGGGGGAAGCGGCGGCGCCGGTGGGCGAGGGTGTGGGCGGCGTCGCGCAGCCCGGCCGCCTCGGTCCGCTCCAGCGCGTCGGCGAGCCGGGCGGTGGCCTCGGCGAGAGCGGGCGCGCTGTGCGCGGAGACGACGATCAGCTGCTCCCCGGCGTCCGGGGCGTCCGTGGCCCAGGGGGCGGGCGGCTGCTCCAGGACGACGTGGGCGTTGGTACCGCCGACGCCGAAGGAGCTGACCCCGGCCCGGCGCGGTCCGCCGTCGGCCGTCCAGCGAGTGAGCCGGTCGACCACGGCGAAGGGCGACTTCTCGCTGGTACGGGGGTTGCGGCGCCGGTAGTGCAGGCTCGGCGGGAGCACACCCTCGCGCACCGCGAGCACGGCCTTGATCAGGCCGATCACGCCCGAAGCGGCGTTGAGGTGACCGACGTTGGTCTTCACCGAGCCGATCGCCACGGTGCCCGGGGCGAGCCCCTCGGGGGCGAACACCTCGTCCAGGGCCGCGAGTTCCACCGGGTCGCCGATCGCGGTGCCGGTGCCGTGCGCCTCGACGTACCCCACGGTGGCGGGGCTGACGCCGGCCGCTGAGTAGGCGTCGTGCAGCACCTGGACCTGGCCGTCGACGCTGGGGGCGGTGTAACCGGTCTTGCGGGCGCCGTCGTTGTTGACGGCAGCGCCCAGGATCACCGCGTGCACCCGGTCGCCGTCGGCGAGGGCGTCCGAGAGCCGCTTGAGGGCGACCACGCCGACGCCGCTGCCGAAGACCGTACCGGCCGCGTCCGCGTCGAAGGCCCGGCAGTGGCCGTCGGGCGACTGGATGCCGCCGGTCTCGTAGACGTATCCCCAGTCCTGCGGCAGTTTCAGCGAGACGCCGCCGGCCAGTGCCGTGTCGCACTGGTAGTCCAGCAGGGCGCGGGCCGCCTCGGCGACCGCGACCAGCGAGGTGGAGCAGGCGGTCTGGACGGTGACGGCGGGCCCGGTCAGGCCGAGCCGGTGGGCGACCCGGCTGGTCAGGTAGTCCTTGTCGTTGCCGTGCAGCAGGGCCGCCGGGTACTCGCCGAGCAGCTTGTCGCGGCCGAGGCCGGGCAGGACGTTCAGCACCAGATAGGAGTTGAAGGACGTGCCGCCCCATACGCCGATGCGGCCGTCGGCCCGCTCCGGGTCGCATCCGGCGTCCTCCAGCGCCGCCCAGCACTGCTCGAGGAAGAGCCGGTGCTGGGGGTCGGCCAGGGCCGCCTCGCGTGGGGTCAGGCCGAAGAAGGCCGCGTCGAAGTCCTCCGCCCCGCGCAGCGGCGCGACGGCGGGCACATAGCCGTCCGGGGCGCCCTCGGGCACCTCGGTGCGCTCGACGGACTCGATCCCGCGCACGAGGTTGTCCCAGAACCCGGCCGCGTCGTCGGCGCCCGGGACGCGACAGGCCAGTCCGACGACAGCGATCCGCTCGACCTCGTCGCCCTCCCCCGGCCCGCCGGACTCGTCGAGTCTTCTGCCGGACTCGCCGAACTCGTTCATCTTCTCCCTCGGTTCCCCCGGTTCAGCCATCTGCCTGTCCCCTTCTCATGCGGCGCCGGCGGTCGGCGGCCCGGCGGGCCCGCTCGTCCGCCTCCCGGCGGGCGGCTCCCGCTCCCGGCGGCGGCCCCGCCGGGTCCGTGGCGGCGGTGAGACCGTCCAGGTGGCGGGCGAGCGCGGCGAGCGTGGTGTGCCGCATCAGGTCCACCACCGGTACGTCCACGCCGAATTCGGCACGCAGCCGCAGTTGCAGCGCGACCAGTTGCAGCGAGTGGCCGCCGCGGCCGAAGAAGGTGTCGTCGGCGCCGATGTCCGCGGCGCCGAGCAGTTCCCGCCACAGGTCGCGCACCCGCCGCTCGGTCCCGGTCGCCGGGCGGCGCGCCGGGCCGGGGCCGGTCGCGGGTGCGGCGAGCGTGTGCAGGCGGGCCACGTCGATCTTGCCGTTGGCGGTGAGCGGGATCGCGTCGACGACGTCGACGCGGGCCGGCACCAGGGCGGCGGGCAGGAGGGCCGCGAGGTGTGCGCGCAGCTCGGCGCCGGGCACGGGAGCACGGGTGGTCGCCCACGCCGCGAGCCGCATCCCGCCGGTCGGGTCCGGTACGGCGGCCACGACGGCGTCGGTGACCGCGGGATGGTCCCGCAGGCAGTGCTCGACGCCGGCCGGGTCGACCCGGTGACCGCGCACCTTCACCTGCCGGTCGGCGCGGCCGGCGAACACCACCGTGCCGTCGGGCCGGTACCGGCCCAGGTCGCCGGTGCGGTACAGCCGTACTCCCGGCCGGCCGGCGGGGTCGGTGGCGAACCGGCCGTCCGGGTCGCCGTCCAGGTAGCCCTCGGCCAGGTGGGCCGAACGGACGACGATCTCGCCCGGTTCTCCCACGCCGGCCGGTTCCGTCCCGCGCAGCACCAGCAGCTGCGTGCCGTCGACGCCGCGGCCCAGCGGTACGGCCTCGTCCGGGGCCGGGTCGCCGACCGGGCACCAGGCGGGGGCCTGCGGGGTCTCGGTGGCACCGTAGAAGGCGACCATCCGGGCGTGCGGGGCGAGCCTGCGGACGATCGCCGTCTCCCGGCCGGTGAGCGTGTCGCCGCCGAAGAACACGTACCTCAGGTCGGGCAGACAGCCGTCGGCGAGGCCGCCGAGGAAACGGGCGGTCGGCGGGGTCAGATGCAGCACGGTGACCCGCTCCCGGCGCAGCCACGCGCCGTACGCCTCGGGTGCGGCCAGATCGGCGGCGTCGGGGATGTGCAGCCGGGCTCCGAGCGCCAGCGGGACGAACAGGTCGCGCAGCAGCGGATCGTGGCTCAGCCCCGAGGTCAGCGCGAACCGGTCGGTGTGGGAGACCTCGAAGGTGCGGATGTACCAGTCGACGAACCGGCCGAGCGGCCCGTGCGCCCCGACGACTCCCTTGGGCACTCCGGTGGTGCCCGAGGTGAAGGCGAGATAGGCGATGTCCTCCGGCCGGGCGGCGGGGGCGCCGGCCGGTGTGCCGGAGGCCGGGGGCGGGGCCGGGGTCGAGGGTGGTGGTGCGATCGTTCGGGTGATGGCGGGCGGTGGGCTCAGTGGCTCGGGGTGGTCCGCTCCCGTCTCCAGCCAGGCTCGGGCTCGCAGCGCCTCGGCGATCGCGGTCCGGCGCCGGGCCGGGTGTGCCCGGTCCAGCAGCGCGAACGCGGCACCGGAGCGCAGGGCGGCCAGGACCGCGACGACGAGGGCGGGCCCGCGTGCCGCGTGGATGGCGGCCAGGTCGCCGCTGCCGAGCCCGTCCGCGCGCAGGTCGGCGGCGAGGGCCCGCACGGCGTCCTCCAAGGCGCCGTAGGTCAGTTCGCCGCCGCGGTGGCTGACGGCCACGGCGGTGGGGCGCTCGGCCGCCGTCCGCGCGGCCCGCTCGTGCACCGCCCCGGTCCACGGCCCCGCGGGCAGTGGCGCGCTCGGGTCGGGCAGCGCGGCGGAACGGGGCAGGCGCAGGTCGTCCAGCGGACGGTCCGGCGCCTCGGCGGCCGCGGCCAGCAGCGCCTCGAACCGCTCCAGGAACCGGGTCGCGGTGTCGGCGTCGAAGAGGGAGGCGTCGTATGCCAGGTCCAGGCCGAGGGTGCCGTCGGCGCCGGGCCGGACGTAGAGGGTCAGGTCGAAGCGGGCGCTGAGGTCCTCGCTCTCCACCAGCCGGCTGCGCACGCCCGGCACCGGGGGCAGCGAGTCGTCGAGGTTGAGCATGTTGAACAGCACCTGAAAGACGGGGGTGCGGCGCGGATCCCGCTCCACCGCCAGCCGTTCCACGATCCGCTCGAACGGCACCCCCTGGTGGGCGTCGGCGTCCAGCGCGGCGCCGCGCACCCGGTGCAGCAGCTGCCGGAAGGACGGGGCGCCGGTCAGGTCGGTGCGCACGGGCACGGTGTTGACGTACAGGCCGACGCCGTCCTCCAGGTCGCGGCGCACCCGTCCGGCCACCGGCATGCCCACCACTACGTCGTCCTGGCCGGACCAGCGGGCGAGCAGCGCGTTGTAGCCGGTGAGCAGCGCCATCGACAGCGAGGCGTCCTCCTGCCCGGCGAGCGCGCGCAGCCGTTCGGCCGTTCGGGCGCCGAGGACGCGGCGGGCCCGGGCGGCGGGCCGCACGTCCTGGTCGCGGCGCGGCCGGTCGGTGGGCAGCCGCAGTTCGGCGGGGGCACCGCTGAGCGTGTCCACCCAGTGCGCCAGCTCGGCCGCGCCCTCCTCGCTCTCCTGCCGACTCCGCTGCCAGGCGGCGAAGTCGGCGTACTGCACGGGCGGCGCGGTGAACGGTACGGGGTCGCCCTGGACCCGGGCGGTGTAGCAGGCGACGAGTTCGCGGGCCACCAGCCGCATCGACCAGCCGTCGGCGGCGATGTGGTGCACCGCCAGCTGGACGACGTGGTGGTCGTCGGCCAGTCTCAGCAGCTGGGTGTGCAGGGGCCCGCGGCCTAGGTCGAAGGGGCGCGCGGTGAAGGCCGCGGTGTGTTCGGCCCGGGCCGCCGCACGGCTGTCCGGGGCGACCTGGGACAGATCCACGAGCGGCAGCGCCGGCTCCGGGCCGGCTTCGGTGACGACCTGCCGGGGGGCGCCGTCGACGGTCACGTAGACCGTGCGCAGCACCTCGTGCCGCCGGATCACGTCGTGCGTCGCGGCGCGCAGGGCGTCGGTGTCGACGGGCCCGTGCAAGTGCAGTTCGCCCGCGATGCGGTAGGCCAGCCCGCCGGGCCGCAGCTGCTCGACGAACCACAGCCGCGCCTGCGCGGAGGACAGGGGCAGCCCCTCGGGGCCGCGCGGCAGCGCCACAAGCCGGTGCGGGGGCTCGGTGCCGGGCCCGGCGGCTCCGGACGCGGCGAGGGCGTCGATGCGGGCGGCGAGGCCGGACAGGACGGGTGCGTCGAACAGGTCCCGCAGCGGGAGTTCGACGCCGGTGCGCTCGTGCAGCCGGGCGGCCGCCCGGACGGCGAGCAGGGAGTGACCGCCCAGTTCGAAGAAGTGCGTGTCCGCGCCGATCCGGTCCACGCCGAGCAGTTCGGCCCACACCTCGGCGACCGCGCGCTCGGTGGGGGTGGTGGGCGGGCGCAGCGGCTCGCCGGGGTCCTCGGCGAGTTCCTCGGGTGCGGGCAGCAGCGCGCGGTCCACCTTGCCGTTCGGGTTGAGCGGGAAGGTGTCCAGCAGGAACAGATGGGTGGGGATCATCGCCGAGGTGAGCCGCTCGGCGAGGTGGGCGCGCAGCCCGGCGACGGTGGCGGGTTCGGCCGCCGACGGCTCCCGCAGGGCGTAGCCGGCGAGGGTGAGCCTGCCGTCCCGGCCGGGCCGGGCCAGCACCACCGATTCGCGCACGCCCGGGTGGCTGTCCAGGGCGTCCTGCACCTCGGCCGGTTCCACGCGCACACCGCGGATCTTCACCTGGTGGTCGGCGCGGCCCAGGTAGTGCAGCCGGCCGGTGCGGTCGAAGCGGACGCGGTCGCCGGTGCGGTAGACCCGGGCGCCCGGGGTGGCGGAGAACGGGTGCGGCACATAGCGGTCGGCGGTGAGGTCGGGCCGGTTCTGGTAGCCACGCGTGACGCCCGTGCCGCCCAGGTACAGCTCGCCCACGACACCGGCCGGCACCGGCCGCAGCGCGGCGTCGAGGACGTACAGCTCGGTGCCGGGCAGGGCGCGGCCGATGGGCGGCACCTGGCCGTCGGGCTCGCACACCTCGGTGGTGCACAACACGGTGATCTCGGTCGGGCCGTAGGCGTTGACGATACGGCGGCCCGGCGCCCAGACACGTACCAGGTCGGCGGATATGGCCTCGCCGACCGAGGTCAGTTCGGTGACCGTGCTCAGGTCGGCCGGGTCCATGGTGGCCAGCACCGACGGGGTGGCGCTCAGCGTGGTGATCCGCTCCCGGCGGACCGTGTCGGCCAGGGGTGGTCCGGGGCGCAGCCGCTCGCGGGGGGCGACGACCAGGGTGGCGCCGGTGGTCAGCGCCATCATCCATTCCCAGGTGCTGACGTCGAAGCTGATGGAGGCGTTCTGCAGCACCCGCCGGCCGGGGGCGGGCGGCATGGACGCGCGGTGCGCCAGGTCGAAGTCGACGAGACCGGCGTGTTCCACCATCACGCCCTTGGGGCGGCCGGTGGAGCCGGAGGTGTAGATGACATAGGCGAGCCGGCCGCCGTCCGGTCCGGGCAGCGCGGGCGCGTCGGCGGGCGGCTCGGGGATGTCGTCCAGGTACAGCACGGGCACGTCCACGGCCGGAAGCCGGTGCACCACCGCGCGCTGGGCGAGCAGCAGCGCGACCGCGGAGTCCTCGATCATGTACTCCAGGCGCTTGACCGGGTAGGTCGGGTCCAGCGGGATGTAGGCGCCGCCCGCCATCAGCACGGCGAGCAGTCCGACGAAGAGGCGCGGGGTGCCGTCGCCGGTGAGGCCCACCTTGACCTCGGGGCCGACGCCCCGGGCACGCAGCACCAGCGCCAGGTCCCGTGCCTGGTCCACGAGTTGGCGGTAGGTCAGTTCCTCGTCACCGCAGGCGACGGCGACCGCGCCGGGGGTGCGGCGAGCCTGCTCCACGACCAGTTCGTGCACGCCCCGGTGGGCCAGGGCCGCCGGGTCGCCCGGCCGGCTCCACTCGGTGAGCACCTGCCGGCGCTCCTCGGGCGCGAGCATCTCCAGGGTGGTGTGCGGGACGTCCGGGCGGGCGGCGCAGGCGGCGGCCAGGGCGCGGAAGTGCCGGCCGAGGTTCTCGGCGGTACGCGGCTCGAACAGGTCGACGGCGTAGCGCAGGGAGCAGCTCACCCGCCCGTCGACCTCCTCCGCGAACACGGCCAGGTCCTGCTCGCTGCCCTGCACCGCGACCGGGTACGGCGTCATCTCCAGGTCGCCGACGCGCAGCCGGGCGCCGGCGGCGCCGGTGGCGAACAGGGACAGGCCCTGTTCGGAGTGGACGGAGGTGGATTCGTAGTAGAAGGCCACGTCGAACAGGCCGGTTCCGGCGTGGTCCCGGGAGACCTGCTGGGCGACCAGCGGGTAGGGGTAGTCCTGGTGCTCCATCGCGTCCAGCGCGGTCTCCCGCACCTGCTCCAGCAGGTCGCGGAAGGATGCCCGGGGGGCGATGCGGGTGCGGAGCACCATCAGGTTGGCGAAGTAGCCGACGACTTCCTCGAAGGCGGGCCGGCCACGGCCGGTGGCGACCGAGCCGAGCCAGACGTCCTCCTGGCCGGTGTAGCGGTGCAGCAGCAGGTTGAACACCGTGAGGACGGCCGTGTAGAGGGTGCCGCCGGAGTCCCGCGCGAGCTCGCGGAGCGCTGCGGTGACGTCCTCGTCGAGGGTGAAGGCGTGCACCTGGGTGCGGTGGCCGGGACGGGCCGGGCGCGGCCGGTCGAGGGGCAGTTCGAGCCGGGGGATCTCGCCGTCGGGACCGGTGTCGAGCGTGCGCGCCCAGTGTGCGGCGCTCGCCCGGCCGCGCGGTCCGGCGACGAGTTCGCGCTGCCAGCGCACATACTCCGGGTAGTCGGCGGCGGGCGTCGCGAGTCGCACGGGGTGGCCGGCGCGGACCGCCGGGTAGGCGTGCTGGAGGTCGCGCAGGATCAGCGAGAACGCCCACAGGTCGGCCGCGATGTGGTGGGTGCCGATGAGCAGGACGTGCCGGTCGGGGCCGAGCCGCAGCGCCTGGCAGCGCAGGAAGGCGCCGGCGGACAGGTCGTAGGGCCGCTCGACGAAGGCGGTCACGGCCGCGTCGACGTCCGTGGCGGCCCGGCCGGTGAGGTCCCGCTCGGCGAAGTCGACGCGGACGCCGGCCCGGACGCGCTGCACCAGCTCCCCGCCCTCCTGCAGCACCGCGGTGCGCAGCACGGGGTGGTGGTCGAGGACGCTCTGCAGCGCGGCGCACAGTGCGGTGGCGTCGAGCGGCCCGCTGGTCTCGGCGGCGAAGCACAGGTTGTAGGCCGGGCTGCCGGGGTGCATCTGGTCGAACAGCCACAGCGCACGCTGCCCCTCGGACACGGGGTGCACGGCACACGGGGCGGTGTCCGTCGGCTGGGCGGTGCCTGTCGTCGTCCGGGCGGTGCCGCTGGGCTGTGCGGCCACGCGCGGTTCCTCGGTCCCTGTCCTGCGGGTCGCGGCGCGCTGGAGCAGGCGTTCTCTGAGCAGGGCGCGGCGTACGTCCGCCGGGTCCGGGGTGCCGGGCGTGGCCGGTGCCTGATGTGTCGTCATATCTCACTCGCCGCGTCGTCGGCCAGCCTGCCCAGCAGCGAGTCCACCTCCTCCGGGGAGAGCGCGTCGAGGTCGTCGAGCAGCCGCTCGATGTCCGCGGGATCGTCGAGGTCGGGTCCCGGCCCGACGGCCCCGGGGGCGGAGCGCGCCGGGGCGGTGCCGGGCCCGGCGTCCGGTGTGTCCGTCAGCCAGTCGTCCAGGTCCGCGGCCAGGTCGGCGGGGGTGGCACCGCGCAGCAGTCGTACGACGCTGATCTCGGCGCCGAAGACCGCCGCCACCCGGCGGCGCAGTTCCAGGCCGATGACCGAGTCCACGCCGAGCCGGTTGAGCGGCTTGAGCGGCGGCACCCGGTCGACTCCGGTGCGCAGCATCGCGGCGGCGGCCTCGCGCACCCAGTCGGTCAGCAGCGTGAGCCGGGTGGCGGGGTCGGCGGCGCGCAGGGCATCCAGGTCGAGGGCGGCCGCCTCGGTGGTACCGGCCGCCGCGGGGGCGGGCGCGGTCACCGGGTCGGCGGCGGTGTGCCGGTTCCGCCAGGCCGAGCGGGCGATGTGCAGCAGGGGGCGGCCCGCGGCGTCCAGCACGGTGGTCCGGGCGGTGCCGTCGGCCATCCGCGCCACGTGCACCCGGTCGCCGGCGACGGTGTCGTCGTAGCCGGTGACGTCGCACAGCTCGATGGGCGCGTGGGCGCCGAGGACCGCCGCGGTGATCCGCACCGCCAGTTCGAGGTGGGCGCGCCGGCCGGTGCCGGTGCCCGGCCGCAGCCGGACGAGGACGTCGTCGGCGTCCTGCGCGGCGGAGGCGACGGCGGTGTCCGCCACGTACCGCCGCGCCGTGCAGCGGGCGGTCAGCTCGGCCGGGTCCGGCAGCGTCGGCACGGTCCCGGTGCCGGGGCGGGCGGTGGCGAGCCGCAGCCAGCCGGTGCCCGGTGTGCGGGCGTACACGGCGGCCGTGTCCGCGCCCGGGGCGACCGGGGCGGCGACCACGGAGGCGGCCTCCGGCGCGAGGTCGTCGGTGCTGTCCCAGGTGACGGTGGCCGTGGCCACGCCGTCACCCGGTACGGCCGCACCCAGCGCGGTCAGTGCCTTGGCCGCCGCCCGGGCGGCGAACTGCGCCTGCCGGCCGCGCAGTGCGGGGGGTGGGGTCTCGGCGGTGACGGCGGTCAGAAAACGGACGCGGTGCCCGCCCGCGGGCGCGGCGGCCCGTACGGCCCCCGTGCGACGCAGCTCCCACAGGGTGCGCAGCACGTTCTCCTGCTCGCCCTCCCCGCGCCGCAGCGTCGGCAGCACCAGCGGGGTGACGCCGCGGTGGGCGCAGCAGTCGGTGAGGGACGGCCCCAGCGTGGGGTGCGGGCCGATCTCGACGAAGGTGCGGCAGCCCAGCTCCAGCAGGGTGTCGACGGCCTGGACGAAGCGCACCGGCTCACGCAGGTTGGCGGCCCAGTAGTCGCTGTCCGTACCGCCGTCGAGCAGGGTGCCGGTCACGGTGGACACCAGCCGGCCGGAGGTGGGGCGCGGCACGAGGAGGCCACGGGCGGCCTCGGTGAACTCGGTGCGCAGCGGCTCCAGGAAGCGGCTGTGGAAGGCGATGTCGCCGGGCAGGGTCCGGGCGAACACCTCGCGGCCGGTCAGCTCGGCCACGATCGCCTCGACCGTGCCGGCGTCCCCGGCGACGAGTGTGGACTCGGGGGCGTTCCAGGCGGCGACGTCCGCGCCGCCGCCGTACACCGCGATGAGCGCCTCGGCGCGTTCGGCGTCGACGCCGAGCAGGGCGGTGCGCCCGGTGCCCACGGCCTTGCGCATCAGCTCGCCGCGCAGCCGGGCCAGGTGCAGTGCCTCCGGCAGGTCGAGGGCGCCCGCGGCGGCGGCCGCCGCGATCTCGCCGAGGCTGTGGCCGACGAAGTGGTCGGCCACCAGCCCCCGTTCGGCCAGCAGCCCGGCCAGTGCGATCTGCAGCGCGACCAGCGTGGGCTGGAGGACCGCCGGGTCCGCCAGCCGCGACTCCCCCTCGGATGCGGCCAGTTCGCCGAGCAGGGACCAGCCCGTGGCGCCGAGCAGGACGTCGTCCGCCGTCTCCAGGACCGCCCGCACGGACGGTTCCCGGGCCATCAGGTCGCGCCCCATGCCCAGCCACTGGTTGCCCTGCCCGGAGAAGACCAGGGCGGTGCGGCCCCCGGCGGGGCCGTGCGGTGCGTCGGCCGCCACCCTCGCGTGGCCGGCCGGAGTCGATGTCGTCACCGGTGCGCTCCGGACCCTCAGTCGCCGTCGATGACGGTGAGGGCCTGCTGCGGGTCCCAGTAGTTCTGGGCGCGGAAGATCTTCCCGTCCTTGAACTGGGTCTTTCCGGTGTAGGTGAGGGTGAAGGTCTTGCCGGTGGGCTCGCGGTCGAAGATGTAGCCCTGGTGGGTCACGGTGGTCTTCCAGGCGAGGTGCACCACGTCGTCCTCCCAGCGGGTGACCTGGGCGCTGTAGTGCGGGGCGAGCTTCTCGCGGACCTCGATCAGACCGGCCTTGATGCCCTCCAGGTCGGTGCCGTCGTTCTCCAGGGCCAGGGCCGTCTCATCGGTGAAGTGACGGAATTGCGGGTGGATGAATTCCTCGAGGAGTTCGTCCTTGTGCCCATTGAGTACTTCGTCGACATAGCGCTGCAGAACGACTTCCAGCTCTTCCTGGACCTGCGTCATGAGAAGGGTTCCCTTCGAACGATTGTCTGCCCGATCGACGCTATGGGCCCGTGCGATCCGGCAGCACCCCTATCCGTCCCCTACCCCTGCCGAGGGCACCCCCGCACCCCTGCGTCACCCGCTCTGAGCTGCGGTTTCTCCGACCGATCCGGGGCCTGCCGGCGAACCGGTAGATCGCGTTCCAGCCAAGCACCGGAAAACCGGCGGACAAGGGACGCACAGAAACGCGACAGAGAACACCGATGAACACCGATGAGGAAAGACGGAGGAGAACAAACGGCGACAGGAGTTTGCGCGGTGGGCCGGGAACGCGAAAGGCAGACCGCCCACGCGCGGTTGGGCGCGTGGGCGGTCTGCCCATGGGGGGTGGCGCTGTTCAGCGGTTCAGGCGGTGGTCTCCCGGGCGAGCGGGCTCTGCGCCGGCGCGGTCCCCGGTTCCCCCGCGCCCGGCTCCCCCGCACCCTCGGGTGCGGCCACCAGACGTGGCAGCAGGACCGCGGCGAGCACCGCGCCGAGCACGGCGACGCCCGCGCACACCGCCTCGGAGGCCGTGAAGGCGTGTGCGAAGGCGGACTTGGCCGCGCTCACGGTGGCCTCGGCGGAGGCGTGCGGCATGGTCTTCGCCGTCCGCAGCGCCTGGTCCAGGGAGTGCGTCGCGGGCGCCGGCCCGGTCAGCGGGTACGTCGCCGCGTAGCGCGCGGCCAGCACGCTGCCGACGACCGCGACGCCGAGCGCCGAACCCATCTCCTGGACGGTGTCGTTCATCGAGGACAGCAGTCCGGACTGCTCGGCCGGTCCGGCGCTCATCAGCACGTCGTTGACGAGCGGCTGCGCCAGCCCCATGCCCGCGCCGACCAGGGCCATCGCGACGACCATCGCGGCGTACCCGTGGCCCTTGGTGAACAGGGCGAACACCCCGTACCCGGCGGCCAGGACCAGCAGCGCGACGACGACCGCGGCGCGCACCCCGACCGCCTTGGACAGAACCGGTGCCAGCGGGGAGCAGATCATCAGGGCCACCGCGACCGGCAGGATGGCGGCGCCCGCGAGCAGCGGCGAGTAGCCGAGCACCAGCTGGAACTGCTGGGTGATGACGAACAGGCTGCCGCTGAGCGCGAACATCAGCACGGCCATGGTGCCGCTGGAACCGAGGAAGCGCTTGTCGCGCACGACCGTCAGGTCGACCATCGGATGCCGGGCGGTCCGCTGGCGCAGCAGGAACAGCCCCATGACCACCACACCGCCGACCAGCCCGGCCAGCACCTTGGGCGACGACCAGCCGTAGCGCGGCTGCTCGATCACCCCGTAGACCAGGGCGGCGATGCCCACGACGGACAGCACGGTGCTGAGCGCGTCGAGCGGGCGGGCCGCCGGATCGGTGGACTCCGGGACGAGCACGGCCGCCCCGAGCACGGCCAGGGCCACGACGACGACGTTGACCAGGTACAGCGAGCCCCACCAGAAGTGCTCCAGCAGCGCACCGCCGATCAGCGGCCCGGTGACGGCGCCCAGCGCGGTCACCGCGCCCCAGATGCCGATGGCCTTGGCGCGCTCCTCCTCGGAGAAGACGTGCACGAGGATGGAGAGCGTGCCCGGCATGAACGCGGAGGCGCCGGCGCCCATCGCGGCGCGGGCGGCGATGAGTTCCCAGGAGTGGGTGGAGAAGGCCGCGGCGACGGAGGCGATGCCGAACAGCACGAGACCGGCGACGAGCAGCTTCTTGCGCCCGTAGCGGTCGGAGAGGCTGCCGGCCATCAGCAGCAGTCCCGCGAGGACGAGCGAGTAGGCGTCCACCATCCACTGCAGCTCACTGGTGCCCGCGTCCAGTTCTCTGCCGAGTGTGGGCAGAGCCACGTTGAGAATGGTCGCGTCGATCGACACGACGAACACCGCGACGGCCAGCACGGCGAGAATCGCCCACCTGCGCGGGTGTCCGCGACTGGCTCCCTTGTTGTCCACCACAACTCCTCACGCGCGGCACGGGAGCGCCGCTCGACGACGGTCTGTCGTCACGACGGTAGGAGGGGGACGACGACCGGGACAACGCCCGCACGCGCGTTTTAGGGGACCCCTAACCTTGCCGTCCCGGGGGCCGTACGGGGTCCGCGCCGCCCGCGCCCGCGCCTACGGTGGGACCGCAAGGGCCGCCCGCCCGCGGCCCACGGGGGGGAGGGGAACGTCCATGGCGGCCAAGGCAGCGCTCGCGACGGCCGCGGGGGCCGGGGATCAGGTGGCACTGGGCGACGACCCGGGTCTGCTGTTCACCGCACTCACGCCTCCGACTCCCGGGCCGGCGGCGGCTGCCGCTCTGGACGGCGTGCCACCCGATGGTGGTGGGCCCGTCGTCGTCACGCGTACGTTCGTCTGCGACCCGCCGTTCTTCGGGGGCGCCGACATCGCCCGGCTCGCCGTCTGCGGGGCCGTCAACTCCCTTGCCTCGCAGGGCGCCGAGCCCCGTCTGGTCACTCTGGGGCTGACCGTGGAGGCAGGGCTGTCCCGGCGCCGGCTCGGCGAACTCGCCCGCTCGGCACGGGACACGGCCGCCGAGGCGGGAGTCGCCGTGGCCGGTGTGCACGGGCGGGTGGTGCGGGCGGGGGACGCCGACCAGGTGTACGTCACCGCCACCGCCGTCGGCACCGCGCGTCGGCCGCCCACCGGCCCGGCCGGCAGCCTGCCCGGCGACCGTGTCGTGGTGAGCGGCCCACTGGGTGACCACGAGGCCCATCTGCTGTCCCTGCGCGCCGGATCCGGCCACGAACACCACGTGTCCAGTGGCTGCGCCCCGCTCGCGGACCTCGTCGGGGCGGCCTTCACCGCGACGGACGGCGGGGTGCGGGCGGTCACCGAGGTGACCGAGGGCGGACTCGCGGCCGTCCTCGACGAGGTGGCGGTGGCGGCAGGGGTGTCCGTGGAGATCGACGAAGCGGCCCTGCCGGTGCGGCGGATGACCCGTCTCGCCCTGGACGACCTGGGCGTGCCGGCCTGGGCTGCGGCGAGTCCGGGCACCCTGTGCCTGGTGGTGGCGCCGGACGCGGTCCCCGAGGTCCTGACGGCCCTGCGCGCACACCGCCGGGGTCGTGCGGCGGCCGTGGTGGGCACCGTACGGCGGGAGGCCGAGACCCGGCTGCTGACGCGCACCCCGGGCGCCCCCGCACCCGCCCGGCCCGTCCCGGCGGCCCGCCTCCTGTGACCGCGCCGGCCACCTCGCGGCCGGGCCCCGCGGCCCCGGCAGCATCCGGAACAGAGACCCTGGGGCCTGCCGTCACGGGGCGGACGCGAAGGTGACGACGAGCCCTAGTCCCGGCCCCCGGTGCCGGATCCGGCACGCGGCGGGCGAGAGCCCCGCAGGGACAGGGTGGCCGCGGTGGTGGCCAGGAGCGGTAGCAGCGCCAGGCCCACCAGGATGCCGAGGCGGCCCGCGCCCGTCTGGTGGGCGGCGTGCCCGGTGCCGGAGGAGACGTAGCCGAAGGCGGCCAGCACGAGACCGTAGGCGAAGGGCGCGAGCGCCAGTCCGGCCGTCTCCCCGGTCGCGAACAGCCCGGACAGCACACCGTGGTCGCGGCCGCCGGTGCGGGCGGCGTCCGCGGCGAGACGGTCCGGCAGCAGGCCGTAGAGGAAGACGAGCTGCCCCGCGTGGCCGGTGCCCGCGAGGGCCATCGCCGCGAGCAGGAACCCGGGCGGCACCACGGGAGCTACCAGGAAGCCCAGGCAGCCGACGGTGAACACCGTGCCGGCCAGCGCGTACGCCCGGTGCGTGCCCAGCCGCGCGCCGAGCCGTACCCACCAGCGGGCGGTGACCAGGTCGGGCACGACGAAGGCGGCCACCAGCGCCCCGGTGAACGCCGGTTCGCCGAGCACCTGCCGCGCGGCGTACGGCACGCCCGCCAGCAGCACCCCGGTGGCGAGCGCCTGCGCCGTCCCCGCGCCCAGCAGTGCCCGGAACGACCGGTCCCCCCGGACGAGGTCGAGCCCCCGCCGGAGCGACACGGACACACCGGAGCGGACGGTGTCGCCGGCGCGGGTGGGGACGGTGTCGGAGACGGGGGTGGTGTTCGGTCGCCGGGTGGTCAGGGCCAGGCCCAGTGTGCCGACCGCGATGAGCGCCCCGCCGAACCAGCCGGCCCAGCGGTAGCCGGCCGCCGGGCCGCCGGCCGACACCAGGGCGGGACCGACGGCGCCCACGGCGAGCGCGGCGACGCCGAGTCCCGCGACCCGGCCGGCGGCCAGTCGTACCCGGTCCGCGGGGCGGACGGCGAGGTCCGCGGGCAGCGCCGCGTACGGCGCCTGGAAGCAGGCGAAGGCGGTCGCCGCGAGCAGGAAGCCCGCCTCGCCGAGCCACGCGCCGGCCGTGCCGTGCGCCACTTGGGCGAACATCAGCGCGCAGGCCAGAGCCATCGCCGCCCCGCCGTACAGCATCAGGCGGCGCCGGGACGCCGCCCCGTCGCCGAGGCCGCCCAGCACCGGATTCAGCGCCGCCGCCCACAGCTTGGGGACGAGCACCGCCGCACCGGCGAGCGCCGCGCCGACGCCCAGCGTGTCGGTGAGGTACGGCAGCAGCAGCAGTCCGGGCAGTGTGGTGAACGTGCCCGAGGCGAGCGCCCCGACGGCGTACCCGGCCCGTGCCCGGGCGGGAACGCCGTCGCGTACGGCCGTACGCCTCGCGCGCGGCACCGTCGTCCGGCCGGCACCCCGCTCCCCGGTCCGCTTTCCCGGCGCGGCAGCTGTGGTCATCGTCAAGCCCTTCGTCGACCGCGGCCGGCCGTCCGGCCCGCCTGACGGACCCCCCGGCCGGCCGAGGGGGGATACCGGCCGGTGGGTCCTGGCATTCGACTGTCCGGGCACCGGCCTGGATTCCGCTAAAGGACCGCGCGCCGGCGCCGCGCCGCCCGCTCTCCGCCGCAGTTGCGGCCATGCAACTTGCTGCCACCGGAGGGCGCTGGCGACCGGCTCGGCGCGTTCCGCACGCTGAGGGCCAGGCGTGTTCGGGGCCGAGGCCAGGGGGAAGCATGACGGAATCCATGACGGTGTGGCGCGGAGCGGACACCCGTGACGACACCCCGCCCGACCCGGTGCCGTTCGGCACCGGCCGCCACCTCATCCACTGCCCGGTGTCCTGGGACAACTGCCTGGACTCCCCCGGTGTGGGCGAGGAGCACTTCGTCCTCGCCGACCTGCTGCCGCACGACCACCCCCTCTTCAACGACGGCCCCGTCCACTTCCACGACGTGCAGGTGGTCACCGAGTCGGTCCGGGAGATCGGGGAGTTCGTCGGGCACCGCTACTTCGGCGTGCCGGCGGAGCGCCCCGGGCTGTTCTACCGCTACGACCTGCGGCTGACCGACCTCGGCGCCTGGCGCGCCGGACCCGGGGGCGGCTCCCGGCTCAGCACCCGGCTGCGAGCCGTGCCCACCCATGTCGTCAACGGCGTGCCGCGCGGGGTGGACTTCCACACGGAGGTGAGCATCGACGGCACCCCCTGCGCGGTGGGCTCCGCGGGCCTGGTCTTCCTCGCCCCCGCCCTGTACCGCAACCAGCTGGCGTTCGCCCAGCCCCTCACCGACGGCACCGACGGACACCGCGTCGACGGGCACCCGGTCGCGCCGGGCGGTGGCACGCGCCGCGTCCCGGCCGCGGAGGTGGGGCGCACCGCGGCGGACAACGTCCTGGTGAGCGACCCCGAGCGGCTGCCGTCGGGCCGCCTGTGCACCTGGGTGCGCACCGACGGGGTCGGCGCGGTGTTCGCGGGCCCGGGAGGCCGGCTGCCCGGGCTGCACCTGCTGGAGGCGCTGCGGCAGAGCGCGCTGCTCACGGCCGGCCGGCGGCACGGCCTCGCCGTCGCGCGCTGCACCCTGGCCGACTCGCGGGTGCACTTCCGCGGCTCCGCCGAGGCGGGACCGCCGCTGCGCTGTGTCGCGGTGCCGGGCGAGGCCCGTCCCGACACGGTGGGACGGGCCAGGGTGCCGGTGACACTGACCCTGTCCCAGGGCCGCAAAACCGTCGCCGAGGCCACCGCCGTCGTGGCGCAGGATCTCTGAGGGCCGAGTGATGAGGTTCCGGATCCTGGGCCCGCTGGAGCTCACCGGGGACCCGGACCCGGCCTCCGCCGGCCCGCACACGCCCGGCCCGCCCAAGCTGCGCACCGTACTGGGGACACTGGTCGCCCGCGCGGACACGGTCGTGTCCGTCGAGACGCTGATCGACGAGCTGTGGCCGGACGGCCCGCCGCGCACCGCGCTGACCACCCTGCACGTCTACGTCTCGCAGATCCGCAAGGCCCTGTGCGCCGCGAGCCCCCGGCAGGGGCGTGCGCTGCTGGTCACCCGGCGGCCCGGCTATCTGCTGCGCACCACCGGCGACGACGTCGACGCCACGGTCTTCGAGCGGCTGCGCGCCGAGGGCCGGGCGGCGCTCGCCGGTGACGACCTCCCGCGCGCGGCACATCTGCTGCGGCGCGCCGAGGAGTTGTGGCGGGGCCCTCTGCTGTCCGGCACACCGCACGGCCCGGTGCTACGCGCCGTGGCGGCCCGGCTGACCGAGGCCCGGCTGGAGGTCTCGGAGCTGCGCGTCGCCGCCGAGCTGCGGCTCGGCCGCGATCGTGAGGTCCTGCCGGACCTGGTGGCGTTGACGACCGAGCATCCGCTCAGGGAGGAGTTCCACGCCCAGCTGCTGACCGCGCTGCACCGCACCGGACGCCACGCGGAGGCCCTGCACGCGTACGCCCGGCTGCGCGGCCTGCTCGCGGAGGAGCTGGGCACGGAGCCCGGTCCCCGACTGCGCGCGCTGCACCAGCGCCTGCTGGCCGAGGAAGACGCGCCGGCGCATCCCCGCGGGCCTCGGCAAGACCAGCCGGGCCCCTCTCGCACCCGAGCACCCGAGCGGCCCCGGCACGGCCGCCCGGAACCCTCGCACCCCGACCGGCCGGACGCCTTTCACCCCGACCGGCCGGACGCCTTTCACCGCGACCGACTGGACCCCCTTCACCCCGACCGACCGGACGCCCTTCACCCCGACCGACCGGACGCCCTTCACGCCGACCGACCGGATCCCGTTCACGCCGACCGACTGGACCCCCTTCACGCCGACCGGCCGGGGCGGCACCCGCACACCGGCCGTCCGACGCGGCGAACGGCCCTTCCGGGTGGCGGCGACTCCGGCACGACGGCATACCGCCTCGCCCATCTCCCCTGCCTGGAGACGCCGTTGGTGGGCCGCGACGAGGAACTCGACGCGGTGGAGAGCCTGCTGCGGGACAGCACGCCGGGCGCCTGGACCGCCGTCACCGGGCCCGCGGGCTCGGGCAAGACGGCCCTCGCGGTGGCCGCCGCGCGCCGGGTCGCCGACGCCTTCCCCGGCGGGGTCCTCTGCCTGGACCTGCGCACGGCCTCCCGGCGCCCGCTGACCACCGAGGAGGCGGCCCGCCGCCTCCTCGGCCAGGCGGCCTCCGCCACCACACCGGCGGACACCCCACTCGCCCCGACGGCCCACCCCGACCCCGTCACGGAGCTGAGGGCGTTGACGGGCCGACGGCGGCTGCTGCTCGTACTCGACGGGGCCGTCTCCGTGGCGCAGGTGCGTCCGCTGCTGCCCTCGGCCCCCGGCAGCACGGCACTGGTCACCGCGCGGCCGGCGGTGACCGGCGCCACCGGGGCACGGCAGATCCCGCTGGGCCCGCTGAGCCGGGCGGCGACCCGGCGGATGCTCGCCGCGGCCGGCCCCGACATCGCGAACGAGGTGGGCGAACTGTGCGGCCGGCTGCCGCTGGTCCTGCGAGCCGCAGCCCTCGCCCTCGCGGCCCGCCCGCACTGGGACGGCCCGACCCTGTCGGCCCGGCTGCGCGAGGAGGCCACCCGGCTCGACGTCCTGCGCGTCGGTGAAATCGACGTACGACAAAGGCTGTTGGAGGAGTACGCCGAACTCCCGGCGGACCTGCGCCGGGCGGTGCGGCTGCTGGCCCTGCCGCCGGGCGCGTTCTCCCCGGCCGTCGCCGCGGCCGTGCTCGATCGCGCCCCGGGCCCCGCCGCGCTGCTGGTGGACGCGCTCGCCGACCGGCGGTTGCTGCTGCCCGACGCCGCGGACCGGTACGTCCTGCCGGAGCCGACGCGGCTGCTGGCCGCCGAACGGCTGCGGGCCGAGGAGCCGGCGGACTCGGTGCGAGCGGCCACGGCCCGGATGTGCGAGGCGTACGCGACGGCCGCCGCGCGGCCCGGCGGCGCCCCGCGCACCGCCGAGGGCACACGTGAGCTGGCCAGGGTGCTGGGCATGGCCCACGCGGCGGGACTGTGGCCCGTGGTGCTCCGGCTCGCGGAGGCACTCGCCGCGCCCCTGGAACGCAGCGCCGACTGGCCGGTGTGGGCGACGGCCCACGGCCTCGCCCTGGACGCGGCCCGGCGCCACGGCGACGAGCGGGCGACGGCCCGCCTGTTGTGCTCGCTGGGCGATCTGGCCTGGCAGCAACGCGATGACGAGCGGGCCGCCGAACACTACGGGCAGGCCGCCGCACTCGCGGCGGCGGCCGGACTCCTCGACGAGCGGGCCCGCGCCCTCGCCGGTCTCGCCGAACTTCGCCTGGAACGCGGCGAGTCGGGCCATGCGGCGGAGTTGCTGCGGGCGGCGCCGGAGCCGGACGGGGCCGTGGGCCGCTACGAGGTGCAGCGGGTCAGGGCGCTGGTGGCGCTGGAGACCGCAGGCGCCCCGGCCGCGACCGGACCGCTCACCGAGTGCGTGGCTCTCGCCGCCGCGCTGGGCGACCGCCGTCGCGAGGCCCACGCCCGCCGGGCGCTGCACTCCGCGCAGGGGCCACCGCGCGCCTTCGAGGTGCGTCCGGGGGTGTGGCGGCTGTGGCCGGACCGCCCCGTCCCGGCCTGACCGCCCCTGCGGCCGCCTCGACCTCCAGGGGCCCCAGGGACCCGGAGCCCCGGAGTCCCGGAGCCCCCGAACGCCGGAACGCCGGGAACTCACCGACCACGAGGAGTGAACATGCTGCTGTCCCATGGAGCACGGCCGGACTCCGCGAGCGGGCCGTACCGTCCGGTCGCCCCCGCCCTGATCGGACGAGAGAACGAACTACTCACGGTGGAGGAGCGGTTGCGTGCCCCCGGGGCACGGCTGGTCACGCTGACCGGACCGGCCGGCGTGGGCAAGAGCCGGCTGGCCGTGGCCGCCGCGGAGGCGGCCCTGGACGCCCGGCAGGACCCGGTCCCCGGCGAGGGCGTCGCCGGGGTGTTCCTCTGCGATCCGGCCGAGCCCGGCGCGGTCGCCGCGGCGGCCGCGCGGGCCCGGGCCGCCCCCGGCCGGGCCCTGTTGCTGCTCGACGGCTGCGACCACGAGGGCCGCCCCGGCCCGCGGGACGTGGCGCGTCTGCTCGCCGACGCCCCCGGCCTGACCGTGCTCGCGACGGCGCTGGAGCCGCTCGGGGTCTACGGCGAGCAGCTGGTCCCGGTGGCCCCGCTGCCCGTGCCGTCGGCAGCGGGGCACATGGACGTCGAGGAGCTGCGCACGGTGCCGGCGGTGGAGCTGTTCGCGCTGCGCGCGGCCGAGGCACGGCCGGGCTTCGCGGTCACCGAGGAGAACGCGGAGGCCGTCGCGGGCCTGTGCCGGCTGCTGGGCGGCCTGCCCGTCGCACTGGAACTGGCGGCCGGCCGCACCCGGTTGTACGAGCCGGCCACCCTGCTCGCACGGCTGCGCGAACGCCCGGACCAGTTGTACGGCGGCCCGGCGGGCGCCCCCGAGCGGCACCGCTCGCTGACGGCACTCGCCGAGTACGGCTGCCGTGGCCTCCCCGCGCGCGAGAGCGCCCTGCTGGACCGGCTCGCGGTGTACCGGCCGGGGTTCGGTGCGCATGTCTTCGAGCGGGCGGACGAGCCGGTCGTGGACGCCCTGCTCGACCGGGGCGTCCTCGCGCTGGTGGACCGGGGCGGGGCGGAACCGCGCTACGCGGTGCGCGAGCCGGTGCGCTCGTACCGGTGCGGTGAACTGGAGGCGCGGGGCGAGCTGGACGCGGCGCGGGACGAGCACGCCGACCGGTACGCCCGGCTGGTGGCGGCGGCCGCGCCCCGGCTCGCCGGTACCGAGCAGGCGCACTGGCTCGCCGCCCTGGCCGCCGAGATGCCCAACGTGCTGGCGGCGCTGGAGCGGCTGCACGCCCGCGGCGATCTGGAGCGCGCCGCCGCGCTGGTGGCCGCGTGCCGGGAGCCGTGGCTGGCGGCAGGACCGCTGCGTGAGGGCCTCGCCTGGTGCGACCTCCTGGCGGCGGGGGGCCTGCCCCAGGCGGCGACGGTACGGCTGACCGACCTCGGCGGTGCGCTGACCGCGGCACTGGGCGACGCGGCGGAGGCGGTACGACGGCACCGTACGGCGCTGGTGGGCTGCAAACGACTGGGGGACCGCAGGCTCACCGCGCAGGTCACGGCCCATCTGGGGGCGGCGCTGCTCGCCACGGGCGACGCGCGCGGCGCGCTGGCCTCGCTGGAACCCGCGGTGGCCGCGCTTAAGGCCCTGGGGGCGCCCGGCCCGGCGGCGCGCGCGACCACCGCACTGGCCGCGGCCCACCACGCTCTCGGCCGCGCGCGGCGCGCGGACGAACTGCTGCGCCAGGCGCTGGGGACACTGCGCCGCCTGCGCGATCCGCGCGGCCTGGCCGAGGCACTGCGACTGTCGGCGGAGCTGAGCACACCGGTGGCGACGGGGACGCAACGGCCCCAGCCCCCCACCCCGGCCGAGCCGGACGCGGGGTCCGGCCCGAGCGGCCCCGGCGACGCCGCCCCCGCGCCCGGCGCACCCGGCGACGACGAAGCCGGGGCCGATGCCGGCCTGCGGGAGGCGCTGGCGTTGTGCCGGGACACCGGTGACCTGGTCGCCCTGGCACCGGTGGTCGAGGTCTTCGCGCTGCTGGTGCTGCGGCGCACCCCCGCGCAGCAGCCGCGGGTGGTACGGCTGCTGGTGGCCGCGGACGCCCTGCGGCAGCGCACCGGCGCGCGGCCGGCGGCCACGCACGCCGCGGCGCGCGAGGAGGCGCTGGCCGGCCTGCGCGCCCGGCTGGGCTGGACGTCGTACGCAGTCGCCCGGGCGGAGGGCCTCGCGCTCGGCCCGGACGGGCTGGTCGACGAGGCGCTGTCGTCGCCGGCCGCCCCGCCCCGGGAGGCCGCCGGCCCGGGCGCCGGGCGGGGTGAACAGCCGCTCACGCCCCGCCAGTTGCAGGTGGCGCTCCTCGTCTCCGAGGGGCTGACGAACCGCCAGATCGCGGCTCGGCTGGGCCTGTCGGAGTGGACGGTGGTCAACCACGTCCGGCAGGTGATGCGCCGGCTCGACTGCGCCTCCCGGGTGCAGGTCGCCTGGGCGATCGGGAAGTGGACGTGAGCGCGACCGGCCCGGCGGCACCCGTCGCTCCCGCGCCGTCGGCACCCGTGTGGACCGTGCCGGGACCGCCCGAAGAGGTCGCCCGGTCCTACCGGGCCCAGGGCTGGTGGCGGGCGACGGAGACCTTCGCCACCGATCTGCGCCGGGTGGCCGCCCGCCACCCCGAGCGCACCGCGCTCGTCCAGCACCGCACCATCGCCTCCGGCGAACGGCACCTCGTGGAGCTGAGCTACGCGCGCCTCGATCTGTACGTCGACCGTTTCGCCGCCGCGCTCGCCGCGCTCGGGGTGCGGACGGGCGATCCGGTCGCCTACCAGCTGCCGAGCCGCTGGGAGACGGCCGCCCTGTTCCTGGCCTGTGTGCGCCTGGGCGCGGTCGCGGTACCGGTGCTGCCCGGCTTCGGCGGGCGCGGCCTCGGCCGGCTCCTGGCCCTGTCCCAGGCCCGGGTGTGCGTGGTGCCGGACGAGTGGGAGGGGGTGCCGTACGCGGAGCTGCTCGCCTCGTTGGCGCCCGGCCTGCCCTGGCTGCGCCACCGGGTGGTGCTGGGGGCGGCGCGCCCGACCGGCGCGGTCGACTTCGTACGGCACTTCCTTCGCACCCCGCACGAGCGGGGCCCCTTCGGCCGCCGCACCCCGCCGGCCGACGCCGCACACCGGGTGTGTCTGATGGTCGGCGTGGCGGACGCGGGCGATTCCTACCGAGCTGTCCTGCACTCGCCGAACACCTTGCACGCCGGCTGCCGCGCCCTGGGCGCCCCCGCGGGCCCGGGCGCCCGACCGCACGGCGCCGTCTCCTACTCGGCGCTTCCGCTGACGTCGCTGGCCTCGCTGCTGTACGCGGTGTGCCGACCGCTCACCGTGGGCGGCACCGGCGTGCACCAGGACGTGTGGACGGCCGAGGGCTGTCTGGACCTGATGGCCGCGAGCGGTGTCGAGCACGCCTTCGCCGCGCCCGCGCAGTGGGCCGAGGTGCTCGCGGCGCAGCGCGGCGCGCCCCGGCGACTGCCCCGGCTGCGGTCGGCGATGTCCGGGGGCCGGACCCGCACCCCGCCGGAACTGCTGGGCGCGCTCCCGGAGGCGCTCGGCGCGCCGGTGCGGGCGGTGTGGGGCACCCCCGAGCTGGGGCTGGGCAGCGTCGCCCGGGGGGACATCCCGGCGGAGCGGGCCGGGGAGAGCGACGGCGTGCCGGTGGCGGCCCTGGAGATCTCCGCGCTGCCGGGCCACGACCGGGGACCGGACGCCGCGCCGGGACTGCGGGTGCGGGGGCCGTCCGTGTGCCTGGGCGTCCTGCGGGCGGGGTCGTCCGCGCCCGTGCCCGCCTGGGGGGAGGACGGGGGCTGGGTCGACGTCGGGGACCGGGGCCGGGCGGACGGGTTGGGCGGGATCCGGGTCACCGCGCGGGCCGAGCACCGTGGCGGGGCGTTCTTCCTGGTGCCGGTGGACCGCGTGGAGTCCGCCCTGCTGGCCCATCCGAAGGTGCGGGAGGCGGTCGTGGTGCCGTGGACGGACGCCGAGTTCGGGGAGCGGCCCTGCGCCGTGGTGGTGCCCGCCACCGAGGACGCGCCGCCGGCCCTGCTCGAACTGCGCGAGCACCTGGCCGCCCGGGAGGTGCCGGCCACGGCTCTGCCGACCCGCCTGGAGCTGGTCGGTTCACTGCCCCTGGACGACCGGGGCGCGGTCCGCCGCGACGGCCTGCGCACCTGGCTCGAACGACTCCGCCCGGGCCGACCCCGCGGCAGCACGTGAGACCGGCCGGCGGCGTCGGACGTACGGCCGCGCGCGCCTGTCGCCTCAAGACCGCCTGCCCAGCCCAAGTGCTCCGCCCACCGCGCCAGTTCGGGTGCCAGGGGGCGGGCAGCGCGGCCGGGCGCCCGGGCGCCCGGGTGCCAGGGCGCGAGCCTCGGCGGACTGGCGGTCCCCGGCGTCGGGTCACGAGCCAGGAACCCGCGCAGCCGCCAGGCCGGTGCCCCCAGGGGCGTACGGCCGCGCGCCGCCGCGGGACGGCTCTCGCCTTAGGACTGCCCGGCCGCACCCAACTGCTCCGCCCAGCAAGCCAGTTCGGCATGCCAAGGGGCGGCCAGGGCCGCCGGGCGCAGAACCCGGGCGGCCTCCTCGACGAGTTCCCGGGCACGAGCCTCGGCGGACTGGCGGTCCCCGGCGTCGGGTCACGAGCCAGGAACCCGCGCAGCCGCCAGGCCCGTGCACACGGGTGCGTACGGCCGCGCGCGCCGCGGGGCGGCTGTCGCCTCAGGACCGCCTGGCCGCACCCAAGCGCTCTGCCCACCGCGCTAGTTCGGCATGCCAAGGGGCGGGCGGGACCGCCGGGCGCAGAGCCCCGGCGGCCTCCTTGACGAGTTCCCGGGCGGACTGGCCCCCCGGCGTCGGGACCACAAGCCAGGAACCCGCGCAGCCGCCAGGCCCGCACGGGTGCGTACGGCCGCGCGCGCCGCGGGACGGCTCTCGCCTCAGGACCGCCTGGCCGCACCCAAGTGCTCCGCCCACCGCGCCAGTTCGGCATGCCAGGGGGCGGGCAGGGCTGCCGGGAGCAGAACCCGGGCGGCCTCCTCTACGAGTTCCCGGGCGCGGGCCTCGGCGGACTGGCGGTCCCCGGCGTCGAACAGGACATCCCGCAGCAGTTCCGCCTCGTCGTCGTAGCCGGGGCCACCGGCCAGGAAACCCCGCAGCCGCCAGGCCGCGTGCAGCCGAGCCCCGTACTCGGCGTAGCTGCCCACCAGTTCGGGCCGGCCGGCGAGCAGGGCAGCGAGGCGCAGCGGGTGGTGGACGGCGTAGGCGCCGGCAGCACACCCGGGCGAGCAGCTCAGGGCGAGGCAATCGGTCGGCCAGGGATCGTCCTGGTAGGCCGCGGCGGCGACGGCGGTCTCGTACGCCCCGAGCACGCGCTGGGTGCGCAGGCTCTCCCATTCCCGGCGGGCCGCCCCGGACAGCGCCGAGGCGAGCCGGTCGGCGTAGCCGAGCGCGAGGTCCCCGGCGAGTACGGCGCTGGTGTCGCCGAACCGGCGTGACTCCCCGCGCCAGCCGTTGCGCTCGTGCTCGGCGGCATGGCTGACGTGCAGCGTCGGCAGGCCCCGGCGCAGCGCGGCGCCCTCCCGGGCGTCGGCGCGGATGGCCAGGGCTGCGTCGAGGAACTCCAGACAGGCGGCGGTGTCCACCGCGATGGCGGCGTCGGGGTCGCCGCCCGCCGCCAGGTAGCCGGTGAGGAAGAGTCCGGCGCGGACCCGGTCCCCGCCGGAGCGCACCACCGCGGCGACATCGCTGACCAGCGCCGCCGCCCGTCGGCCCTCGGTGGCCCGGCGCCGGTGTTCCTCCGTGAGGAGGCCGCCGATGCGCTGGTCGACCTGCTCCAGCACCCGGTCCCGTACGGCCGCGCGGTCCGCGTCCTGTCCCGCGGGCAGGTGTCGGGTCATGTCGGTCCCCCTTCGGTGGTGTCCCCTTCCTCCAGCGTGCCCGCCTGGTGTCGCGCCGGGCCTCGCGGCGCGCAACGTGGCGCGGATCCGCCGCACTGTGGCCGGGAGCGGTGGCAGGACCCTGCCGGATGCCGCGCCATGCCGCCGGACGCCTGCCATAGGCCTGCCATGGGCCCGCTACAGGTCCGCCGTGGCCTGCGTAACGGCTGCCCTGCGGCGGGAGCGGGGTCGTCGGAGGGTGTGCGGGGAGGGGGATGGGGTGCCCCGGCGGCCGTGGGAGTCGGCCGTCGGGGCGTCGACGCGGGGCCCGTCAGGCCTCGGTGACCAGCAACTGAAGCTCTACCGGCAGCTGTTGGCGGCTGGTCACACCCAGTTTCCGGTACGCCCGGGTGAGATGCTGTTCGACCGTGCTGACGGTGATGAACAGCTTCCCGGCGATCTCCCGGTTGGTGTCACCGCGTACGGCGAGGGCGGCGACCCGGCGCTCGGAGTCGGTGAGCCGCTCGGCGAGTTCCGAGGAGGACGCCGTCGGAACGGTTCGGGCCGCCCGCGTGGGCGCCGGCCCGGACGACTCCACCGTGTCCCGCAACGGGCGGGCGCCGCACTCGTCGGCCAGGTGCCAGGCGGTCCGGTTCACCATGGCGGCCCGTGCGCTCTCCCCGCACTCGTGCAGGGCCCGCCCGAACTCGACGAGCGTGCAGGCGAGTTCGTAGCGGTCACCGGAACGGCGCAGTGCCTCGGCGGACCTGTCCAGCAGCGTCTTGCGGCGCCGTGGGTCCTGGAGGGCGGCGCGCCGGCGCAGGGAGATGCCCTGCACCCACGCGTCGGTGGCGTCGGGCAGCGCGAGCTGCTGGGTGACGAAGCGCTCCGCCTGCCGGGTCTCCCCGAGGCCGAGCAGCGCCTCGGCGGCGTCGGTGCGCCAGGGCAGCACCACGGGCCGGTCCAGTCCCCAGCGGCGCATCCGTCTGCCGATCTCCAGGAAGTCGCCGAGCGCGGCGTGGTAGCGGCCGGCGGCCAGGTGGAACCGGCCCCGGGCGCGCAGATAGGAGAGCACGGGTACGGCGGCCTGGGCGGAGTCGGTGAGGGGGCGGGCCAGTTCGGCGGCCGCCATGTCGGCATGGCCCCGGGCGAGCAGGGCCTGCGCCAGGATCCCGACGGTGCCGGTGGCGGCCGTGCCGCCCGCCGAGCGGGGCAGCGCCGCGAGGGCGGTGCGCGCGGCGGTCTCGGCGCCCGCCAGGTCACCCTGGCGCAGCAGCGCCTCGGCGTGCACGGTACGCACCAGCGCCGACCAGCCGGGCGCGGCACGGCGCTCGGTCTGCTCGGCGAACTCCGCGCACCAGGGCAGGGCGCGGGCCGGGCCGCCGAGATAGACCAGCGTGCGCAGGGCCCCCAGGACGGGCTCGATCGCCGTGCAGCCGACGAGCGCCGCCCGCAACTGGTCCTCGGCCGCGCCGACAGCGGCGGCGCCACCCCGTTCCGCCAGCCCCCAGGGCCCGGCGCCCAGCGCCCCCGCCCGCCCGCTGCGACCACCGTCGCGGCCGGCCGGGGGCCACAGGTCCGCCGGGACACCGGGTACGGCGGGTACGGCGAGCGCGGCCGACACGGGAGCCACGGCCGGCGCGGTGAGCACACCCGGACCGCCGGACCCGAAGGGCTCGACCGGCGCGGCGACCGCGGCCGGACCGGCCACGGCATGCCGCCGGGCGCCGTCGGCCCGCTCCGGCACCGGGCCACCGCCGTACCCGGGCTGCCGGGGCGCGAGGGCGACCGCGCCCGCGGCCCTCCTCCCGTCACCGACGCGCGCCACCGCACCGACGGCACCGCTTCCCGCGCCCAGGACAGCGACGCCTCCGCCACAGCCCACCTCCGCACCCACACCGGCAACGGCTTCGGCACCCAACCGCCCGAGGCCCGCCCCGGCCCCGCTCCCGGCGCCCGGGTCGGCGTCGGGCAGCAGGTCGCGTATCTCCTGGGCCTCGTCGAGCCGGCCCTGGCCGACGAGGAGTCCGGCCAGGGTGGTCAGGTTCTCGGGGTCCAGGTTTCCGGTCCGGGCCTCCTCCAGGACCTCGGTGAGGCGCGATTCCGCGTCCTCGGGGTCGATCCGGGCGGCGGCCTCGGCGCCGCGCAGGGCGTTGTCGGCGCGGCGCCGGGGTTCGGTGAGCCCCTCGCCCGCCAGGCGCAGACAGTCCAGGGCGCGCCGGGTCTGGCCGGCCGCGAGGAGTTGCGCGGCCGCGCTCTGCAGCACCGGTACGGCCCATGGCGCGCTCGCGTCCCAGGCGGCCACGAGCCGTTCGGCGACCTCCGGGGCCGGGGCGCCGCCCTGGCGTACGACGGTGGCGGCCCGCCGGTGCAGGGCCGTGCGCTCGGCGTGGGGCGTGGCGTCCAGGACGGCGGCACGGGCCACCGGGTGCCGGAACCGGTCCCCGTCCAGCAGGGCGGCGGCGGCCAGCGCGTCCAGGGTCCGCGCGACCCCGGCGACCGGCTGCTCCAGCAGGGCGGCGACGGTGTCGGCGCAGGCGTGGGCGTCCAGTACGGCCACGGCCTGGGCCACCGCGCGCGCGTCGGCGCCGGCCCGGGTCAGACAGGTGAACACGGCCTGCCCGTAGGCGCCGTCGGCTCCGGGTGCCCGGCCCGCGCCGCCGGCCGGGAGGTCTTCCAGCGCCGCCCGCAGCAGCAGCGGGTTGCCGCCGCTCATCCGGTGGGCCAGGTGCCGGTGTCCGGTGTCGGTGACGTCCGCCTCGTCCAGCAGTGTGTCCACTGCCCCCCGGCTCAGCGGTGCGGGCCGCAGCCGCGACAGCCGTGGCAGGCGCAGCAGTTCGGTCTCCAGCACCGGGTCGGGGACGGGGGCGGGCAGGGCGCGCGCGAGGACGAGCAGGATCCCGGCGCTGCGCGAGGCGCGGGCCAGGTGCAGGAGATGGGCGCGGGAGAGGTCGTCGGCGTGCTGCCAGTCGTCCACGCAGACGGTGACCGCGGCGGTGGCGCACAGTCGGCGTACGGCGGCGCCGAACAGCTCCATGGACTCCAGCAGGCCGCCGTGGCCCCGCTCGTGGCGCGGGACGGACAGTCCCGGCGGTCCGCTGGCGGCGAGCTGGGCGAGCACGCCCAGGGGAAGCCCGCGTTCGGCCGCGGCGCCGCTCGCGCGCAGCACGACGCCGCCTCGCGCGGCGGCGCGGTCGATGGCCTCGGAGATCAGCTCGCTCTTCCCGCAGCCGACCGGCCCCTCCACCAGGACCACGGTGCTGTGGCCCTTGGCGCAGGCGCTCAGCGCGCGTTCCAGAGCTTTGTGTTCCGCTGCTCTTTCCATGATTTTCACGCAGCGCCCCCCGCGATCACGTAATCACCTTGCCCGGACATACCCCACGCCGGTTTTCTGCCGGAAATAACGCCATCCGAGAATTGTGCAATTCATTCTAGACCGGCCGATCACGCCCGGACGGTGTCCGGAAGCTGCACGACAGCAATTCACCGGCGCCTTCCGGCCAGGCGCCATCTCCCGGAGGAAATTCCCCCGCGCCGGGCCGTCCGGCACGGCCTATGGCAAGCGCATGGCAAGACCTCGTCCGCACCTCGGCCGGTACCCGGCAAGGAGGCGTGCCGCGGTGGGCCCGGTCGGCAGCCATCTGTCGCGCGGACCCCTCCCCCGGCGCCCTTCGCGCCGCCCGGGGCCTTCCCGGCTCGCCGCAGCGGCGGTGCCGCTCGAAGGCTGGAGTCAGCCCCCTTACGGCCCCGAGCGAAGCGAGGACCCCATGCTGGCCGACCTGCTGCCGTCGACCGTCACCGCGGTCGAGGTGCGGACCGATCCCGTGGCCGCGACGCTCTTCCCCGAGGAGGAGGCGCACATCCGGGGCGCGGTGCCCAAGCGGCGTGCCGAGTTCACGGCGGTGCGCTGGTGCGCCCGGACGGCGATGGCCGACCTGGGGCTGCCCCCGGCCCCGGTGGTGCCGGGCCGGCGCGGCGCCCCGGTCTGGCATCCGGAGCTGACCGGCAGCATGACGCACTGCGCGGGTTACCGGGCGGCGGCCCTGGCCCGGCGCGAGGACGTCGCCTCGGTCGGCATCGACGCCGAGCCCAACGCGCCGCTGCCCGAAGGGATCCTGGAGGAGATCTCGCTGGGCCCGGAACGGCGGCAGGCGGCGGCGCTGCTGAGCGCCCGTCCGGAGATCGCCTGGGACCGGCTGCTGTTCAGCGCCAAGGAGTCGGTCTTCAAGGCCTGGTATCCGGTGACCGGGCTGGAACTGGGTTTCCACCAGGCCCTGATCACCTTCGACCCCGTCGGGGAGTTCCGGGCGCGGCTGCTGACCGGTGCGGGCGGCGCCGACGCGCCGCGCGGCTTCACGGGCCGGTTCGCCGTCGAGGACGGCATCCTGGCCACGGCGATCGCCCACCTCGCGCACGCGCCGGTCCCGGCATGACGCGGGGGCCCCGGTCCACTCGCCCGGGGCCCCCGCGGCCGTCCCGCACGCGGGGATCAGGTCCAGCGGTCGTCCAGCGGCCGCAGGAGACCCTCCGTCAGGGAGCCGGCCTGCACTCCGGCGCCCACCGTCACGGCGATCCCCGCGGCGGCGTCCGGGCGGTCCGGGGCGGCCTGGGCGCCGCCGGTGGCCAGCAGTGCCGCCGCGCAGGCTCCGAGCGCGACGACGGCCACTTCGCGCCCTATCCCGCGGAAAGAAATCCCCATGTCTGATCCCCCATTTGGTAATGACATCTCAAAAGGACAGCAAAGGACGTTGTTTGAGACTTCTACAATCTTTGCCCCGCCCCCGGTCCCTTCCGACGAACTCAAGGTTGCCTTCCAAGGCTTCTCGGAGCCAAGCGCAGCGCGGTGGCGTAAAGTTGCATGACAGCTAATTCGCCGAACTGGGGGGAGCGGCACGAATGGCCGGAAGCGAATATTCCGCCCTGGGTTTCGCTGAGCTGGACGACCTGAGCGCGTCGGCGTACGGCCAAGCAGTACGACTGGGCCGGTTCGACCGCGCGACGATCGCCGAGCTACTGGGCCTGACCACCCCCGACGCCGAGCGCGCAGAACAGGTGCTGCGTCATCTGCGCCTGCTGCAGCCCATGCCCGGCGACCCCGCGGTCCTCGTGCCGGTGGGCCCCGACGTGGCCGCCGCCGACCTGGTGGGCGCGGCCGAACGCCAGGCGCGCGAACTCCAGCAGGCGGTCACCGAAGTCCGCACCAAACTGCTGTCCCTGACACCCCTGTACTTCGAGGGCAGACGGGAGCGCAACCGGGTGGAGGCCTTCGACCTCATCCGGGACGCGGCCCTCGTCCAGTCCATGATCGACGAGCGCCGTCAGCACTGCCGCGACGAGGTGCTCATCATCCAGCCCGGCGGCCCCCGCCCCTCGGAGGTGCTGCCCGCCGCGCGCGAGTCGGCGCAGGAGCTGCTGGACCGCGGGGTACGCATGCGCACGCTCTACCAGCACACGGCCCGCAGCGACCTGCCCACCCGCGCCTACGTCCGGGACGTCACCGCGGCGGGCGCCGAGGTCCGCACCGCCGACGAACTGATCGACCGGCTCTTCATCTACGACCGTGAGATCGCCTTCCTGCCCGAACGCAGCTCCCCCGACCAGCCGCCCGGCGCCGCCGTCGTGCGCGAACCCACCCTGGTGTCGTTCCTGTGCCAGGTCTTCGACTACCTCTGGGACGGCGCCACCCCCTTCGAGCCGGAGACCGGCAAGGCTCCCACCACCGGGGACGACGTCAGACACGCCATCCTGCGGCTGATGGCGAAGGGCTACAAGGACGAGATGGTCGCCCGCCGGCTGGGCATGTCGGTGCGCACCTGCCGCCGGCACATCGCGGAGATCACCGAGGAACTGGAGGCGACCAGCCGCTTCCAGGCCGGCTACAACGTGGCCCGGTCCGGCATCCTCGGCGACTTCCCGATCGCCCTGGACACCGGACGGCCCGTCACTCCCGCCGACCCAGCGTGTCGTTGATGGCGTCCACACAGTCCTGGTCCAGCATCGTGGCCACGTCCATCTCGGCCGAGCTGCCGAACCCGGCGTCGTAGACGGCCGCGCTGACGCAGTAGGTGTCGTCGATGACGAAGCTGCGAAAGCCCCACTCCTCGCCCGTGCCCACCGTGCCGTCCGGACGCTGCACCTGCACCGGACGGCCGTCCGGGCCGAAGCCGAACTCCGTGAAGCGGAAGTTCATTCCCTGCCCGATGGCCTTGCTGTAGGCCTCCTTCAGCGTCCACAGCCGCACCAGACTCGGGTTGCGCTCCCGCTCCTCCAGCGCCGCGAGCGTGATCAGCTCGTACGGGGTGCACACGTGCCGGCCGAGCCCGCCGCCGTACATCTGCCGGTCCATCCGCTCGGCGTCCACCCCGATCAGCCCGCGGGTGGTCAGGCCGACCAGCAGCACGTCGGCGGTATGGCTGAGACTGATGTCGATCTGGTCGTAGCCGCGCAGATAGGGCCGCCCGGTCGGGCCGTAGGCCAGTTCCAGCTGCTCGGGGTCGCTGCGCAGGACGGCGCCGGCCGCGTACTTGAGGAGCAGACGTGAGGCCGCGTAGCGGCTGCGCACGTCCGCGTGGGTCAGCTCCAGATAACGCGACCAGTCGTGGCCGAGCACCTGGCGCAGCGAATCGTTGCGGGGCACCCGCGCGCCCAGCCGCGACATCCGTGCCCACAGCAGCGCCGAACCGCTCTGCCGGAGGTCCGTCCTGACCTGGTCCCAGGCGGCGTCGGAGCAGTCCGCCACCTCCACCGGAACGGTGAGCGGCGGCCCCACGGCCGAGCCTTGGGGGACTCTCATCCCTGCTCCTTCACACATGCGTGGATATCTTCGAACGTCCTGGCCTCAAGGAGTGGTCGGATGGACAGCCTGCGGCCGGTCGCCTCTTCCAGCGCCGTGACCAGGCGCAGCAGCAGGACCGAGTCCCACTCGGGCACATCCGCCATCCGCGTGGCGGCACCGCGCCCCCGCAGATCGATCGAACACTCATCATGGAGCAGTCGCAGAAAATCGTCGAGGCAGCCAAGATCCATGGGCATTCTTTCCAGCCGTGTTCGCGGTCATTCGGATGTGCGCGGGTGTCGTGGGAATCGTGGCGAGATCGTGCCGATAGCTGGTACCCGCCGCGTCGGACTTACGTTCGGTGAATCCGAGTTCGGGGTAGAAGGTGCGCGCCGCCGCGTTGTTCCTCGTCTCGGTGAAATCGGCCCGCACCTCACGGCAACCGGCCTCGCGGGCCCGGGCGAGCACGTCCACCAGGCACGCCCGCTCGATGCCGCGGGCGAGCACCCGGCAGCTCAGCCAGACGTTCACCACCTCCAGCAGCGGGCCGGTCCGCCGGGTCAGGACCGCGCCGACGAGCCCGTGCTCCCCGAACCGGTCGGCCGTCCGCGCCACCAGCAGCCGCGTGCCGTCCGCCCCGCGGGCCGCCGTGGCGACCTCCGCCTCGGTCAGCCGTACGCCGGTGAGGTTGAACCGGTTGGTGCGCTGGGTGAGCTGGGCGATCCGGGCGTACTCGTGCGGCCGCGGGGGCCCGAGGTCCACGGTGGTGTCGAGGTCGGCGAGGTACTCCTCGGCGGTCGCCGCGGCCGCGCGCAGCCTGCCCCGGCGTGCCTCGGCCCGGTACCCGGCGCCGCGCGCCCTGTCCTCCTCGGTGAGGCTCGGCTGGTCGAACCAGCCGTCCGCCAGCAGCTTCCCGGGGTGCAGGGAGGGCTCGTCGTCGAGGCGGACCACGGCGACCTCCGGCAGGGCGGCGCGGACCCGGGCGCATTCCGCGGCGGAGTCGTCGGCGAAGACCAGCGCGTCGGTGCCGATGCCCAGCCGGTCGGCTATCTCCCGCAGCGCCTCCTCCTTGGGCCCCCACCCGGCGGCGATGTGCGCGAAGTCCTCCTCGCGCAGCCGCATGTCGGGATGCCCACGCAGCACCCGGCGCACCTCGTCGGGGTCGTTGCGGCTGCTCACCGCGAGCAGCACCCCCTGCGCGCCCAGTTGGGCGGCCACGCGCTGGAAGGCGCCGAACGCCTCGCCCCGCCCGGTGCCCGCGGCGGCGATCGCGTCCGGGCCGTCCTCCGCCAGCACCCCGTCCCACAGCGTGTGGTCCAGGTCCAGCACCAGGCACTTGCGGGTCATCCCGCGCAGCGCCCGCGCCAGATGGGCCACCTCCCGGGCGTACCCGGCGAGCAGCCCGGCGCCCAGCTGTGCCCCGGTGTGGTGGGCGAGCCGCGCGTCGTTGAGCGGACCGCCCTCGGTGAGCAGCGGATCCAGGTCGATCACCGAGACTCCCGGGATCTCCTCGGACAGCCTCAGCAGGGAGGCGTTGAACTCCCGCCACAGTGCGCCGAGTCGGGCCCGGGACCGCAGATCCACCAGACGCCGGCTCCAGGTCGCGGGCAGCGGGAGGGTGTTGAGCACCACAGGCCCGGCCGCGCGCTCCGCGTGGCCGGCGGTGACGCGGCGCACCAGGTCCAGTGTCTCCGCGCAGGCGCGCGCCACGTCGTCGGGCCGCCACACCCCGGGCACCCGTCCGAAGACCGTCCCGGCGTCCAGCAGGCACAGCGTCAGATCGGGGCGGGCTCCGCCGAACCCCTCGTCGGCGCACGTCAGTTCGCTCACCCACGCGCCGTGGTCGCCGAGCACGGGGCGCAGCAGGATGCCGTGGCGGGCCAGTTCCGCGGTGAGCGGGTCGAGCACCGGTGCCACCGTCGACTGGCCGGTGACCGCCACGGTCAGCACGGGCGTGCCGGGGTGCCGCGCGAGCACCCGGTCGGGATCCACCCCGGACAGCAGCCGTCCCACCCTGCGCAGCGCCACCGGGTCGTCGCCCACCTCGTGCCGGGCGAGCAGGGCCGCGACCGTGTCGTACGCCGTCTCCAGCCGCCGTTCGTCGCGCAGCAGCCGCAGCAGGCCCAGCGCGTCCGCACCCGGGTCGGCACGCCCCGCCGGTGCCGTGCCCGCCGATGCCGTGCCCGCCGGTGCCGTGCCCGCCGGTGCTCGTTCACAGCTTCTCAAGGCCCGCCCCCGTTCGGATCCACTTGCTGGACTCCACCGCCAGGACGAGTGCCCGCTCGCCGGGGCGGGCGGTGGCCGCGAGCCGGTCGAGCTGGTGGAAGGGCAGCGCGTTGCCGGTGTTCCCGGTGTCCGTGACACAGCTGATCTCGCGCACCCCGGGCAGTTCCAGCCGGTCCAGGATGCGCCGGGTCATGTGCCGGGACAGCTGGGGCGGCAGCACGTAGTCCAGGTCCGCCGGCTGCCACCCGGCCACGTCCAGCGTCTCCCACATGGCCTCGGCGGCCATGTCGGGCACGTACTCCTCGATCGCCTTGTAGTCCTCGCTGACCGCGGGGCCCTCGGGGGCGCCGTCGCCGGGGCCGTACCAGTGGACGACCTGCCCGGGGGGCCGGCCCAGGCCGGTGAACCGGTGCAGCACCCCGCGCACCGCCAGCCGGTCGCCGCACGGCCGCGCGGTGAGGACGGCGGCTCCGGCACCGTCACCGAACAGGACGTAGTTGACCAGCTCACCGGCGGGCCTGCGGGCCGCCCCGGGACGCAGGTCAAGATGGCGGTGGGTGACGTCGCCGCCGATGACCAGTCCGGCAAAGGCGCCGGCCGCGATCAGGGCCCGCCCGAGTTCCATGGCCTGAAGCGCCCCGGAGCAGCCGGCCTGCACCTGGTAGGCCGGCAGATGGCCGAGGCCGAGGAGGTCCGCGACCTGGGTGGCGGTGGTCGGCAGCAACTGGTCCGGGGTCGCCGTGGCGAGGAGCAGGAAGTCGACGTCGGCCGGGTCGAGTCCGGCGCGCTCCAGCGCCTCGGCCGCGGCCCGGGCACACAGCGAGGCCAGCGTGCCGAGGGTCTCGCCGCTGTCCAGGTCGCGGGCGAAGTGCCGGGACCTGGTGCCGACGAACAGGTCGATCCACTCCGCGCTCAGGCCGAGTGCCCGGCCGAGCGTGGCGTTGTCCACGGGCTCGCCCGGCAGGGCGGTGCCGGTACCGGCGATGAACGCCGTGGCCGTCATGTCACTCACCTTCCCGTCCGCCCGCCGTCCGCGCCGCGACGGCGGCACCGAGGCGGTCCGCCGGTCCGGGCGGGAGCAGGCCGGTCAGATGGCCGGCCAGCGTCTCCACGGAGCGCAGCGCCGGGATCAGATCCGGTACGGACAGCTCGCCCAGTGCGGGCAGCCGGGCCTCGATCCGGTCCTTGAGCTGCATGATCATCACCGAGTCGAAGGCGAGGTCCTCGTAGAACCGGGCGCCGCCCGTCAACTCCGCCACCGGATGACCTCCCACGTCGGCCACGGCCGCCACCACGGCGGCCAGAACGGCGGCACCGCCGGACACCTCCCCGCCGGCACCCGGCGCCGCCACCGGGTACCCGCCGCCGTCCCCGGCCGAGGCCCGGCCGGTCCCACGGACCGAGGGGCGGGGGGACTCGGGGAACGCGGTGTCCGGCTCGGGGGCGACCTGCGGGAAGCGGGAGCGGTCGTCGAAGACGTAGGGGGCCAGACGCTCCGCCCTGCGGTGTTCCGGCGCGTACAGCGCGTCCCAGTCGGGGTCGAGTCCGGCGCGGTACAACGCGGCGATCACGTCGGCCAGTTCGAGACCGGAGGCGGCGGGACCGGGGCACGGGTGCAGGAAGTCCACGCCGGTGCCGAAGCCGCACCGCGCCGCCAGTGGCAGCAGCTGCGGCCGGGGCCCCAGCTCCAGGAGATGGGTCGGCGCGCTCTGGCCGACGAGCGCGGCCAGGGCGTCCGCGAAGAGCACCGGCGCGGCGGCCTGCGCGGTCCAGTACTCGGCGTCCAGCGGTTCGTCGCGCAGCAGGCGCCCGTACCGGGTCGAGGCGAACGGCACCTGCGGCCGGTGCGCCTCGATCCCGGCCGCCGACTCCCGCAGCCGCGGCAGTACGGGGGCGAGCGCCGGGGAGTGGAAGGCGAACGGCACGTCCAGGAAGCGGACCCGCAGGCCCTGTTCGCCGAGCGCGTGGGCGGCCCGCTCCAGCGCCGGGCGGCTGCCCGACAGCACGGTGTCGACGGGGCTGTTGACGGCCGCGAGGACCAGCTCCGGTGCGCCCGCGAGCAGCGCCTCGACTCGGTCCCGGTCGCCGCGCACCGTCAACATGCCACCGTCCGGCGGGAGTTCGGCCATGAGTGCCGCCCGGCCGGCGACCAGTCGGGCCGCGTCGGCGAGGTCGAGTGCCCCGGCGGTCACGGCGGCGGCGTACTCGCCCACGCTGTGTCCGAGCACGGCCGCCGGGCGTACACCGAGTCCGGTCAGCGTGCGGGAGAGGGCGTACCCGACCGCGAACAGCGCGGGCTGCGCGAGGTGGGGCCCGGTGATCCGCTCGTCGCCGCCGAGCAGCGCCTCGCGCAGCGAGTGGCCGGTGTACGGGGTGAGGGCGGCGTCGGCCTCGTCGAAGTGCCGCCGGTAGGCGGGGACGTCGCGGTACAGCCCGGCGGTCATGCCGGGGTACGGGCTGCCCTGCCCGGTGAAGAGGAACCCGACGACCGGCGCGGCCGAGGGCCGCCCGGCCGCCGGTGCCACGGCGGGCTCGGTGGCGGCCCGCCGCAGCGCCCCGGCCAGTTCCCCGGCGTCGCGCGCGGTGGTGGCGTACCGGTAGGGCAGGCCGGTCTTGGCCCGGTTGCTGCTCCAGCACAACGCCGCCACCGGCCGCCCGTACCGCCCCACCGCCTTCGCCTGCGCCGCGAGGTTGCGCCGCAGCGCGTCGGCCGAGTCGGCGGTGACGGTGAACACCCCGGCGGCCACGGGCCGCCCCGCCCCGGCGGGTGCCCGACCCCCCTCGCCCGCGCCCCGCCCGGACGCCTCCCGTCCGCCCGGCCGGGAGGGCGCCGGGGCCGGGGCGGGCGCGGAGGCCAGGACGACGTGGGCGTTGGTGCCGCCCATGCCGAAGCTGCTGACGCCGGCGAGGGTCTCGCCGCGCGGCAGCCGCAGCGGCGACTTCAGTAGCCGCAGGCCCCGTTCGGCCAGCCGCAGCCGTGGGTTCTCGCGGTCGGCGAAGCGGCTCGTCGGCACGACCCGGTGATGCAGCGCCAGCGCGGTCTTGATCAGCCCGGCGATTCCGGCGGCGCCCTCGGTGTGGCCGATGTTGCCCTTCACCGAGCCGATGGCGCAGGGCTCGGCCCGCGGCACGCCGTGCACCGCGCCCAGCGCCGCGCACTCGATGGCGTCGCCGAGCACCGTCCCGGTGCCGTGCGCCTCCACGAAGCGCACCTGGTCCGCGCCGACCCCGGCCCGGCGGTAGGCGGCCCGCAGGACCTTCTGCTGTGACCAGCGGCTGGGCGCGGTGACCCCGTTGCTCCGTCCGTCCTGGTTGACGGCGCTGCCCCGGATCACCGCGTACACCCGGCTGCCGTCCGCCACGGCGTCCTCCAGCCGGCGCAGCACCACCGCCCCCACCCCGTCGGCCCGGCCGATACCGTCGGCCCCGGCGGAGAACGGCTTGCACCGTCCGTCCGGGGCGGCGAGCCCGAGCTGCTGGTAGACCAGGCCCAGCGTCGGGGAGAGCACCAGGTTGACCCCGGCCGCGACGGCGGCCGAGCACTCGCCGGTCAGCAGCGCGCCCACCGCGAGGTGCACGGCGACCAGCGAGGAGGAGCAGGCGGTGTCCACCGCGAGGCTGGGCCCGGTCAGGTCGAGGTGGTAGGACACCCGGTTGGCGATCATCCCGGCGCTGCTGCCCGCGCCCAGCTGGGGGGTGGGCGCCCGCCCCCCGGCCAGGGTCAGCCGGCCCCACTCGCCGCCCATCACCCCGACGTAGACACCGGTGTCGCTGCCGGCCAGCGCCGTCGGGGAGATCCCGGAGTCCTCGATCGCCCGCCACACGCACGGCAGCAGCAGCCGCTGGTGCGGGTCCATGGCGGCGGCTTCGCGCGGCGGTACGGAGAAGAAGGCGTGGTCGAAGGCGTCGATGCCGTCGGCGAAGCCGCCCCGGTCGATCCCCGGGTGCGCGGCCGCCTCCCAGCGTCCCGCGGGCAGTTCACCCACGGCGTCGGCCGAGCCCAGCAACAGCTCCCAGTAGGCGTCGGCGCCTTGGGCGCGCGGGAAGAGGCAGTCGATGCCTACCACCGCGATGTCCCCCATCAGCGGGCTCCGGGGGCGAAGACATCGGCGTACGCGGCCGGCAGATGGGCCAGCAGCCGAGCGACGGTGGGGTGGTCCCACAGCAAGGTGGGGTCGGCCTCCACGCCCCACTCGTCCTCCAGGTCGCCGCACAGGCTGAGCGCGACCACCGAGTCGGCGCCGTACTCGGCGAGCGGGACGGTGGGGTCGATCGTCTCGGCCGGCCGGTGCAGATAGTCGGCGAGCCGGTCCAGCAGCCACTGTTCGAGCAGGGTGCGCGGGGCCGTGGGCCGGTGCGTGGATGCGGTCATCGTCCAACTCCTTCGCGGGTCCCGCGGGGTCAGCCGCTCACGGGGGTGGTGTAGAGGTCGTAGCTGATCTGGGCGCCGTAGCGGAGCTGCACCTCGTGCCGGATCCGGGCGGCGCACCCCTGCGGCAGGTCGGCGACGCGCAGCCCCAGCCGCCGGGCCACCCGGTGCAGGGCCGCCGCCGCCCAGGACGCCTCGGCCAGGAACGGGTCGCCGCCCCGCCCGGCCTGCCGCCACACGCCCAGCACCGCGGCGGCGGCGAGCAGCAGCGCGTACCGGTCGACCAGCGCGAACCCGGCGGCCGGCCAGACGCCCGGACGGCCGCCGCGCGCCAGGGTCCGCACCCGCTCGCGCAGTTCGGACAGCTCCGCCACCAGGGCCCGGGCGTATCCGGTCAGGGCCCGCTCGGCCGGGTCGGCTCCGGGGGCCTCGTCGGCGATCAGCGGCAGGCAGGCGGTGAGCGCCTCGTGTCCGCAGGCCAGGCTCAGCCGGTCGGCCGGCAGCGGCGGCACCGGGTCCCCGGGCCGGAACAGGGCGCCCGGCGGTGGCTCGGCGCGCAGCCAGGAGGTGCGGGCGAGGCTGGACAGCTGGGGGATGACCGTGGCCTGGCAGGCGGCGGTACCCGCGTGCCCGAGGCTCAGCACGGGGACGTCCCTGACGTGCTTCTGGAAGATCCCCAGCGAGCCCTCGCGGCTGTAGATGCCCGAGCCGAGCACGGTCGACAGGTCGTACATGGTCTCGATGAGCACCTTGGGCAGCAGGTACTTCAGGGCGGCCGAGTAGACGCTGGTCTCCTCGGGCAGCAGGTGCAGGGCGCGCAGCGCGAACACCGCGAGGCTGTCGTACAGCAGCAGGTTGACGAAGGCGCCGGTGGTGGAGGCCGAGGCGCGGGCGGCGTCGGTGGCGCGGCCGGGGCGGGCCGGCGAGGTACGCGACTGCTCGAACATGACGGCGGTGCGCAGCACGGTGTCGACGGCCGCGACCGCGCAGGACGCGATGACCGTGCGGCTGAGCTGGAAGGACCGCAGGGCGGTGGCCACCCCGCCGCCCTCCGGGCCGAGCAGCGCCGTGGCCGGTACGGGGCACTCGTCGAACTCGATCCCGGCGAACCGGCAGCCGCGCAGGCCGACCGCGACCCGCCGGGGCAGCAGTGCGGCGCGGTCGGCGGGCAGTTCGTCCGGGCGCAGCAGCAGGGTGGAGTGGCTGCGGCTGCCGGGTTCGTCGCCGGTGCGGCAGAACAGCACCAGGGCCCGGGCCCGCTCCAGGTTGTTGATCAGCGGCTTGACGCCGCCGAGCACCAGGCCGTCCGGGGTGCGGCGGGCGGTGACCCCGCTGCGGACGTAGTCGTTGCTGTGGGCGGTCTCGTGCTGGGCGATGGCCGCCTTGCCGCCGTCGAGGAGCACGTCGGCGAGCCAGGCGCGCTGCCGCGTCGTGCCGGCCAGCCACACGTCGGAGGCGGCCATCCAGCTGGTCATCCCGTAGCCCATGGCGAGGCCGACGTCCCGGCGGAAGACGGGCCGCACGACGCCGACCAGGTCCTCGTACGACTCGAGCCGGCCGCCGAGTGCGGCGGGCACGAACTCGGCGGGCACGGCGAGGGAGTCGAGCAGTTCCTCACCGGCGTCGAAGCGTTCGGCGAGCCGGTCGGCCCCGAGCAGGGCGGCGTAGCCGTAGGGGTTGCCCGGGTCGGCGGGGTCGCCCAGCGCCGCCTCGACGCGGCCGGCCCGCGCCCGGCCGTCGGGGACCGCCGGGAGCGTCGCGGCGGCGCCGCCGTACCCGGCGGACGGCTCGCTCACCACCGGCCGCCCCCGCCGGCCGGTTCGGGTGCGAGCAGGTCCTCGCCCAGAGCGGTGTGCCGGGCCCGCAGCCGCTCGTCCAGCGCGGGTTCCAGCACCCGGTGCGCACTGGCCAGTTCCCCGGCGAGGAACAGCCGGCGGGTCTCGGCGCGCCGCACCTTGCCGCTGGTGGTGCGGGGCACGGTGCCGGGGCGCACCAGCAGCAGGTTGGCGAGCGGCACGTTGCACTCGGCGCCGACGGCCTCCTGCACCCGCCGCACCAGGGCGTTCACCCGGGCGGTGTCGGCCAGGTCGGCGCGCGCCTCCTGGACCACCACGAGCTGTTCGCGTCCGGCGAGGTCGACGGAGAACGCCGCCGCGGCGCCGGGCCGCAGGGCCGCCGCCGCCTCCCGTACGACCCACTCGACGTCCTGCGGGTAGAGGTTGCGGCCGTTGAGGATGATCAGTTCCTTGAGCCGGCCGGTGACATGGAGGCGGCCGTCGGCCAGGACGCCGAGGTCGCCGGTGCGCAGGAAGCCGGTCCGCCCGTCGCTCAGGGTCGCCCGGAAGGTCTCCTCGCTCTCCTCGGGGCGCTTCCAGTAGCCCTGGGCGACGCTGTCGCCGCGCAGCCAGATCTCCCCGACGGTGCCCGCCGGCAACTCCGTGCGCTCCTCGGGGTCGACGATCCTGACGTCGTACCCGGTGACCGGCCCGCAGTCGACCAGCTCGCGCGCGGCGGCGCCCTCGGGCACCTCGGCCAGCCGTCCGCGTTCCAGCGTCCCGGGGTCGGCCGGGCGGGTGTTCCAGGGCTCGCCGGGTGTGCCGCCGGAGACCAGCAGGGTCGCCTCGGCCAGCCCGTAGCAGGGGTACACCGCCGAGGCCCGCAGTCCGGACACGGCGAAGTGCGCGGCGAACCTGCGCAGGGTGGCGGGCCGTACCGGCTCGGCGCCGTTGAGTACCAGCCGCCAGCCGGACAGGTCGAGAGAGGCGGCCTCCTCCTCGGAGATCCGGTCGGCGCACAGGTCGTAGCAGAAGTTGGGGCCGCCGCCGAGGGTCACGCCGTAGGTGTCGATGGCGCGCAGCCAGCGCATGGGCTGCCGGACGAAGGCCTCGGCGGGCATCTGCACGGACAGGGCGCCCAGCCAGAGGGGGTGCAGCAGATGCGCGATGAAGCCCATGTCGTGGTAGTGCGGCAACCAGCCGCCGAAACGGTCCTGCGAGGTGGTGCGCAGGGTCTGTCGCAGCAGCCGCTGGTTGTCCATGAGGTTGCGGTGGGAGACCATCACGCCGCGTGGGTCGCGCACCGAGCCCGAGGTGTACTGCAGGAAGGCCAGGTCGTCGGGGCGGGTGCGCACCGGCCGCCAGGAGTTCGCGTCGCCGAGTGCCGGTCCGTCGGTGGCGACGCACTCGACGCCGTCCCGCAGCGCCCCGGCCAGCCAACGGGAGACCTCCGGCGCGCTCGCGGCCTCGGTCAGCACCAGGCGGGCCCCGGTGTCGTCGAGCATCGACCGCACCCGGTCGGCGCGCCGGCTCCGGCTGCCGCCGCCGTCGGGCAGCGGCGCGGGCACGGCCACCGCGCCCGCGTACAGGCAGCCGGCGTAGGCGCTGAGGAACTGCGCGGTGGAGGCGTACAGCAGCAGCACGGGCGTCCCCTCGGCCCGTCGCTCCTGGAGCATCGAGCCGATCCGGCGGGCCCGCAGGTCCAGTTCCCCGTACGTCAGCCGCAGGGGGCTGACCGCCGCGCCCCGGTGCCGCAGCTCGACATGGGCCTCGGCGTCGGGCCGCTTGGCCGCCCGCTCGCGCAGCACATCGGTGAAGGTGGTCAGGTTGGGCATCGCTCCCCCTCGCGACGATGACCGCCGCACTCCCCCGTCCGGAGCCGGCCAACGTGTCTGTCGTGCATGGTCGAAGCCGTCCCTAAAGGACCGCTTGGACCGACCGCGGCGAACCGGGCGCGGGCGCGCGGGGGCGGTGGACCGGGACGGTGACCGGGGACCGGGCGCCGACCGCCCGCGCCGCTCCCCCCGACCGGGGGTTATCCCCACCCCGGATCCGGGAGCGGCCCGGATCCCCCCTGGAGGCGGGTCCGTATACCTTCGAAGCGGCTTCGCGGGCCGGATCCGGTCCAGGGTGTGAAGCGACTCGCAGACCGTTTCAGGGGGAGTTCGTCGTGGCCGGTACACGTGATCGTGGAGAGGACCGCAAGTGGGGGCGCGCCGCCGGCGTCGGGGGTGTGGTGCTGGCGGTCGTCGCCCTCGCCACCGCGTGCGGCGCGTCCGCGGCGGATGACAAGCACCCCGAGCACCGTTCCTTCGGGCTGCACGGCCGGACCCTGACCGTCGACTCGGACGACTCGGCGCTCGATCTCGTCGTGTCGGACTCGGTGAAGTCGGACGAGGTCCAGGTCACCCGGTGGTTCCAGGGCCGCGTCACCGTCGGCGGGAAACCGAAGGTGACCTGGGCGATGAAGGACGGCGACCGGCTCGTCCTGCGGATGAGGTGCTCGGGCGTGGTCGCCGACTGCTCCGCCCGGCACCGGATCGTCGTGCCGCGCGGCGTCGCCGTGACGGTGCGGGACGGGGACGGCGGCGTGAACGCGCGCGGCTTCGCCGAGGCGCTGACCGTCCGTACGGCCGACGGTTCGGTACGGGTCATCGACTCCTCGGGGCCGCTCGACCTGCGCAGCGCCGACGGCTCCATCCAGGCGCTCGGCGTGGCCGCGCGGAACGTGCGCGCCCGCAGCGAGGACGGCTCGGTACGGCTCGAACTGTCCGCCGTACCCGACCTGGTGGACTCCCGCACGGCCGACGGCTCCGTGTCGATCGTGCTGCCCCGGGCCGGCTACCGGGTGACGACCGGCAGCCACGACGGTTCGGTCCACGTGGCCGTGCCACGCGACGACTCCAGCACACACCGCGTCTCGGCCCACACCGGCGACGGGGCGATCACGGTACGAACCGCCCACTGACGACGCGCTCGGCGAGGCGTCCCGTTGATGGTCGGGCGGGGGCGGCCGTGTGGCCGCCGGGGCGGCTCGTGCGGCGTACGGTGAACAAGGTGGTGCCCGGAGCCGGACTTGAACCGGCACGCCCGCGAAGGGGCAGCGAGGTTTAAGCTCGCCGTGTCTGCATTCCACCATCCGGGCAGGCCATAGGCTCCGCTGCGAGTGTTCCGAGCCTATCGGGAGGCATCCCCCGGACAGCCGTCGAGCGGATCTATGTTGTCTTATTTTATTGGCGTCTGAGGGTGCATCAGCCCACGGAACAGGCCATCCGCACTTGCCAATAGCGTGGCGGGCCACGGGTGCGGCCACACCGGAAATGACGGAATTTCACCTACCGAACGAGGGCGTCCCACCTGTTCTCGGTACGACCGGTGTCAGGGGCGCCCGTCCTCCCCAGGTATGACACGGGCCCGCTCCGTCCGACCGGAGTCGCCCCCCGGAACCGGAACAGCGACTGACTCCACGGCCCCGCGCGGCCGGGACGATGGATGAGTCCCCATGAGCAGACGCCGTCCCGACAGGAGCACTTCCCCGTGACCACCACACCCACCGACGCCCGGACCACCGCCGTGGCCGCACGCGCCACGGAGCTGTCGAAGATCTACGGGCAGGGTGAGACCCGGGTGGTCGCCCTGGACCGGGTCTCCGTCGACTTCCGCCAGGCCGAGTTCACCGCGATCATGGGGCCCTCCGGCTCCGGCAAGTCGACGCTGATGCACTGCGTGGCCGGTCTCGACACCTTCTCGGAGGGGTCCGTGCGCATCGGTGACACCGAGCTGGGCTCCCTGAAGGACAAGCAGCTCACCAGGTTGCGCCGGGACAAGATCGGCTTCATCTTCCAGGCCTTCAACCTGCTGCCCACCCTGACCGCGCTGGAGAACATCACCCTGCCCATGGACATCGCCGGGCGCAAGCCCGACAAGGCGTGGCTGGACCGGGTCATCGAGATGGTCGGGCTGTCCGGGCGGCTGAGCCACCGGCCCTCCCAGCTCTCCGGCGGCCAGCAGCAGCGCGTCGCCGTCGCCCGCGCCCTCGCCTCCAGGCCCGCGATCATCTTCGGCGACGAGCCGACCGGAAACCTCGACTCGCGCTCCGGCGCCGAGGTGCTCGGCTTCCTGCGCAACTCCGTGCGCGAGCTGGGGCAGACGGTGGTCATGGTCACCCACGACCCGGTCGCCGCGGCCTACGCCGACCGCGTGGTCTTCCTCGCGGACGGGCGGATCGTCGACGAGATCCACGCCCCCACGGCCGACGCCGTCCTCGACCTGATGAAGCAGTTCGACGCGAAGGGCCGTACCAGCTGATGTTCCGCACCGCCCTGCGCAACGTCTTCGCGCACAAGGCACGGCTCCTGATGACCGTGCTCGCCGTCATGCTCGGCGTGGCCTTCGTCTCCGGGACGCTGGTCTTCACCAACACCATCTCCGACGCCTACCAGAAGAGCTCCGCCAAGGGCTTCGACCGGGTCGACGTCGCCGTACGGCCCCAGTACCTGGACTCCGAGGGCGACAAGGTCGGCAAGCGGGCCGAACTGACCCGGGCGCTGCTGGAGAAGGCCGCCCACGTTCCGGGCGCCGCCTCCGCGACCGGGGTCGTCACCGGCTTCACCGCCGTCGCCGACCGGGACGGCACCCTGGCCGGCGGCGACTGGCAGTCCGCCGGCGGCAACTACTGGGGCGCCAAGGACGACCGGTACCCGCTGGTCGGCGGGCACGCCCCGCACGGCAAGGACGAGGTACTGCTGGACTCCAGGACCGCCGAGCGTGCCGGCTACCACGTCGGCGACACCGTGCGCCTCTCGGTCGACGGCCCCGTCCTCACCCCGACCGTCGTCGGCATCTTCACCACCGACGACGGCAACGTGGCCGCGGGCGGCAGCCTCGCCCTGTTCGACACACCCACCGCGCAGGCCCTGTTCGGCAAGAAGCGCGGGTACGACGAGATCGACGTGCGGGCCGCAGCCGGCACCGGCCAGTCCGCGCTCAAGGCCGCGCTCGACAAGGCCCTGCCGTCCCGTCTGGTGGAGACCACCACCGGCAAGCAGCTCGCGGACGACCAGGCGCGCGCCATCTCCGCGTCGATGAGCGGTCTGAAGCAGACCCTGCTGGTGTTCGCCGGGATCGCCCTGTTCGTCGGCACGTTCATCATCGCCAACACCTTCACCATGCTGGTCGCCCAGCGCACCCGGGAGCTGGCCCTCATGCGGGCGGTCGGCGCCTCCCGCCGCCAGGTCACCCGCTCGGTGCTCATCGAGGCGTTCGCGGTCGGCGCGGTCGCCGGGGTGAGCGGTCTGGCCGCCGGTATCGGTATCGGCGCGGGCCTGCGCTCCCTGCTGGTCTCCTTCGGCGCGAGCATGCCCGACGGGCCCCTGGTGATCAGCCCGGGCACGGTCGTGACCGCGCTCGCGGTGGGCGTCCTGATCACCATGCTGGCCGCCTGGCTGCCCGGCCGCCGGGCCGCGAAGATCCCGCCCGTCGCGGCCATGAGCAGCGTGCACGCCCCGGCCACCACCAAGTCCCTGGTACTGCGCAACACGCTCGGCGCACTGTTCTCGGCGGCCGGCGTCGCGGTGGTCCTCGTGGCGACGACGATGAACGCGGACTCCGCCCAGGGCCCGATGGGCCTTGGTGCCGTACTGCTGATCCTCGGCGTGTTCATCCTGACCCCGCTGCTGTCCCGCCCGCTGATCGCGGCCGCGGCGCCCGTGCTGCGCGTGTTCGGGGTCTCGGGCAAGCTGGCCCGGCAGAACTCGGTGCGCAACCCGCGCCGTACGGCGGCCACCGCCTCCGCGCTGATGATCGGTCTGACCCTGATCACCGGCATGACGGTGATGGCGGGCAGCCTGCAGCAGGCGATCGACAAGATGGCCGGCTCGGCGATCCGCGCGGACTACGTCGTCTCGATGGCGGGCGGCGGCCCGCTCTCCCCGGACGTGGCCAGGAAGGTCGCCGCCACCGACGGCGTCACCGCCAGCAGCCCGCTGCGCGGCGGCGAGACCCGGATCGACGGCCACAGCGAGTACGTGACCGGCGTCGACGGCGCGTCCATCGGCAAGCTGACGGACCTGAAGGTCGAGGACGGCTCCTTCACGGTGGACGGCACCCGGGCCGTCGTGGACCAGGACCGGGCCAAGGAGTACGGCTGGAAGCCCGGCTCCCGGTTCACCGTGCACTTCCAGGACGGCGCGGCCCGCAGGCTGACGGTCGCCGGGATCTACGAGGGCAACGACATGATCGACGGGATCATGCTGGACAACAGGGTCCTCACCCCTCACCTGACCGACGTCTCCGACCGGCAGGTCATGGTCAAGACGGCGGACGGCGCGTCGGACGACGCCAAGCACGAGCTGGTGAAGGCCCTCGGCGCCAACCCGGCGATCAAGATCCAGGACAAGAAGGACATCTCCAACGAGATAGCCAAGATGTTCACGCTGATGCTGAACATGGTCTACGGCCTGCTCGGCATGGCGGTGATCGTCGCGGTGCTCGGTGTCGTCAACACCCTGGCGATGTCGGTCTTCGAGCGCTCCCAGGAGATCGGCATGCTCCGGGCGATCGGCCTGGACCGCACGGCGGTCAAGCGGATGGTGCGCCTGGAGTCCCTGGTGATCTCCCTGTTCGGCGGTGTGCTCGGGATCGGTCTGGGCGTGTTCTTCGGCTGGGCGGCCGGTGAACTGCTGGGCACGAAGATGCCGACGTACGAACTGGTCCTGCCGTGGGGCCGGATGGCGGTCTTCCTGCTGCTGGCGGGCGTGGTCGGCATCCTGGCCGCGCTGTGGCCGGCCCGGCGCGCGGCCCGGCTGAACATGCTGACGGCGATCAAGGCCGAGTAGCGGCCGGTGGTACGACGACGGGCCCCGCCCCGCCCTCGGGCGAAGCGGGGCCCGCTGTCGTGTCAGCCCTTCCAGACGCGGGCGCGCAGGGACAGGCCGGACCTGCCGGACTCCGGGGTGCGGATCGCCAGGACCTGGTTGACGCCGATGCGGTTGTGTTCGAAGGCGAGCGCGGAAGCGGCCATGTACAGCCGCCAGACGCGGGCGCGGCCGGGTCCGCAGAGCCGGGCCGCCCGGTCCCAGTCGGCCTCCAGCCGGGTGACCCACCGGCGCAGGGTGAGGGCGTAGTGCTCGCGGATGGACTCCACGTCACGCACCTCGAAGCCGGCGCGCTCCAGCTGGGTGACGGTGGTGCCGAGCGGGGCGAGTTCACCGTCGGGGAAGACGTAGGCGTCGATGAACGGGTCGACCTCGTACGAGGACTCGTCGCGCTGGGGCCGCCGGGCGATCTGGTGGTTGAGGAGCCGGCCCCCCGGCTTGAGCAGCGCGTGCAGCTGGACCGCGTACTCCAGATAGCGTTCGGCGCCGACGTGTTCGGCCATGCCGATGGAGGAGATCGCGTCGAAGGGGCCGTCCATGACGTCGCGGTAGTCCTGGACGCGGATCTCCACCCGGTCGGTGAGGCCCTCGTCGGCGACGCGCTTGCGGGCGTAGGCGGCCTGTTCCTGGGAGAGAGTGATCCCGACGACGCTCACGCCGTGCTCGCGGGCCGCGTGGATGGCCATGGAGCCCCAGCCGCAGCCGACGTCCAGCAGCCGCTGTCCGGCCGTCAGGCCGAGCTTGGCGCAGACGAGTTCGAGCTTGTCGCGCTGGGCCGACTCCAGGGTGGGGTGCTCCTCGGCGGCCGCCCAGTACGCGCAGGAGTACACCATGGAGGGGCCGAGGACGATCTCGTAGAAGTCGTTGCCGACGTCGTAGTGGTGGCTGATGGCCCGTTTGTCGGTGCGCCGGGTGTGCAGTTGCCGCCGGGGTCTGCGGACCTCCTCGCGGGGCGGGGTCGGCGGGAGGGGAGGTCCGGCGAGTCTCAGCAGGTCGCGAGCGGCGGCCCGGACCTGCGGATCGCGCACCGCCTGGGCCAGCGTGCGGGCGTCCTCCCCGCGCTCCCAGACCAGCCCGGCCACCAGGTCCAGTGTGGTGTAGAGGTCGCCCTCGATGTCCAGATCCCCCGCCACCCAGGCCCGGGCCAGGCCCAGTTCCCCCGGTTTGAACAGCATGCGGCGCAGGGCGCGGCGGTTGCGGAACACGAGCGCCGGCGCGTCCGGCGGTCCGTCCAGGGATCCGTCCCACGCCCGCACCCGCATGGGCAGCGGCGTTCCCAGCACCTGCTCGGCAAGACTCCTGAGCCGCGACGCGGCGTCGGCCATGGCGCACACCTCCAAGACGACGATCCCGGATGTCCGTTCACCACGTAAACACCGCGCGGCGCTCAGCGCAGTCCCGCAAAGGAGTTACAACTGGGCAAAAAAGGCTGTACAGGGCACGCACTTTGCGCGCGCTCCGGCCGGCGGACAACGCCGAAGGACCTCCCGCACCACGGATGGCGGGAGGTCCTTCGAAGGGTTCGGCGACCGCGGGCCGGGGGTCACCGGCCGTGCGGCCGACCGGTGGTCCGGCCGGGCGTCAGGAGGCCTTGGCCTTCTCCTCGGTCTTCGCCGGGGCGGCGACCGGGGCGGGCTTGGCGGCCTCGTAGAACTCCTCGCGCGGGTTCTCCATGGCGCCCAGGGAGACGACCTCGCGCTTGAGGAACATGCCGAGGGTCCAGTCGGCGAAGACGCGGATCTTGCGGTTCCAGGTCGGCATCGCCATACCGTGGTAGCCACGGTGCATGTACCAGGCGAGGCGGCCCTTGAGCTTGATCTTCATCTTGCCCATGACGATCATCGCCACGCCCTTGTGCAGGCCGAGACCGGCCACCGCACCCTTGTTGGCGTGCTCGTACTCCTTCTGCGGGAAGCCCCGCATGCCGGAGATCACGTTGTCGCCGAGGGTGCGCGCCTGGCGCAGCGCGTGCTGGGCGTTCGGCGGGCACCAGGCGTTCTCGTTGCCCGCCTTGCGGCCGACGAGGTCCGGAACCTGCGCGTTGTCACCGGCGGCCCAGATGTAGTCCGTGCCCTTGACCTGGAGCGTGGGCTCGCAGTCGACGTGGCCGCGCGGGCCGAGGGGCAGGCCGAAGCGGGCGAGGGCCGGGTTCGGCTTGACGCCGGCGGTCCACACGATCGTGTTGGAGTCGACCTCGAGGCCGTTCTTCAGCACCACGTGGCCGTCGACGCAGGAGTCCATGGAGGTGGAGAGGTAGATCTCCACACCACGGCTCTCCAGGTGCTCCTTGCCGTACTGGCCGAGCTTGGGGCCGACCTCGGGCAGGATCTTGTCCGCGGCGTCGACGAGGACGAAGCGCATGTCCTCGCGGGAGACGTTCTTGTAGTACTTGGCCGCGTCCCGGGCCATGTCCTCGACCTCGCCGATGGTCTCCGCGCCCGCGAAGCCACCGCCGATGAAGACGAAGGTGAGCGCCCTGCGGCGGATCTCCTCGTCGGTCGTGGAGTCGGCCTTGTCCAGCTGCTCGAGGACGTGGTTGCGCAGGCCGATGGACTCCTCGATGCCCTTCATGCCGATGCCCTGCTCGGCGAGGCCGGGGATCGGGAAGGTGCGGGAGACCGCGCCCATCGCGATGACCAGGTAGTCGAAAGGCAGCTCGTACGCCTCGCCCACCAGGGGGGCGATCGTGGCGACCTTGCGGTCCTGGTCGATGGTGGTGACCCGGCCGGTGAGGACCTCCGCCTTCGGCAGCACGCGTCGCAACGGGACGACGACATGGCGAGGGGAGATGTTGCCGGCGGCGGCTTCGGGGAGGAAGGGCTGGTAGGTCATGTACGACCGGGGGTCGACGACCGTGACGGTCGCCTCGCCGTAGCGCATCTTCTTGAGAATGCGCCGAGCTGCGTACAGGCCTACGTACCCACCGCCTACTACGAGGATCCTGGGACGCTCCGTGGTGCTCATGCCATCGAGTATCCACCCGCCTCAGGGGGGCTGCTCGTGCGCCCCTTCACAAGGTCCGACAGGGCCTGTGTTATCCTCCGCGACCCACGTGACGCAGGTCATGTCGCGCGAGGGGAACCCGGGGGCGGTTCGACCCGTTGTCAAGGCCGCGTGAGCTGCTCTTCCGGGCCGTTCGGCCCCTTGCGGACACCCCCGGCGCGGGGCTCGCGACACACCTCGGAAACATGCGCGCAACGCCCTCGCGAAGACGATTCGAAGGCCGTCAGGACCCCGGACGGGTCAATCAGGGCCCTCTGACCCCCCACTCGGACCGAATCTCTTGTGAAGAACTTCACGAACTTTCCCGACGGCACGTCACCCGGGCCCCCGGACGCCCCGCTCACACGTTATCCAACCTGCTCACCGGAGGCTACTCACGGGTAGTAAAACAACGGCCCTCCGGCGCCGATGGCCTGGGGCGACCGGCACCGGAGGGCACGTTCTCTTGCGCCTTCGTCCGTGCTTACGCCACCGACCACGCGATGCCGTCGAGGATGTCGTGTTCGCTCACCACGACCTCTCGGGCCCCGGTCCGCTCCATGATCGAGAGCAGCACGAGGGCCCCCGCGCCGATCACGTCGACCCGGCCCGGGTGCATGGCGCCGATCGCCGCGCGCTCGGCGTGGGTGGAGCGCAGCAGCCAGTCGGTGATCTCCCGGACGCGCTCGTAGGGGACGCGGGAGTGGTGGATGCGCGCCGAGTCGTACTCGGGCAGCTCCTGGGCGATCGCGGACACGGTGGTGACCGAGCCGGCGAGGCCGACCAGCGTGTGCGCCTCCCGCAGCGGTACCGTCCGCTCGGCGAGGTCCAGGGCGGCCTCGATGTCGGCCCGCATCGCGGCGACCTGCCGCTCGGTGGGCGGATCGCTCACCTCGCCGTCGTGCACCAGATGCCGTTCGGTCATCCGCACACAGCCGACGTCCACGGACCGGGCGGCCCGGACGTGGTCGTCGCCGACGACGAACTCGGTGGAGCCGCCGCCGATGTCCACCACCAGATAGGGCTTGGCCAGGTCTTGGCGACCCGTCAACTCCTTGGTGGCACCCGTGAAGGAGAACTCGGCCTCCTGGTCACCGGTGATCACCTCCGGCTCGACGCCGAGGATGTCGATCACACCCCGCACGAACTCGTCCCGGTTCTCGGCGTCCCGGGAGGCGGAGGTGGCGACGAAGCGAAGCCGCTCGGCACCGTGCTCCTTGACGACCTCGGCGTATTCGCGGCAGGCGGCGAAGGTCCGCTCCAGCGCCTCGGGGGCGAGCCGGCCGGTGCGGTCCACCCCCTGGCCGAGCCGCACGATCGTCATCCGCCGGTCCAGGTCGACGAGTTCGCCCGTCGCCGGGTCGGCGTCCGCGACCAGCAGGCGGATGGAGTTCGTACCGCAGTCGACGGCGGCGACACGGGTCACCGGGCGTCCTCCTCGTCGGGGCCGTCCGCGCTCACGCAGGGGCCCTTGCTCCACCACTGCGGCAGCATCGCGATCGCCTCGTCGCCGAGCGGGTTCACCCCGGGGCCCGCGGCCAGCGAGTGGGCCACCAGGACGTGCAGGCACTTCACCCGGTCCGGCATGCCGCCCGCGCTCGGGAAGCCCTCCAGGACCTCGATCTCGTCCCGGCGCCGGATGTAGTCCTCGTGCGCGGCCCGGTAGGCGGCGGCCAGCTCCGGGTCGGTGCCCAGCCGTTCCGTCATCTCCTTCATGACGCCGTTCGCCTCCAGCGTGCCGATCGCCGAGGCGGCGCGCGGGCACGTGAGGTAGTACGTCGTCGGGAAGGGCGTGCCGTCGGGCAGCCGGGGCGCGGTCTCCACGACGTCCGGCTGTCCGCACGGACAGCGGTGCGCGATGGCCCTCAGGCCCCGGGGCGGGCGGCCCAGCTGCTGCTTGAAGGCCTCGACGTCCGCTTCGGTGGGCTCGGTGCGCGGAGTGGGCGGCGGGGGCGTATGCATGACTGCTCTTCGAAGGCTTTCTGTCGGTTCACTGGTCGGAGGCGTCGGACTTGTCGACCCCGTCCCAGACGTTCGCGTACCAGGGCCGGTGGGCGGCCCCGAGGTCGGCGCGGGACTGCCGGGCCGCGCCCGGGTCGACGACCACGTACCCGGTCTCGCCGGGCATCACATAGTGCAGCCTGCGCCGGATCTGCTGCTCGGCGTAGGCGTCGTCCTGCCAGCGCGCCTTGAGGTCGCGCAGCTGCTCGACCCGCCGTCGGGCCTGCTCCTGCTGCCGCTGGAGGTCGGCGATCTGCGCACGCTGGGAGACGTACTGCCGCATCGGATAGGCGAGCGCGACGACCAGCGAGCACAGCACCAGCGCGAGCAGCGCCGCGCGGCCGGTGAGCCGGGAGCGGCGGGCCTGCCGCTTGGTCTGGGAGCGGTAGACCCGGGCCGCCGTCTGCTCGCCGAGCAGCCGCAGCCTGGTCGCGGTGGAGAACCGGTCACGGTCCTTCACGGCCATCTTCCCGCCTCCCGTTCACACACGCGCGTACGTCCCCGGACACGGTACGGGACCGGGTACGGGGACGTACGTACGACTGGCTAGGACTAGCCCGGGCAATCAGCCCTTGAAGCGCGGGAAGGCCGAGCGGCCCGCGTACACCGCGGCGTCGTCGAGGATCTCCTCGATGCGCAGGAGCTGGTTGTACTTGGCGACTCGGTCCGAGCGGGCCGGGGCGCCGGTCTTGATCTGGCCGCAGTTCACCGCGACGGCGAGGTCGGCGATGGTGACGTCCTCGGTCTCGCCGGAGCGGTGGGACATCATGCACTTGAAGCCGTTGCGCTGGGCCAGCTCGACGGCGTCCAGGGTCTCGGTCAGCGAACCGATCTGGTTGACCTTGACGAGCAGGGCGTTGGCGGAGCCCTCCTCGATGCCGCGGGCCAGGCGCTCGGGGTTGGTGACGAAGAGGTCGTCGCCGACGATCTGGACCTTGTCGCCCAGCTTGTCGGTGATGACCTTCCAGCCGGCCCAGTCGTCCTCGTACAGCGGGTCCTCGATGGAGACGAGCGGGTACGCGGAGACGAGCTCCTCGTAGTACTCGGTCATCTCGGCGGCCGAGCGGGACTTGCCCTCGAACTCGTACTTGCCGTCCTTGTAGAACTCGGACGCGGCGACGTCGAGCGCGAGCGCGATCTGCTCGCCGGGCACGTAACCGGCCTGCTTGATGGCCTCGAGGATGAGGTCGAGGGCGGCGCGGTTGGACTCCAGGTTCGGGGCGAAGCCGCCCTCGTCGCCGAGGCCGGTGGACAGGCCCTTGGTCTTCAGCACCTTCTTGAGGGTGTGGTAGACCTCGGCACCCCAGCGCAGCGCCTCGGAGAAGGACTCCGCGCCGATCGGGGCGATCATGAACTCCTGGATGTCCACGTTGGAGTCGGCGTGCGAGCCGCCGTTCAGGATGTTCATCATCGGAACGGGCAGCAGGTGCGCGTTCGGGCCGCCCAGGTAGCGGAAGAGCGGCAGGTCCGACGCCTCGGAGGCGGCGTGCGCGACGGCCAGGGAGACGCCCAGGATGGCGTTGGCGCCGAGGGAGCCCTTGTTGTCGGTGGCGTCCAGGTCGAACATGGCCTGGTCGATCAGGCGCTGCTCGGTGGCGTCGTAGCCGACCAGCTCCGGGCCGATCTGCTCGATGACGGCGAGGACGGCCTTCTCGACACCCTTGCCCTGGTAGCGGTTGGGGTCGCCGTCACGGAGCTCGATGGCCTCGAACGCGCCGGTGGAGGCGCCGGACGGGACGGCGGCACGACCCGTGCTGCCGTCGTCGAGGCCGACCTCGACCTCGACCGTGGGATTGCCTCGGGAGTCCAGGATTTCCCGGGCTACGACGACGTCGATGGACGGCACGAGCATCTCCTTCTTGGGATGTGACGCTGGAAGTGCGGGGCGGTGTGCCTTACGGCTGTGCCTTGCGACTAGAGCCTAACCGTCCCGGGGGCGTCGGCCAGCGACCGACCGTCCCGTGGACAGGGGAACCGTACCCATTGTTTCCGCACGGAACAAAGGGGGGTGCGGGTGAGGTCTGGCCGAAGACAACGGAAACGCACGGGGAGACGGGCCGGAAAGCGCAGGGAGACGAAAAGACCCCGCCCCGGCGCGTACGGGGGAACACGCGCCGGGGCGGGGAGCCCGCGGGGACGGGCGGTCGGCCCTCACCAGGCCGTCAATAGGGGGCAGGCCAGGTGAGGGCGCTGTGGTTCCTGCGGGAGCGGACCGTCACTTCAGGTGCAGCTGCTGGCCCGGGTAGATGAGGTCGGCGTGCTCGACGATGTCCTTGTTCAGCTCGAACAGCTTCGCCCAGCCACCCTTGACGCCGTGCTTCTCGGCGATCGTGCTGAGGGTGTCGCCCTGGACGACCTTGTACTCGCCGTCGCCCTTCTTGACCTTCTCGCCGGTCGGGGTGGTGACGGTCTTCTTCGCGGCGGGGCGCTCGACGGAACGGGTGGCGGCCTGGCCGTCGGTGGAGCGGGTGATGGTGCTCTTCGACGTGGTGCTCTTCGAAGCGGTGGTGTCGTTCGACGACGAGGAGCCGCCGCTCGACGAGGTGGTCGTCGAGCCGGAGCCGTTGTTCGGGGTGCCCGACAGGCCGGTGCCGCAGACCGGCCAGGCGCCCTTGCCCTGCGCGGCGAGGACCTTCTCGGCGACGGCGATCTGCTGCGCCTGGCTCGCCTTGTCGGCGGTGGCGGCGTACTGCGTACCGCCGTAGGCGGCCCAGGTGGAGGCGGAGAACTGCAGACCGCCGTAGTAGCCGTTGCCGGTGTTGATGGACCAGTTGCCACCGGACTCGCACTGGGCGACCGTGTCCCACTCGGAGGTGGTGGCCGCGGAGGCGTTGCCGGCCGCCATCAGCGGGGCGGCGACGGCGGCGCCGGTGACACCGGCCAGCGCGACGGCGCGGATGGCCTTGGACGGACGACGGTGCTTGCCCTTGGTGGAAAACAGCATGAATCGATCCCCTCACCGACGCCTGCGAGGTGAGCTGTCGGGTTCGGGCCGGTTGAGTTGCCCGGCCGCACTCCCGCTTGCGCGGAGTGCGGCTCCACCCCTAGCCGGTCCCAGCTCAACTGCTGGTGCCGGCGCCTACCTTGGGTCCCCCGCTCCTGCCTTCGGCGCTTGACGCGACGACTGTTCCCGGGCAACCGCTGGCAGGATTCGGCGTTGCGACTGCCGGGGCTCGTGGTGACGAGCGATCTCGACCGTAGACAGGCGATCGACGGAATTTCAAAGACGATCAGGGCTTCTGAGACTCATCCCACACTTTCACCAAACCGGACATCACTCATGAATCCGGGCGTCAACTCCCGCTACTTTTCGCCCGTTTCGGCAGCGACTTCCAGGGTCTGACCGGCACTGATGTGGTTCGGGTCGCCACCGAGGGCCTTCTTGTTGTCGGCGTAGAGCGCACGCCATCCGCCGTCGACCTCAAGGGAGTCGGCGATGGAGGCGAGGGAGTCGCCTTCGCGGACCGTGTAGGTGCCCGGCTCGCGGGAGGCGTGACGGCCGGAAGCGATCCCGCCCTGACTCTTTGTCACGTTTTCGTCCGCGCTCGCACCACGGTGACGTCCACCACTACTGAGGGCACCGGTGTCGACGAGGCTCCAGGAACCGGCGCTCTGCCGGTAATTGTCCGAGTTGTCGATGCCCGGTTCGGCCGTCGGCGAGCTGTCGCCCCCACGCGTGCCACCCGAGTCGGGCGAAGCGGACTTGTCGGACCCGAGGGTGCCCGCACCCTTCGACCCGGCACCCGCGCCGGAGTCCGTGGCGCCGCCCTTGCCGTGGCTCGGCGCGCCCGGCGTGGCGCCCGGACCGCCGGCGGAGCCGGAACCCTCGTGGGAGCCGGTGTCGGAGCCCTTCCCGGACCCGTCCTTGGAGCCGGAACCGGACTCGGAGTGCGACGAATCCGGCGCATCGGACGAGTCGGAGCCGCCGGAGGGAGTGGAGGGGGCGGCCGATCCGGTGGTGTCCCCCGAACCGCCGGTGTCACCGGAGCCGCCCACCCCCGGGTCGACGTCCACGGGGGCCGAGTTCGAGGTGAGACCGGACAGCAGGGCGCAGGTGGCCCAGGGGGTGGTGCCCTGGTCGGCGAGGATCTTCTCGGCGACGGCGATCTGCTGCGAGCGGCTGGCCTGGTCGGCACTGTCGGCGTACTGGTCGCCGCCGTACTTGTCCCAGTCGTCCTGCGAGATCGACAGGCCGCCGTAGTACCCGTTGCCGGTGTTGGCGCTCCAGGAGCCTCCGCTCTCACACTCGGCCACCTTGTCCCAGGTGGTGCCGTCGGCGGCGTGGGCGCTCGCGGCACCCAGCAGCGGAATGGCGATGGCGGAGCCGGTCACCCCGGCCGCGACGAGCAGTGCCGGGGCCTGACGGGGGCGACGGTGTCGGCCGTTCCCGGAGAGCATGCGGAAGCCTTTCGTGCGACAGCGGGGCCGGCGCGGCGGATGATGCCCTCGCCGCGCTGATGGGTGAACGTATAGGCAGACGATCACTTGTCACAAGTTCATGCCGCGCAGATCACGTGAAGATCACATTGTTGAAGACCCGTCATATTTGCCGTCGTCGGGCTCGTCGCGAGCCGGAGTGAACTCCACGGGCAGGGTGCGCAGGCCCCGCATGATGAGCCCGCCACGCCAGCGCAACTCGGCCGGGTCCGCCCCGAGCCGCAGGTCGGGCAGGCGGGTGAGCAGGGTCGCGAGGGCGGTCCGGCCCTCCAGCCGGGCGAGCGGGGCGCCGAGGCAGTAGTGGATGCCGTGGCCGTAGCCGAGGTGCTGGTTGTCCGTGCGGGCGAGGTCCAGCACGTCCGGGCCGGCGAACCGCCGCGGGTCCCGGTCGGCGGCGGCGAGCACGACGAGCACCGGGTCGCCGGGAGCGATGTCCTGCCCGCCGATGCTGAGCGCCTCGGTGGCGAACCGCCAGGTGGCCAACTCCACCGGCCCGTCGTAGCGGAGCAGTTCCTCCACGCCGGTGGCCAGCAGCTCGCTCTCCCCGCGCGCCAGGGACTCCTGGAGGAGCCGACGCTGCCCGGGGTGGGTGAGCAGGGCGTAGGTGCCGTTGCCGATGAGGTTGACGGTCGTCTCGAAGCCGGCGAACAGCAGGATGAAGGCCATGGCGGCGGCCTCGTTCTCGGTGAGGTGCTCGCCGTGGTCGGAGGCGCGGATGAGGGCGGAGAGGAGGTCCTCGCCGGGCGTCGGCGTGGCGGGCAGCGTCTCGCGCTTCCTGTGGATCAGCTCGGCCAGATAGCCGCGCATCTTCTTCACCGACCGGGCGACCCCGCCGCGGGGCCCGCCGCCGTGCCGGATCATCATGCCCGCCCAGTCCCGGAAGTCGTCCTGGTCCTCGCCCGGGACGCCGAGCAGGTCGCAGATGGCGTAGATGGGCAGCGGGAAGGCGAACTCGTGGATCAGGTCGGCGGAGCCCCGCCGGGCGAAGTCGTCGATGAGCCGGTCGGTCAGCTCCTGCACCCGGGGCGCGAACTCGGCGACCCGGCGCGGGGTGAACGCCTTGCTGACGAGTCTGCGCAGCCGGGTGTGGTCCGGCGGGTCGATGTTGAGCAGATGCGTCATCAGCTCGGCCTTGCGCTCGCCGGGGATACCGGTCTTCCCCTTGGCGTGCGCGGGCTCGTCGTGATGCGCCGGGTTCTTGCTCAGCCGCTGGTCGGCCAGCGCCTGCCTGGCGTCGTCGTACCGGGTGACCAGCCAGGCCTCCACCCCGCTGGGCAGCCGGGTCCAGCGCACGGGCGCGTGCTCGCGCAACCAGGCGTAGGCGGGGTAGGGGTCGGCGGCGAACTCCCAGGTGAAGAGGTCGGGCGCGGGGGCCGGTGGGGTCGCGGGGCGGGGCTGGTCACTCACCCCTCGACGGTATCCGGCCGTGCCCGCCCGGCCTGCTCGGGTGCCGTGCCCTCCGACGCCCGTATCGCATCCCGGTACGCCCGGGCCGCCGCTCTCAGCGCCGCCTCCGGGTCGACGCCGGCCGCCTCGGCGCGGACGGCGAGCGCGAGCAGTTCATAGCCGACGCCCTCCCCCCGCGGGAGGGGCACGTCCAGACCCGCGGTGCGGGCACGGGAGGCGAGTTTGGCGGCGAGGGCGAGACCCGGCTGGCCCAGGGGGACGCCCTCGGTGACCGAGGTACGCCGCTTCTCCTCCGCCTTGGTGCGCAGCCAGTGCTCCTTGACGTCCTCGGGGGTCTCGGCGCGCTCGTCGCCGAACACGTGCGGATGGCGGTGGATGAGCTTGGCGACGATGCCGCCGGCCACGTCGTCCACGGAGAACGGCGCGTCCGGGTCCTCCTCGGCGATACGGGAGTGGAAGACGACCTGGAGGAGGACGTCGCCCAGTTCCTCGCGCAGTTCCTCGCGGTCGCCGGCCTCGATCGCCTCGACCAGTTCGTACGCCTCCTCGATGGCGTACTTGGCGAGGCCCTGGTGGGTCTGGCGGGAGGACCACGGGCATTCGACGCGGATGCGGTCCATGACCTGGACCAGGTCCAGGAGGCGGGCGCCGGGCAGGTCGTAGGAGGCGGGCAGCAGCTCCAGCTCCGGCATCGCGACCCGTCCGGAGCCGGCCAGCCGGGCCAGGCCGTCGGTGAGCGCGGTCTCGCCCTCACCGGTCGCCACGACCACCACCGTCCGCCCGCCCGCACACGCGTCGACCAGCTCCCGCGCGGTGGGAGAGCTCTCCTGGAGGGCTATCCCCGCCTCGCGCAGATACGGCAGCTGCGGATGCGCGCCGTCCGCGCACACCACCGTGTCGGCCGCGCGCAGGGCCTGCCAGGCGGGCCAGGACAGCAGGCCGGGGGCGACGCGGTGGCTGGTGGTGAGCAGGACGACGCGGCCCTGACCGGGACCCTGGGCGGGATCGGGGCCGGGACCGGAGCCGGGGGCTTCGGGGCTGGATACGTTCACGCTCCGAACGTAACCCACGGCGCCGCCGGGCGGATTCCGTTGTCCACAGGGCTGGGAGGATGGTGTGATCGTATGACCGTCCGGCAGCACGGTCCCCGGCCCTGGCGGCAGCCCTTAAGCCGTCAGCGGCTGCTCGGGAGCCGACGTGACCTCTCGGACCCACGGTGTCCTGGCGTCCACCCGGCTGCTCTTCTGGACGTCCCAGGCGCCGTAGCGCGGGTTGAGGTCGACGTGGAGCTCCTTGGAGGCCTTGGACAGGGCCTTCCAGAAGGGAGGCTGCGCGGTGTCCGTGCCGAGCTTGGCCGCGAGCTTCTGCGCCTCCAGCTGGAGGCGCAGGTTGTCGTCGAGACGCGCGGGCGCGATGCCGTACTTCTGCAGCCAGGCCGTCCGCAGGCCCTTGGCCCCGCCGGCCTGCTGCTCCAGGCCCGCGCGCATCTGCTGGATCTCCTTGCGGGTGACGGAGACCCCCGCGTCCCGCGCGGCACGGTGCAGCACCCGGTCGAGGACCATGTTGTGCAGGGTGTCGCGGGTGAGACCGCCGGTGGAGGAGACGACCTGCTCGTACTGCGTCTCGTCGGACACCTCGGCCCGCTGGGCCTTGCGAACCTCGTTGACCCGGCTCTCCAGCTGGGAGACGGTGATCCGCTGTCCGCCGACGACCGCGGCCGTGCCCGGATGCGCGTCGTTTCCGCAGGCGGTCAGGACGGGTGCCGCGGCGGCGAGCGCGGCGGTGAGGACGAGCGCGGTGCGACGGCGGCGGTGCAAGGAGACCTCCAAGGGAGCTTGTGCGGCGGTGCACAAAGTCTTGCGGTGATCGATGGTAGGCAGTGGCCAGGCCGCGGCCAACCCATTCGACCAACGATTCCCCGGGGGTTTCGGGTACTGCCCGCGGCGCGGCCCTTCGCCGCCGTCGGCCCCGGCCCTCAGGCCCGGTCGTGCACCGCCCGCTCGACGGCCGCGGCCACGTCGTCCCGCAGCCCGTCGCCGGCCCCGACCGTGGTGACGTTCGCGCCGGCGCGCCCACCGCCGACCAGCACGAACCCGACCTTGCCGTACTGCGGCGCGGTCTGGGCCGCCGCCGTGACCTCGGGCTTGCCGACGGCGAGGACGACGTCGCAGGAGCGCTGCAGCATCCCGTTGAGGAACGGCCGCGCGTTGCCGGTGCTCTGCTCGCCGGTCACCTGGGCGTAGCTGACGCGGGCGTGCGTCTCGCGGGAGGCGTCCTGCATGCCCTGCCAGACGTCGGCGGCGGCGCCCGCGGTGATGCCGTTCTTGCCGGTGAGCAGACAGGCGTCGGTCTCGGTGTAGTGCCGGGCGCGGGTGTCGGGGATCGGCGGGCGGTCGTCGTGCCCGGAGAGCAGCACACCGGTCACCACCAGCGCGCCGACGACGGCCACCGCGCCCGCCGCGAGGGCGATGGTGCGCCCGCTCAGCGTCCGCAGCCACGCGACGGCGGCCCGCCCCACCACGGCGAGCCGGCCGCCCTTGGACGACCCCGCCGCCTTCGCCGGACGCGCCTGCGTCACCTGTCTGACCTGCTTGGCCACGTCGTCCTACCCGCTCTCTTGCCTCACGCCGGCGTCGGCCGCCGGTTCTTGCCGTCTTCCCCCGGATCAGGGGCGGCCGGGGACCGCCGTGGCCACGCCGTCCACGCGTGCGCCGAGGCGCCCGCCGTGGACAGCAGGATCAGCAGCAGGTCGGCCGCGAACAACGCACCGTGGGTGTCCTCCGGCGTCAGCGCCAGATCGGTGGCCCAGGCCGTGAGCACCGCGCTGAACGCCAGGAAGGGCCACCAGCCGGCGCCGCCGCGCCCCCGCAGCGCCATCACCAGGGAGGGCACGGGGCACAGCAGACCGAGGCTGACGACGGGGAGCGCCGCGAGCCCCGCCCGCACGAGGTACGGCCGCGGTCCGGCGGCCCTGACGATGGTACCGATCCTCACTCCCGCAGTCCCTTCCGTGGTGTCGCGGTCGTCGGTGCGCGGGTCAGCCGGTGATGGCGACCGGCGCGTCCCAGGTGTCGCGGTCGACGGTGAGGGTGACGCCGCCGCGCGTCTCCTTGCTGTTCACCTTGTACTGGTGGGCCCGGCTGTGGTTGGTGAACTGGCTCGTACCCCAGGGCCAGTCGGTGGTGGTGGTCTCCTTGCCGTCCCACAGGGCGTACCAGAGGTTGCCCGGCAGGTCGGTCTTGTCGCTCGCGGTGGCGATCGCCTTGGCGCTGGAGCTGGTGAAGCCGTAGAAGCCGGCCCGGTAGGTCTTGGCGCGCAGCTGCTTGCCGAAGGAGCGGACGTACGTCAGCACGGCGTCGTTGCACGACTTGTTCGTCGTGTCGTACGGCTCCATGTCGAGGTAGATCGCGCTGCCGGCCTTCATGCCGAGCGCGGAGGCCTTGGCCACCGCGTCGTTGGCGTCGCTGGTGCCGAGGGAGGCGGCGGTGGAGGGGGTGAGCTTCTCCGGGTTGGAGCCGGTCTGGCAGGACGGCTGGGCGCCGACGTAGATCGGGATGAGCTTCCAGCCGAGGGAGCTGACCGACTTCACCCAGGAGGCGGTCAGGTTGGGCTGGGAGCAGCCGCGGTTCTTGCCGCCGACGTAGACGGCCGCGCCGCCGTAGTACTTGTCGGTGTTCCAGGCCTTCATGGCGGTGAGCGAGGGCGCGGTGCAGGTGTCGAAGGCACGGCCGGTGAACGTCTTCTGCGCCGGCCAGGTGGTGGCGGCCATCGAGGTCTGCGCCGCGATCCCGGCGCCCGCGAGGACGGCGGCCCCGACCGCTCCCCACGTGATGTACCTGCGCATCTTGGACTGCCGGTGCTCGGCCATCCCCACCCCTAGATCTCTGTGCGTGCGCGCGTGTGGGCGCGCGTGCGTGTGGAGCGGCGTACGTCGGCGGCTGCGCGGCGTACGTCCGCTGGAAAGTGCTGGCCCCCTGGTACGGCGCGCGTGAGCTCGTCCTGCCAACACTCGCCCCGGCGCCTGAAGCGGATCGCAAAGTAACCGACGAGGCTTCTGTGAACGGGAAACGGAGCCTCTGGATCAGCACATGAATGCCTCAAGCAATGGCAAAGAGCGCCGTGTCACGGGTGACGGATACCGCGAAAGTCCCACAACTCGGTGATCTTGAGCGGCTGTTGACCGTCCCGACCTGTGCGTGAACTGTGCGCCCACCTCGCGTCGCAGGGTCCGGTGCCCTGACGGAGCGGATCGTGGCGTCCCTGAAGGCGGGGCCCCTGAAGGCGGGGTCCGCCCGGCGGTCCTCCCGGCAGGTGCCTTTAGTCCACCCCGGTGACCTAGTCTTTGCCCCCTGTGCTGCCTTGGGGGGTAGAGATGGAAAAGCGTCTGGAGGCCGGCTGGTTCCAGCGGATCGCCTGGTCGGTCCTGGCCTGGGGCTCGCTGGGCCTGCTGGTCTGGGTCCCGTTCCTGTACGTGGCGATACGCCGCCGACGGGGCTCGGACTGGGGGGCGTTCGCGGCGTTCGCGCTCTACGAGTGCGTGACGTTCCCTTGGGCGATCTGGAAGACGAACCAGAGCGATCCGGTGCTCGGTGGCGTCTTCCTGCTGTGCCTGCTGGTGGCGACGGCGTTGCTGCTGTTCGCCGTCTTCGACCGGCGGCCGCCCGAGCAGCGGGTCCCGCCGGTGTACGGCACCCCGACACCGGCCCAGGGCCACCCGTACGGCAACCCGTACGGGCGGTAGGGGCGTCGGGGGCACGGGTCGCGCGAGGACCGGCTGATACGGCAGCGGCGCCGCTTGCCGCGGCGGTTTCGGTTCGACCTGCACGACGCACCGACCCGCGTCCTTGACGAGCGCGCGGTCAGCAGACCCACGGCCCAGGGAGCTCCGCACGAATGGTTTCGAGATCGGCGGGCGTGCGTCCACGCGCGTGAATCCAGGACTGGTCCTCGATGCCGTCCCGGCGCATCAGTCGGCCGGGAGCCGCGTACCAGCGCACCGGCGAGTCGTCCTCGCTCGCCCACATGGGATGGTCGGGCAGGTCCACCCGCGCGTAGCGAGCGTGGAGGTTCGGTATCAGGGCGTCCGGGAGCTCGCAGGCGTCGTAGAGGCTGTCGGCTCTGTCGGCCCCGAAGAGCGACTCGCTCAGCACGAGTTCCACCCAGGCCGAGGACATCCGATCGAGGAAGGGAATCCAGCCCTCGCGTGATTCCACCACCACCGGTGGATCCTCCCGCTCGATCTCGTCCAGCGGAATCCCCCAGTACGCGCAGTCCTGGTTCTCGCGCCGGAAGATCAGAACACCGTTCAAGGCGTCATCGACGTAGAGCTCGGTCGGCCGGAGCAGAGGGTCCTGCTGTCGGGTCAGGTCGTCCCGTCGGCCGAAGAGCTCAAAGCCCTCACGCAGGGCAGCCGGCAGCTCGAAGCCCAGATCAGCCTCCGCAGCCGCCAACTCGTCCTCGACGCACCCGGCTTCCGACCGCAGGGGGCAATCCGTCCATGCGTCGGCGTACCAGCGCACGAAGTCCCACGCCTGCGAGCGAGTCCGCACCCCGCCTCGCAGCACCACCGACACGTCAAGGCCGTCCAGCATGCCGAGGACGCTACCGCCTCTCCACGACCCGACCGTGCGGGAGGCACGAGCGGCCCAGCCTCGTGCTCGTTCGCGACTCGACCCACCGACGACATGAGATGCCTCATCTCACCGCGCTCCGACCACCCTGTCGTATGCCTGGTCGTACAGATCCGGCGACATGGTCAGCATCCCCTGGCCGTCCACGGAGAAGGCGCCGCTGTCGAAACAATTGTTGAAAACGGCCACCATCTGCTCGACCGTCGAGAACTCGATCTCCGTGGGTTCACCGACGAGAACTCCCGCGACCACGGCCTCCTTGCCGGGAGACCACACGGCCGCGTAGAGATCGCCGCCGGCGCTTCCCAGCAGCGGCACCCAGTGCTCGCCCAGCACCTCGTCACCGGTGTAGGCGGACCGCAGACGCACCCCCTCCTCCAGGGACACGGGGCTGTATCCGGGGATCACGTTGACCTGGTCCTGTGTCTGCCCCGGCACTACGGCGACGCCATCACACCAGCCGAACCACCGGGCCACCGAGTCCGGAACGGGCCCCCCAAGCACCGCCGAGACACGCTCGGCGTCCACCCCCGGGACCATCCACGACACCACCGGCCTGTTCAGGTCCCGCAGACGAGTCCCCAGCCGTTCCAGCTCGGCATCCAGCATTCCCAGCACGCTCCCTGGTTGCTCCGCACGTAGTACGGATGTACGTCGGCACCACCTTGAGTCATCGATGCAAACGTCCCTGCACCAGGGGCAGCCGACCACGGCGAGGGCGTCGAAGGCGGACAGGCGGCGGCCTACGGCCCGGTTCACACACTCGTACGCCCAGCCTACGGAAGTTACGCTACGCCCTTCAGAAGAACCAAGTTCCAGAAATCAGGGCCCGCATGGATTGCGCAAATCCGTCGCCGACGTATCGCATTCCGGCATCGCCAGCGGGGAACGCGCCTCCATCACTCGCGATCAAACCCAATTCTTCGGTGGCGAACGTAGAGCCAATGGGCTTCTTCTGCGTCAAGTTCTACGCTCACCTCCATTTCGCGATACGTCCACGAAATGGAGGCCGCCCATCCGAAGCCGGCGGACTTGGTAACGTACACGCAACTCCTGCATAGACCTGCTAGGCAAGCCTGAAGTCACTCCGGATAACACCGTACTCCGCAGGGGTCACCAAACAGGTGTAGTGACGCCCCACAAGAGTTGATGAATCAATGCCCAGTTCTTCTGCAAGCTCGACTGCCCCCGTCTTGTTGGTTTTGGACGGGTTATCGACGGCTTGATAGTGGGCCACAGCTCCCCGCACCTCTACAACGACGTACTCGACCCGATTTCCAGGCTCGGCCGACGTTGGGAAGTCATGTTCCTGAGGCGAGTGTTGCGCATCCAGCGGTCGGCCACACAGTCCGCAGATTCCTTTTTCCTTCGACACAGTCATGACTGCTATGGTACCGCCCTCGAGCGCCACCCGTGAGCGAGCCGGCAAACCGAATAGAGGCCCCTGCCGGAGGGACTTCGACTTTTGGTCGATGCACTCCGGCAGGGGCCTCCGCTTCCATCAGCTATCGCCGATTTCTTGGGATCCGAAACAGTCGGCCATCAGTCATCCGACGACCACATATTCATCCCACCCTTCCCATTCGGCCAATGATACTCGAATGTGGCACCCGTATCTTCGGCGGAAGCCCTCATCTGGCCCTGACAGTTTCCACAGGGCGGCTTGGTGCCAGTGATTTTCACCCATCCGCCGTCAGGGACAGGACTAGCCGCGAAGAAGGGGTCATCCACAATGACGTGGTCGCCGATCATTGGGGCACCGCCAGCTGCTCTGGCCGCCCGGTTCTCCGTGTGGACCGCCTGACGTGCCCTTCCGACGCCGATGCTTGCTTCCTCGGGAGTCGTAGCTCCACTGCGCAGGGAATACGAGTCGATCATGTTTCCGTCTGCGTCATGAACTGTCACGTTTGCGAAATGGGTGTTCTTGGTGACGGGGCCGCAGACCTCCGGGAGGTTCGCGTTGTGGACCAGCAGCAGCACCCCGTCCGCCGCCACGTAGTACGTGTGGAGGGAGCCGATGGTGAGGTCGTACGTCGTGGTGTTCGCGTGGTAGAGGCGGACGCCGGTGACCTCGGCCGTGCCGGTCGGCGTCTGGAGGACGTCGCCATGCCTCAGGTCCTTCGCTTCTACGAAGGCCGACTGGGTCTCGTCGTAGAAGGGGTGGTGGAAGGTCGTCGTCAGATGAGCTTCCCGCGCGCTGGCCTTCGTGGCCTGCGCCGACGACACCTGACTGACCGCCGCCACCGGCTTCTGCGCGTCACCATGGCCGTGACCGGCCGCCAGGGCGCCCAGTACCGCCGCCGAGGCCGCCAGGCCGAACGCCGCCTTCCGAGCCACCTTCTTGGCTACAGACCTGGTTGCGGCCTTCACCGACTTCTTGCCCGTGCTCTTGACCGTCAGGTCCACGAAGTCGTGGTCCGTGCGCGTCACGATCACGTCGGTGACCTTGTTGGCCTCGGTGCCGGTCGCGCCGGGCACCGAGTTGCCGATCGTGTCCCCGACCTTGATCTGGTCGATGGCCTTCGTCGTGCCGTCGGCCATCAGGACGGGGGTCGCCCCGGTGAAGCTGTGCGGCCCGCCGATCCGGCAACTCGGTCCGGATTCCTCGGCGGCACCGCCGGGCTCGTCCGAGTGCGACTGGGTCCGTGTCTTGGCCCCCTGCGACTCCGCCACCGACGCCGCTTCCTCCGTGGCGTCCGCCGCCCCGGACTCGCCTGCCTCCGTGGCTGCCTTGCCGAACAGGCCGCCGACGACCTTCATCGCCTTCGGGGCCGCCTTGGCCAGGAGGGAGCCGCCGACCTTGCCCAGGAGGCCGCCGGCCGCGCCGGCGACCGCGCCCTCGACCGCCGAGCCCGCGAACGCGCCCGCGCTGCAGTCGTCGCCGCCGTTCTCCGCGCACGCGAAGCCCTGCTCGACCAGGGAGCCCGCCGCGCCCGCGGCCGCCGCGCAGCCGATGGAGCCGACGCCGGCCGTGACGGCCTCACAGCCCGCGAACACGGCCGTGGAGACCACGAACGAGGTGATCGCGGCGGCGTGGTGCTTGACGAACTTCGCGGTCGCCTTCGCCGCCTTGACCGTGGCGTGGTAGGCGGTCCTCGCCGCGTGCGCCACCGCGTGAGCGGCCTTCTTCACCGCGTGGGCGACCTTCTTGGCGGCCTTCTTCACCGCGTGCACCACACGGTGCACGGCGCGCGAGATCTTGTGGTAAGCGGAGTGGACCGCGTGGACCACCCGGTGATACGCGTGTCTGACCTTCCTGACCGCGTAGTGGTAGACGCGCCGGACGACCCGCACGGTGGCGTGGTAGACGTCCCGCACCCGGTGCACGATCCGGTGAGCCGCGTGCTTGACCGCGTGGACGATCTTGCGGGCCGCGTGCTTGACCGCGTGGTAGATCTTGTGGACCGCCCGCTTGATGGCCTTCTTGGCGTGGTGCACGACCTTCTTCGCGCCGCAGACCACGTCGTACCAGGAGCAGTTGCCCGACTCGTCGGTGCCCGCCATCGGGTTGTCGTCGACGTAGGCGAAGGGGTTCGCCGCCACCGAGTTGGGGACCGCGTCCAGCGAGATGCTGTCCTTGTTCAGGAACTGCCCGGTGCCGGGGTCGTACCAGCGTGACGCCGTTCCCACGTCGCCCGTGCCGGGCTCCGTCCAGCCGGACTGGAAGCCGAGCCGGCCCTGGATCGTGTTGGTCGGTGAGACCACCTTGCCCAGCGGGTCGTAGGACGCGGAGCCCGCCAGCGAGGTCGCCCCCGCGGCGAAGGTGCCCACCACGTCGCTGTGCTGGTCGGTCAGGGCCAGCACCCCGGTGCCGCCCGACGGCTTGATGCCGACGACGCCGCCCGCCGGATCGTAGGTGTAGGTGTTGTCGCCGTCCGAGGCGATCGTGTTGTCCGCGCCGGAGTAGGCGAACGTCCGCGTCGAGCCGGGCGTCGAGGTGTCGCGGTCGGTGATGTTGCGGCCGGTGGCGTCGAGCGTGTACGCCTGGGTGCCGGCGACGATCTGGCCGCCGAAGGCGTCCGTCTTGTACGCCACCGTGCCGCCGGTCGTCGACGACTCCTGCGTCATGCTGCCGCGCGCCGAGTAGTCGTAGGTGTGCACACCGTCGGACGTCAGCTCGTCGCGGGCGTCGTAGGTGTAGACGTCCGAGCCGTTGCGGATCCGGTTGCCCGAGGCGTCGTACTCGTACGACGTCGCCTTCGTGCCGTTGTCCCAGGACGTGAGGCGGTTGGCCCAGTCGTAGCCGTAGGTGTTGGTCGAGGCGCCCGAGACACCCGCCGTCTTCTTGTAGGTGAGGTTGCCGTTCTTGTCGTAGTCGTAGTTGAAGCTCGCCAGGGTCGTGCCGCCCTGTGCCAGGACGTCGCTGGTCAGCTCGTGCGCGCTGTTGTAGCCGAAGGTGCGGGTCTGGCCGGTCGAGCCGTACTTGACCGTCTTCAGTTCGTTCAGCGATCCGTACGAGTACGTCAGCTGGGCGCCCGTGGCCGCGTCGTTCAGGGTCGACAGACGGCCGGCCGTGTCGTAGCCGTAGGTCGACGTGCCCGCAGCGTCCGTCCGCGAGGTCATCGCGCCGTCGTCGTTGTAGGCGAAGCTCGAGGAGCCCGCCGAGCCCGACGCCGTCAGCAGGTCGCTGCGGTCGTCGTAGGTGAACGCGTCGTGGGTGGCGTCCTGGTGGTCGATCGCCCCGGTGATGCCCGCCGCGTCGGTGTCCGCCGACTTCACCCGGCCGGCCGGGTCGTAGTCGAAGCTCCGCGTGGCCGTGGCCGCGTCGGCGCCGGTGCCGGACATCGTCTTCAGCTGGCCGTTGACGTCGTACGTCATCACGGTCGTGACACCGCCCGGCAGCGTCACGTTCGTCAGCCGGCCGTCCGCGTCGTAGGCGTAGGTGGTGGTCGAGTCGGCCGCCGAGGTGTACTTCGCGGTGGTCGGCTCGATCACCTTCTCCTGCTGGCCCCACGGCGTGTACCCGTAGCGCCAGGAGTTGCCGCGGCCGTCGGTGAAGCGGGTCCGGTTGCCGGCCGCGTCGTAACCGAAGGTCGTGGTGATCGACGTTGCGGCGTCGACCGGCTGGATCTCCTGGGTGATGGTGCCGGCCGCGTCGTAGGTGAAGTGGCTGGTGTGGCCGTTGGCGTCCGTGGCGGCGGTCATGTTGCCGACGCCGTCGTAGGCCTGGGAGGTCTCCCAGAGCTTGGTGCCGCTCGGGTCGTAGGACCGGGTGGCGGTCGGGTCGCCGTCGGCGTTGTACTCGGACGTGGTGTAACTGCCGTCCGCCAGCGTCGTCTTCGCGGAGTTGCCCGCGAAGTCGTACTCGAAGCGGGTGGTGTTGCCCGCGCCGTCGGTGACGGCGGTGGTCTCACCGGCCCGGTTGTAGGCGTACGTCGTCGTCACACCGCCCGGGGAGGTGCTGGAGGCGGCGTGGGCGCCGTAGGGGTTGCCCGGGGTGACCGCGTAGGAGGTGGTGGACGTCAGCGTCCGCGTGGACGGGTAGCGCTCCAGCGTCGTCTGTGTCAGCTGGCGGCCCAGGAAGTCGTACGTGGCCTGGGTCTGCGCGCCGGTCGGGTCCGTCGCCGACAGCTGCTCGCCGTTCGGGTCGTAGACCGCGTGCGTCTTGGTGCCGTCCGGCGCGGTGGTCTGGGCGAGGTTGCCCAGCTGGTCGTACAGGTACGACGTGGTCTTCCCGCCGGGCGTGGTGACGGAGGTCTGGTTGCCCTCGCTGTCGTAGGTGTAGACGGTCGTGCCCGCGTTGGGCGAGGAGCCGCCCGCCGGGGTGTAGGGCGGCAGGGTCTCGGAGACCTTGTTGCCCTCCGCGTCGTACGCCGTGCTGGTCACCAGGCCGTTCGGGTCCTGCTCCTCGACGGCCTCGCCGAAGGTGTTGAAGCCGCTGGTGGTGACCGGGCGGACGGTGGCCGCGGTGGTGCCGTCCGGCTCCGCCTGGACGGCGGGCGCGGTGGTGACCGCGAGGTTGCCCGCCTCGTCGTAGGAGTAGTCGGTGGTGTGCTGCTCGGCGTCCGTCATGGACGTCGGCAGGCCCCGCTTGTCGTAGGCGTACTTGGTGGTCTGCGCGTCGGAGGAACCGACCGTGCCGCCGCCGCGGCCCTTGCCGTACAGCGAGGACACCTCGGAGGCCGACAGCGCCCGCTGGTACACCTGGACGCCCGAGACCGCGCCGGGCAGCAGGTCGCTGCTGGCGCCGGCGTACTTGTCCTGCCCGATGGTGAGCGGGCCGGTGGCGTTCCACGGGGTGGTGTTGGTGCCCGAGCCGGACAGCGCGCCGTTGACGTACAGCTTGATCGCGCCGGAGGCGGAGTCGTACACACCCACCAGGTGCGCCCAGGCTCCGGTGGTCGGCACGGCCGTGGAGTAGGCGGCCGGGAAGGTGGGGCTCGCGGCGTCCTTGCTGGTGTCCAGCATGCTCCACATCGGCGCGCCGGTGTGCGCGTAGTTGTACTGGAGCATGAACGCGCTGTTGGTGGTGCCGGTCTGCGCGACGACCGCCGCGTTGTGGGTCGGCAGCGAGCTCATCTTCACCCACGCCGACACGGAGTACGACGTGGAGGTGTCCAGGACCGGGCCGTTGGTGCTGATGCCCTGGGTCGAGGACGTGCCCGCGAGGTTCGCGGCGTCGTCGCTCCAGGTGACGCCGGAGGCGGTGGCGGAGTTCCCGGTGCCGGAGGCGTCGGTGACATGGGTGCCGGAGGACTGGTCGAGCTTCCACCAGCCCGCGGGGTGACCTGAGGCGTCCCCGTACAGCGTCTCGCTGAGCAGGTTGCCCATGTCGTCGTAGGTGCTGGTGGTGGTGCGGTCGTAGCCGGAGGCGTCGTGGTCGTTCTCGGTGGCGACCTCGTCGTCCGGGGTGTACGACAGGGTGGTCACCCGGTCCACGCCGGTCGGGTCCAGCTCGGTGGACGTGGTCCGCGAGGCGGCGTCCACGGTGTACTTGGTGACCGTCTCGCCGTTGTCCGTCGTGGACTGCAGCATGTTGCCGGCCGCGTCATAGGCGTCCGACTCCAGCACGTAGGTGCTCTTGCCGTCGGGGCTGGTCCGCTTCACCGTCGAGGTCAGACCGTCGTCGGTGTAGGTGTACGTGGTGGTGTCGCCCATCGCGTCGGTGATCGACGCGAGCCGTCCGGCCGGGTCGTAGGCGCGGGAGGACTCGGTGAGCAGGGCCGGCGCCGTGGGAGCGGTCGGGTCACCGGTGTACATCACGCCCTGCGTGAGCAGGTTGCCGTTGTCGTCGTAGGTGTACCGCGTCTCGTTCCCGGCGCTGGTGACCTCCTTGGTCTTGTTGCCGGAGGTGTCGTAGGAGTACGTGGTGGTGTTGCCGTAGGAGGCGTTGGCGGAGACGTTGGCGTCGGACTCGGTCAGTACGTGGTCGTAGCCGTCGTAGGTCCACGTCTGCGCGCGGGAACGGTCGCCGCCGCTCGCGTCGGAGACGGTCTGCGAGGTGGTGTTGCCGTCCTCGTCGAAGACCGTGCTGGTGACGGCGGCGTGCGTGGCGCCGGTGACGCGGTCGGTGAGCTGCGGGTCGTGCTCCTCGATCACCTGGCCGGCCGCGTCGTACTTGTACGACGTCACCAGGCCGTCGGGGTAGGTGTCGGAGACGACCTTCTGGGTGGTGACCTGGCCGAGGCCGTCGTAGGTGTAGCGGGTGACCAGGCCGACGGCGTCGGTGGTGGAGGCCACGTCGCCGTTCTTGAAGTACGACACCTGGTTGACGGCGCCGCCCGGGCTGACCGTCTTCACCGGCAGGCCCTTGGGCACCACACCGCCGTCGGCGGAGGGGTAGGCGCTGGTGCCGTCGCTGTAGACGGTCGTGGTGGTGCGGCCGCCGGGGAAGCCGGGCACCGCGGGGCCGGTGATGGCGGTCTGGTTGCCGTCCGCGTCGTAGGTGTAGGACGTCAGGTAGGTGGTGTCCGTGGCGGACGAGGACCGGCCGTCGCGCTCGGTGACCAGCTGGTCGTTGCGCGGGTCGGTGGTGGTCAGCTGCGCCGTGGTGTCGTCCGGGTAGTACGTGTAGTACTCGGTGTTGCACTTGTTCGCGGCCTGGTCCTGGCAGGACGTGGAGGAGACCACGTTGCCGCGGACGTCGTGGCCGGTGACGGTCATCGCCCCGTTGGGGTCGGTGACCGTGTGCTCGAAGCCGGAGGTGTCGTAGCCGAAGCTCGTCTTGTCGCCCAGGCCGTCGGTCTCGGTCAGCGCGCGGTTGCCGTTGGTGACGTCGTAGGTGTACGTCAGCGTGGAGTTGGTCGGCGAGGTGACCTTGACGGTCTTGACCGGCAGCAGGCCGGTGGAGTTCTTCGCCGCCTGGAACTGCTCGGCGACGTCCTCCGCGGAAAGCTCCGAGCGGTAGAGGGCGACCTCGGCGATGGAGCCCTTGAAGTAGGTGGCGTAGCCGGTGTTGTCCGAGGTGTTGTGGTGCGCCTCGTCCGGCCAGTTGCCGCCGAGGTAGCCGGCGCCGACGTAGGTGTTCGGCTGGCCGGACATGGCCGCGGCGCCGCTCTGGCTGCCCACGAGGGCTCCGTCGAGGTACAGCGACTGGCTGCTCGCGGAGGTGGAGATCACCGCGTGGTGCCACTTGCCGTCGGTGACGGTGGCGGTGGAGGCGAGCGGCTTGGTGGAGCCGCCGGAGAAGTAGAACTCTCCGTTCAGTTTGCCGCTGCTGCCGACGTACAGGATCGGCGTGTACGCGGTCGCCGTGGTGCCGCCGCTGGTCAGCGGGTCCTTGGACGCGGCGAGCAGGACGCCGTTCGCCGTGGAGGTCTTGAACCACAGGCCGGCCGACTCGGCGCCCGAGCCGGGCACCGAACCGCTCGGCAGGGTCACCGCGGACGCGGTGCCGTCGAAGGCGGCCGCCTTGTGGTCGCTGAACGGGCCGGAGCCGCCGAGGGTGACCGCGTTGTAGGTGCCGTCGCCGCCGCGCACCTCGTCCACCGCGGCGGACGCGCCGGCGGCCTCACCGAGGCGGAAGTACTGGCGGGGCGCCCCGCCCAGCACCGCGCCCCGGTAGGTGTCGCTGGAGCCGGTGACGGTGGGGGTGCCGAGCTTCCACACGCCGCCGTTCTCGTCGGTGAGCTGGTTCAGCGTGGTGGAGTCCGGGTCGTACGACATGGCCGCGAAGGTCTTGCCGGACGGCCGGGTGACGGTGTCGAGCAGGCTGGTGCCGTGTGTGCCGTAGGTGTAGAGGGCGTTCACGTCGGCGGTGACGAGCGGGCGGCCGTACCAGGCGACGTCGGCGATGGAGCCGTTGAAGTAGGTGGCGTAGCCGTCCGGCTCGGTGGTCGAGTGGTGCGGGTTGTCGGGCCAGTTGCCGCCGAGGAAGCCGGTGCCGAGGTAGTTGAACGACTGGTTCTTGCCGAAGGCGACCGCGCTCTTGATGGAGACGGTGCCGCTGCGCGAGCCGACCTTGGCGTTGTCCAGGTACAGCGTCTGGGAGTTGCCGGCGGCGGACAGCACCACGTGGTGCCACTTGCCGTCGGCGACGGACGCGGTGGACACGATCGGGTTGATGCCGCCGCTGTACCAGAACTCGGCGTTCAGCTTGCCGTCGGTGCCGACGTACACCGACGGGGTGTAGAAGCCGGCGGCCTGCCCGGAGCCGATGGGCTGGGAGGCGTAGGAGTAGAGGACGCCGGGCCCCTGTGAGGTCTTGAACCACAGGGATATCGCGCCGGAGTCGGTGTCGTTGCCGAGGTTCTTGGGCAGCGAGACGTCGGAGCTGGTGCCGTTGAACGTGGCGGCCTTGGCGGTGGAGCCGGTCAGCGGGCCGGTGCTCTGGCCGAGGGTGACGTTCTCGTAGGTGGCGTCGGTGGTGCCCTCGTTGTCGAGGACGGCGTCCTTGGCGCTGGTGCCGGAGGTCTCCGACAGCGGCCAGAAGGTGTGCGGGTCCAGGTCCAGGGCGGCGTTGCGGTAGCCGGAGCCGGAGTCGTAGCCGTAGGTGGTGCACTTGGTGGACGACAGCGGCGAGCACACCTGGGTGAGCTGGTCCCCGGTGTAGCCGTACGTCCAGGTCTGGGCGGTGGTCGTGTCACCCGGGGTGACCGGGTCGGTGACCACGCTCGACACGTGCGCGGCCTGGGCGCCGGAGGGGGTCTGCCAGGTCAGGGACAGGGAGCGGCCGGAGACGGCGGAGGCCATCTTGGTGATGTGGCCGCCGGTCCAGGTGAGGTTGACAGACCGGCCGTTGGCGTCGGTCACGGAGGTCAGGCCGTAGCCGCCGGAGCCCAGGGACTGGGTGAAGGTGTAGAGGGTGTCGTCCTTGTCGGTCAGCGTGTAGCCGCCGGTGACCGACTTGAAGGTGGCGAACCGTCCGTTGCCGGGCGTGAAGGTGCCGTCGCCGTTCTTGCCGTAGCCGACCTGCGAGCCGTCCGGGTAGGAGACGACGACGCTGGAGACCGCGCCGGAGGCGGTGTACTGCTCGGTGGCCCGGGAGTCGAAGATGCTGGACCAGCCGGCGCCGAACGCGCCGGTCCAGCGCGGGTCACGGGAGTTGTAGTCGCGCTCGACGTCCAGGGACGGACCGACGGTGGAGATCGAGGCGTCGGTGTCGGAGGTCGTGTAGTTGCCGATGGAGCCGTCGAAGCCGTGGTCGCTGCTGTTCTGCGACAGCCCGGAGGTGATCACGGGCTGGGGGACCTGCACGGACAGCGCGTACAGGTCGGCCGGGGAGTACAGCTTGGTGGTGGCGTCGTACGCCTGGACGGCCCAGGTGTAGGACTTGCCCCAGGCGAGGGTGCCGGCGGGCACGGTCCAGTCGCCGGTGGCGATCAGGCCGGAGTCGGCGAGCTTGGTGGCGCCGGTGGCGTCGAAGACCTGGAACTTGTACTGGTTGTTCTCGCCGCCGCTGGAGTTGGCGCCGCCGGCCCACGCGGTCAGCTCGGGCTGGGTGGTGCCCACGACGGCGTTGTCCTGCGGGAACTGCTCGTACAGCTGCGGCGCGGTGTTGCCGGTGTAGGTGACCGACAGCACCGGGCCCTTGCCCGGGTCGTTGAAGGAGCCGAACTGCTTCCAGTGCAGGGTGTCGGTGGTCGCGGCGTACACCGCCAGGCCGTAGTCCTTGCTGGTACCGCTGAACCAGCCCTGGATGGCGGAGGTGGACAGCGGGACGCTCACGGAGTCGCCCACGGTGCGGTCGGCGGCGGTGTTGGCGCACGCGTTGGGCACGCTGGGCGTGGCGTTGCCGATGGAGGAGCCCTTGGCGGGGCCCGGGTAGGCGGTGACGGACTCGGGGGTCCAGGCGCCGGTGACCAGGGCGACGTCGAACCGCTCGGCGGTGCAGGTGGAGGCCCAGGTGTCGAAGAGCTTCAGGGAGGCGGAGGTGACGGTGGCGCCGCTGCCGTCCCAGGCGGTGTCCCAGTGGTTGACGAAGCCGATCGCCGAGTGGGTGCCGGAGTCGTAGGAGCCGATCTTGAGGGTCTGCTCGTAGGAGTGGTCACCGGCCGCGCCGGACTCGGCGTAGGTGGTGGTCCAGCCGTCGCTGACGGTGGGGTCGACGGTGACCGGGAAGACGCGGCGCGGGTCGTGCAGCCAGCGGCTGTCCAGGGTCACCTTCAGGGCGTAGCCGTCCTTGGAGTGGACCAGCTCGGTGGTGACGTCGTGGGTGGTGGTGGGGTCGCCGGAGCGGCGGTTCACCTTCGCGTCGTACGCGTACGCCGGGGGTATGCGCTCCCGGGTCTTGCCGGTGGCGTCACGCAGGTCGGTCCAGCCGTTCCTGCCGTGCTGGACGGGGGTGAGGCCCTTGAGGGTGAGCGGGAAGGTCCAGGAGTTGCCGGCGTCCGCGGAGCGCAGGACGACCGACTCCTTCACACCGGTGGCGGTGGGGGACACCGACAGGTCGGTGGCGTCCAGGACGTCGCCGTAGGTGACGGTGGAGCCGTGCGCGGAGCCCTTGACGGGGGCGGCGTCCTTGAGCGCGTAGGCGACGCGGTGCCCGGAGTCGGTCGCGAGGGAGGCGAGGGCCGGGTCGGTGGCCTTGGCGGCGAAGTCCACGGCGACCGAGTTGGCCTTCTCGTGCCAGCGGCCGTCCGGTCCGGCGCGGACGTCGACGTCGATCGGCGCCCAGCGGCCCTTGTCCGCCTGGTAGTTGACGGGCGTGGGGGACATCTGGCGGGTGGTGGACCCGTCGGCGTTGCGGTAGACCGTCGCCGTCCGCGTGGACTTGGCGGCGTCCCGCTTGCTGGTCCTGGCGTTGAAGACGCCACCGTGCCCGCTGCGGCCGCTCTTCACGGCCGGCTTGTGCGGGTGGTAGGCGGACAGCTCGCCGCGGCCCTTGCCGGGGGCGTGCCCCGCGCCGCGGTGCGCGGCGGTGGCGTCGGCGGAGACGTGGTGCCGCTTGCCGGCGGCCGTGCCGGACGACTGGTGCGGCAGCTTGCCCCAGTGCGGGTCCGTGAACCAGGACGCGATCGAGGACAGGCTCATGCTCGGCAGCTCGACGCGACCCAGTTCCAGACCCTCGGCGAGGGCCTGATCCGTCGTCAGCGCCAGTGCCAGTGCGGTGAGCACCAGGATGGCGACCGAGCGCCGCGCACGGCGGGCACGGCGTAGGGGGCGCGCTGTCCGCGCGGGGCGCGGGCGGCGGCTGAGCGGCCACAGAGGCACGGCTTCGACTCCAGCGATCAGGAACGATACAAAACGCGCTGATCTTGCCTGCTGTGAACATCTTGTAGACAGGTTCAAGAGGTGATCTTGTGCTTACCTTGACCGCCTCTTGCTGAACCTGACCGGTTTGCTAGCCACCGTCCGTTTGCAACTTGTAAACGCCTTTACCGGGCCGTCATGGTCTCCGTATCGTTTCTTCACCTGATGGTTACTCACATGGAGGCCCTGCTAACGCTGCCGGCGCACCTCAGCCGGCGCACTGCCTCAGCATCGCCTCCTTGTCGGACGACGTGACCGGCAGGTCGTACTTCAGGGAGACCTGGGCGACGCGGACCGAGTAGGAGCACCGGATCCGCTGGTTCGGCGGAAGCCAACTCGCCGGGCCTGAGTCGCTCTTGGCGCCGTTGGTCGGGCCGTCCACGGGGATGAGGTTGAGCGGGTCGTTGGCGATGTCCTCCCGCTTGCCCTTCGGCCAGTGGGCGGCGCCCATCTGCCAGTCGTAGGACAGCGGCATCACATGGTCGATCTGCACCGTGGTGGCGTGTGACTTCGTCCAGGCGATCGTCTTGGCGGTGTACGGATCGTGCAGGGTCATCGAGACGACGACACAGTTGGACCCGCTGCGGAAGCGAACATCCTCGCCGTCACGTTTCAGCAGGTCGTTCCGCGAGTCGCAGCCGTTGTGGGCGAAGGGTACGTCACCCGGGGCGGAGTCCATCCAGGCATAGCCGAACTCGGCGCGGGCGTAACCCGTCTTGGGGCCGCGCCCCTTCGTGGCCACCTTCTTGATCAGGGCGCGGGCCCTGGAGCGGTCCCCGGCCGAGGTGATCGCCGCCAGCCCCGGCTTCGTCCCGTCCGGGTTGTCCAGCGGGCTCACGGCCCGGCCGTCGCCCGCGGGTGGCCCGGCCGGGCCGGCCGAGCCACCCGCGGCGGGTGTGGCCACGTCCTTGCAGCCGCCGAGCGCGAGCCCCGACGTCAGCAGCACGGCGGACGCCACCAGAACGCGCCTGCCTCCGCCGCGCCCCGTATCCCTCAGACGCGTCACGATGCGCCCCCCTTGTTCGCCCTGGTCCGCCCCCGGATACGGGCGGATCCTCCCGGCCCCCACGGTATCCGCCACCGCGTCGACGGCAGACGGGCCCCGAAGGAGTGATACAGGGTTAAGAGGTGCCCCGTCGGGCTCACTTGACGCACCGGGATCGAGGACCGGGGAGCATGGGCGGCGGACGTGTGCGCCGGCTCACACCGACCACGCGTCCGCCACCTACGACTCGGAGCCGGAAGCCACGGCCCCGAAGCCGGGGACCAGGCCCCGGGGGCCGAGGGCTACGACCCCAGGACCGATGCCAGGAACTCGCCGACCCAGCCCAGCAGTTCCCGGCCGACCAGCGGCTTGCCGCCGACCTTCGCGGTCTTCGGGCGCGGGACGAGCACCTGGTGCGCGGTCGGCTTGATGACCGTGCCCGGATACAGCCGCTTGAGCCGCAGCTCCTGCGACTCGCGCAACTCCACCGGCGCGAAGCGGATGTTGGTGCCCTGCAGCACGACCTCGCCCACACCGCACGCCCGCGCGAGCATCCGGAGCCCGGCCACCAGCAGCAGGTTCTCCACCGGTTCGGGCAGCTTGCCGTAGCGGTCGGTCAGTTCCTCGCGGACGGCCTTGACGTCCTCCTCGGAGTTGGCGGAGGCGATGGCCCGGTAGGCCTGCAGGCGCAGCCGCTCGCCGGGCGCGTAGTCGTGCGGGACGTGCGCGTCGACCGGCAGCTCGATCTTGACCTCGAGCGGTGCCTCCTCCTCGATCCCGCCCGTCTCCAGCTGCCGCCGGTAGTCGGCGACGGCCTCGCCGACCATGCGGACGTACAGGTCGAAGCCGACGCCCGCGATATGGCCGGACTGCTCGCCGCCGAGCAGGTTTCCGGCGCCGCGGATCTCCAGGTCCTTCATCGCCACGTACATGCCCGCGCCCATCTCCGTGTGCTGGGCGATGGTCGCCAGCCGCTCGTGCGCGGTCTCGGTGAGCGGCTTCTCCGGGGGGTAGAGGAAGTAGGCGTAGCCCCGCTCCCGGCCCCGCCCCACCCGGCCGCGCAGCTGGTGCAACTGGGACAGGCCGAAGGTGTCGCCGCGCTCCACGATCAGTGTGTTGGCGTTGGAGATGTCGATACCGGACTCGACGATCGTCGTCGACACCAGGACGTCGAACCGCTTCTCCCAGAAGTCGACGACGACTTGTTCGAGGGCCGACTCCGACATCTGGCCGTGGGCGGTGGCGATGCGCGCCTCGGGGACGATCTCGCGCAGCCGGGCGGCCGCGCGGTCGATGGACTCGACCCGGTTGTGGATGTAGAAGACCTGGCCCTCGCGCAGCAGCTCGCGACGGATGGCGGCGCCGATCTGCCGCTCCTCGTACGGGCCGACGAAGGTCAGCACCGGGTGCCGCTCCTCGGGGGGCGTGGTGATGGTGGACATCTCGCGGATGCCGGTGACCGCCATCTCCAGGGTGCGCGGGATCGGGGTCGCGGACATGGTCAGCACGTCCACGTTGGCGCGCAGCTTCTTCAGCTGTTCCTTGTGCTCGACGCCGAAGCGCTGCTCCTCGTCGACGATGACCAGGCCCAGGTCCTTGAACTTGGTCTCCGAGGAGAACAGGCGGTGGGTGCCGATGACGACGTCCACCGCGCCCTCCCTCAGTCCCTCCAGGACGGCCTTGGCCTCGGTGTCGGTCTGGAAGCGGGAGAGCGCCTTCACGTTCACCGGGAACTGGCCGTAGCGCTCGGAGAACGTGCCGAAGTGCTGTTGCACCAGCAGGGTCGTCGGCACGAGGACGGCGACCTGCTTGCCGTCCTGTACGGCCTTGAAGGCGGCCCGTACGGCGATCTCGGTCTTGCCGTAGCCGACGTCGCCGCAGACCAGGCGGTCCATGGGGACCGTCTTCTCCATGTCCTCCTTGACCTCCGCGATGGTGGTGAGCTGGTCGGGGGTCTCCGCGTAGGGGAAGGCGTCCTCCAGCTCGCGCTGCCAGGGCGTGTCGGTGCCGAACGCGTGGCCGGGGGCGGCCATGCGGGCGCTGTACAGCTTGATCAGGTCGGCGGCGATCTCCTTGACGGCCTTCTTCGCGCGGGCCTTGGTCTTCGTCCAGTCCGCGCCGCCGAGCCGGTGCAGGGTGGGCGCCTCGCCGCCGACGTACTTGGTGATCTGCTCCAGCTGGTCGGTCGGGATGTAGAGGCGGTCGCCGGGCTGGCCGCGCTTGGCGGGCGCGTACTCCACCACGAGGTACTCGCGCGTGGCGCCCTGGACGGTGCGCTGCACCATCTCGATGTAGCGGCCGACGCCGTGCTGTTCGTGGACGATGTAGTCGCCCGGCTCCAGGGTGAGCGGGTCGATGGTCTTGCGGCGGCGGGCCGGCATACGGGCGCCGTCGCGGCCGGCGGTGCGCTGCCCCGACAGATCGGTCTCGGTGAGCACGACGAGCTTGAGCGCCGGGTCCACGAAGCCGAACTCGATCGATCCGCAGGAGACGTGCACCACGGCGGGGCTCAGCTCACCGAGGTCGGCGTCCAGCCGGGCCGCGATGCCCTCGCCGCCGAGCACCTCCACCGTGCGGGAGGCCGGGCCGTGGCCCTCGGTGACGAACACCGCGCGCCAGCTGTCGGCCAGCCAGCCCTTGGTGTCGGCGAGGGCGCGCGCGGTGTCGCCGCGGTAGGTCTCGGGGGCGTGCATGCCGAGCTTGAGGGTGTCCGCGTCGAGCTCTTCGTCGGCGGCGAACGGGGACACCGTCCACCACATCATGTCCAGCTCGCGCGCGTGGTCGCGGACGTCGGCGATGGACCACAGGGAGGCCGCGCCGACGTCGATCGGGGCTTCGCCGCCGCCGGCGGTGGCCGCCCAGGACGCCTGCAGGAACTCCTGGGAGGTGGCCACCAGGTCGGCGGCGCGGGTGCGGACCCGCTCGGGGTCGCAGACGACGGCCATGGCGCCCTTGGGCAGCACGTCGAGCAGCAGCTCCATGTCGTCGACCAGGACCGGGGCGAGGGACTCCATGCCCTCCACGGCGATACCCTCGGCGATCTTGCCGAGCAGTTCGCCCAGCTCGGGGTGGTCCTCGGCGAGGGCACGCGCGCGGGCGCGGACGTCGTCGGTGAGCAGCAGCTCGCGGCACGGGGGCGCCCACAGCCCGTGTTCGGCGACTTCGAGGGAGCGCTGGTCGGCGACCTTGAAGTAGCGGATCTCCTCGACGTCGTCGCCCCAGAACTCGATGCGCAGGGGGTGTTCCTCGGTGGGCGGGAACACGTCCAGGATGCCGCCGCGCACGGCGAACTCGCCGCGCTTCTCGACGAGCTCCACGCGCGCGTAGGCGGCGGCCGCGAGGGCCTCCACGACCTCGTTCAGGTCGGCGGTCTCGCCGGCTCTCAGCGCCACCGGCTCCAGGTCGCCCAGGCCCTTGACCTGAGGCTGGAGCACGGAGCGCACGGGGGCGACGACGACGGAGACGGGGCCGGTCTCGGGGTCGTCGGGGCGGGGGTGGGCGAGGCGCCGCAGGACGGCGAGGCGGCGGCCGACGGTGTCGCTTCGGGGGCTGAGCCGCTCGTGCGGGAGGGTCTCCCAGGAGGGGTACTCCACGACGCCGTCCGGCGGCAGCAGCGAGCGCAGCGCGGCCGCCAGGTCCTCGGCCTCACGGCCCGTCGCGGTCACCGCCAGCACCGGGCGGCCGGCCTCGCGGGCCAGGGCGGCGATGGCGAAGGGCCGGGCCGCGGGCGGGCCGACGAGATCGACATGCGAGCGGTTGCCGTCCGCGGCCGCCAGTATCGCTTCCGCGAGGGCGGGGTCCTTGACGACGGCGTCGAGCAGACCGTGCAGGCTCATGGGGCTTTTTTTCCGTCCAGGGGTGGGCAACGCAAGCAGCCCGGTGCGGGTGGCAGCCGGGGGTGTCCAGCGTACGACGCCACGGCCGGCGGCGCGGGTGCCTGTGGACAACCCCCGCCGCCGGCCGCCGGTGCCGCCGTGACCCGACCCCTCACCCGAGCCGCTAGTCCGTCGCGATGGCCTTCAGGATGTTCATCCGGGCCGCCCGGAACGCCGGGACCAGCGCGGCGAGCAGGCCCACGAAGGCCGAGCCGACGAAGACGGCGGCGATGGTCGGCCAGGGGATGTCCAGGACCTTCAGGCCCTCCAGCGCCAGGAGCTGCTGGGCGGTCACGCCCCAGCCCATGCCGAGGCCGAGGCCGAGCAGGGCACCGAAGACGGCGATCACCACGGACTCCAGCCGGATCATGCGGCGCAGCTGGCGGCGGGAGAGGCCGATGGCCCGCATGAGGCCGATCTCCCGGGTCCGCTCGACCACGGACAGCGCCAGGGTGTTCACCACACCGAGGACCGCGACGATGATCGCGAGGGCGAGCAGCCCGTAGATCATGTTCAGCAGCTGCCCGATCTGGTCCTTCAGCGCCTTCTTGTAGTCGGTCTGGTCGCGGACGGTCAGTTCCGGGAAGTCGTGCAGCGTGGACTTCAGCGCCCGGTAGGCGGCCGCCTGCCGACCGTCCTGGGCGGAGGCGAAGACCAGCAGGTCGAGCGGCATCCGCTGGGCGGGCACGTACCGGGAGGCGGTGGCGATGGAGGCGTACATCGCGCCCTTGTCGATGACGACGTCGTCGCTGGTGATCGCGCGGACCGTCAGCTTCGCCGTCCGGCCGTCCCGGAAGTCGACCGCGACGGTGGAGCCGAGCCCGATGCCGTGCTTCCTGGCGAAGCCCTCGAAGACGGACATCGAGTCGGGCCGGTAGGCGTCGGCGAGCCGGCCGGCGACCGTCTTGGTGCGCAGGTCCCGCGCGTACGTCGGGTCGGCCGCCTTGATCGTCTTCTTCCTGGTGACCTGGCCGTCCGGAGTGGTCAGGTCGGCGTCGAGGATCCTGTACTCCGTGACCCGGGCCATGCCGGGCGTGTCCTTGACGGCCCGCACCGCCTGCGGCGGGATGAGAACCTGCTCGTTGTCCCCCTGGATGATGAAGTCCGTGCCGACGGTCTTGTCCAGCTGGTCGGTGGCGGAGGCCACCATGGAGGAGCCGACCACCGACAGACAGGCCACCAGGGCCAGGCCGATCATCAGGGCCGCCCCGGTGGCGCCGGTGCGGCGCGGATTGCGCAGGGCGTTGCGCTCGGCCATCCGGCCGACGGGGCCGAAGACCCGCAGCAGCACCGCGCCGAGGACGCGGACCAGGCCGCCGGCGAGCAGCGGCCCGATGATCACGAAGCCGACCAGGGTGAGCACCACGCCCAGGCCCAGCCAGCCCGAGCCGGCCTGGGCCTTCTCGGCGCGGGCGGCGACGTACAGGCTCCAGCCGCCCGCGCCGGTGAGGACGAGACCGAGCACGGCCCGGATCGCCCCCGCCCTGACGTCGCCCGGGGTCCCCGCGTCGCGCAGGGCGGCCATCGGGGAGATCTTCCCGGCGCGCCGGGCGGGCAGACAGGCGGCGAAAACGGTGACGACCACGCCGAGGAGCAGGCCGAGCGCGGGGGTCGTCCAGGCGACGGTCAGATCGTCGGTGGACAGGTGCATGCCCATCCGGCCCATGAGCTTCATCAGGCCGATCGCGATGCCGACCCCAGCGCCGACGCCGAGCGCGGAGCCCAGCACACCGAGCAGCAGCGCCTCGACGAGCACGGACCGGTTGACCTGCTTGCGGGAGGAGCCGATGGCGCGCATCAGGCCGATCTCCCGGGTGCGCTGGGCAACCAGCATGGAGAAGGTGTTGATGATCAGGAAGATGCCGACGAGGAAGGCGATCCCGGCGAAGCCGAGCATCGCGTACTTCATGACGTTCAGGAAGCTCTGGACGTCCTTCTGGTTGGCGTCGGCCACCTCCTTGGCGGTCCGCACCTGGTAGCCGTGCCCGAGGACGGCGGTGACGTTCCGCTTCAGCCGTTCGTCGGTCACGCCCTTGCCTGCGGTGACGTCCACGCCGGTGTACACACCGGTCCGGCCGACGAGGATCCGCTGGGCGGTCTCGATGTCCAGGTAGAAGAGCGCCGCGCCGGGGTTGGTGACCTTGAAGGCGGCGATGCCGGACACGCGCGCGTGGTGCGTGCCCAAAACGGTGATCACGCCGATCTCGTCGCCGAGCCTGAGATGGTGCTGTTCGGCCGTGTCGGCGTCGACCATCACCTGGTCCGGGCCCCGGGGCGCCGTCCCGGAGCTGATCCGCATGGTCCGGGCGTCGTTGCCGGTCCAGCTGCCGACGATGGTCGGCGCCCCGCTGTCGGGCGAGAGCTTGTCCTTGTCGGCGTCGACGACGGTCGCCGAGGTGGAGACCACCGTGCCCTGCGCCGACCGCACACCCTCGGCCCCGCGGACCTTCCCGACCACGGCGGCCGGCAGGACCGGCGGTCTGCCGGTGGGGGAGGTGGTCTCGCCGGTGTCGGAGGAGCCCTTGGCGCCGACCGTCACGTCCGGGGCGGTCGCCTGGAACAGGTTGTCGAAGGTGGTGTTCATCGTGTCGGTGAACACCAGGGTGCCGCACACGAACGCCACCGACAGCAGTACCGCGACCGCCGAGAGCGCCATACGGCCCTTGTGCGCGAGGAAGTTGCGCATCGAGGTCTTCAGCACGGTCATGACGTACGCCCCCGGGCGTCGAAGTCCTTCATGCGGTCCAGGACCTGGTCGGCCGTCGGCTGGTGCATCTCGTCGACGATCCGGCCGTCGGCGAGGTACAGGACGCGGTCGGCGTAGGAGGCGGCGACGGGGTCGTGCGTGACCATCACGATGGTCTGGCCGAGTTCGTCCACCGAACGGCGCAGGAAGCCGAGGATCTCCGACCCGGCGCGCGAGTCGAGGTTTCCGGTCGGCTCGTCCCCGAAGATGATCTCCGGGCGGGCGGCGAGGGCGCGGGCCACGGCGACGCGCTGCTGCTGGCCGCCGGAGAGCTGGGTCGGCCGGTGCCCGAGGCGCCCGGCGAGCCCGACGGTCTCCACCACCCTCTCCAGCCAGGCCCGGTCCGGCTTGCGGCCGGCGATGTCCATGGGCAGCGTGATGTTCTCCATGGCGTTCAGCGTCGGCAGCAGGTTGAACGCCTGGAAGATGAACCCGATCCGGTCCCGGCGCAGCCGGGTGAGCTTCTTGTCCTTCAGACCGGTGATCTCGGTCTCGGCCAGGTGGATCCGGCCGCTGGTCACGGTGTCGAGCCCGGCCAGGCAGTGCATCAGGGTGGACTTGCCGGACCCGGACGGGCCCATGATCGCGGTGAACCGGCCGCGTGCGATGTCCACGTCGACGTGGTCCAGGGCGACGACCCGGGTCTCCCCGGACCCGTACGCCTTCACGACCTGCCGCGCCCTCGCGGCGACGGCCGTACGCTCTCCAGTCGCCCCGTGCCTGGGGATGGTCACAGCCGAAGTCACGGTAGGTCTCCTCTGTCGGTGGGCGGTTGCCGAGTCCCTGTTGGGCTACGTCCATGAGTCTCGCCGTCGGCGGTGGGGCGGCGCGCTGGTGCGGAGCCCCGTCTTTCCGGGGGGAAAACCCCACCCCCGCCGGTACGGCCGGGCCCCCTTGGGGGGAGCCCACGCCCTTCCCCGCCGGCGTGGTCGAGTCCGGTACGGCGTGGGAAGGTTCGTACGGAAGACGGGTGCAGGGGGCACGGGACGGATACCGGCAGTGGGCACGGGGAGGGGTTTTCCGGTGGGGAGTACGACACCCGCGATACGCGGCAAGGCGACACGACGGCAGGACGGCGCGCGACGTGGGGCGGTCGTCGCCGCGCTGATGCTGGCGATGGCGCTGGCGGCGCTCGACTCTGCCGTCGTCTCCACGGCCGTCCCGCAGATCGTCGGCGACCTCGGCGGATTCTCCGTCTTCTCCTGGCTGTTCTCCGGTTATCTGCTCGCCGTGACCGTCACGCTGCCGGTGTACGGCAAGCTGTCCGACACCTTCGGCCGCAAGCCGGTGCTGGTGGTCGGCGCGGTGGTGTTCCTGCTGGGCTCGCTGCTGTGCGCGACGGCCTGGAACATGGGGGCGCTGATCGCGTTCCGGATCGTGCAGGGCCTGGGCGGCGGGGCGTTGCAGGGCACCGTGCAGACGCTCGCCGCCGACCTGTACCCGCTCTCGGAGCGCCCGAGGATCCAGTCCAGGCTGTCCACGGTGTGGGCGGTGTCGGCGGTCGCCGGGCCGGGACTCGGCGGGGTCCTCGCCGCCTACGCCGACTGGCGCTGGATCTTCCTGGTCAACCTGCCGATCGGCGCCGCCGCGCTGTGGCTGATCGTGCGCCATCTGCACGAGCCCGCCCGAAAGAGGGCCGCCCGCGCGCGCGTCGACTGGGGCGGCGCCCTCGCGGTGTTCGCGTGCGGCGGGGTGCTGCTGACCGCGCTGGTGCAGGGCGGGGTCGCCTGGCCATGGCTGTCCGCGCCGTCGCTGACGCTGTTCGGCGCGGGCCTGGCGCTGGTCGCCGTGGTGGTGGCGGTGGAGCGGCGGGCCGCCGAGCCGATCATCCCGGGGTGGGTATGGCGGCGCCGTACCATCGCGGCCGTCAACCTGGCGCTCGGCGCGCTCGGACTGCTGATGGTGGCGCCGGCGGTGTTCCTGCCGACGTACGCGCAGTCGGTGCTGGGCCTGGCGCCCGTGGCCGCCGGGTTCGTGCTGTCGGTGTGGACGCTCAGCTGGCCGCTGTCGGCGGCGCTGAGCCAGCACGTCTACCGGCGCATCGGCTTCCGGGACACCGCGCTGCTCGGCATCGGCCTGGCCGCGCTGATCCTGTGCGCGTTCCCGTTCCTGCCGTACCCCGGATCGTGGTGGCAGCCGACACTGCTGATGCTGCTGCTGGGCGGGGCGCTGGGTCTGTTCCAACTGCCGCTGATCGTGGGCGTGCAGTCGACGGTGGGCTGGTCGGAGCGGGGCACCACGACCGCCTCCGTCCTGTTCTGCCGGCAGACCGGGCAGACCCTCGGCGCGTCCCTCTTCGGCGCCGTCGCCAACGGGGTGCTGGCCGCGCGCCTCGGCGGCACCGGCGACCTGGACTCCGTCACGCGCGCGCTGGACGCCGGTACGGCCCCCGACGCGACCCGGCGGGCCATCGCCGGGGCGGTGCACGCGGTGTACCTCGGCGCGGCCGGAGCCGCGGCACTGGCGTTCCTGGTCCTGCTGCTGGTGGCGCCCCGCTCGTTCCCGGTGCTCGACGAGTGAACGGTGGCGCGGCCGGGGGCGCCGGCCGCCGCTACTCCATGGCGGGCCGGCCGGTCAGCGAGATCAGGCTGCTGCGCACGTTGTCCATGTGCGCCCGTACGTCGTCCCACATCTCACGGTGCTCACGCAGCACCTGCTCCGTCTCCCGGACGACGTTCTCCTCGCGCACGCGCGCGTCGGCGACGATCTCGGCGGCACGCGCCTCCGCCTCCTCCTGAGCGCGGCTCGCGTACTCCTCCGCCTCGGCGAACTCCCGCTCGGCCTCGGCCAGCTCGCGCTCCGCCCGGCCGACCCGCTCGGCGAGCGCGGGATCGAGCGTCTCCAGGTCGGCGGTGTCCTCGCGCTCGGCCAGCGCCCACCGCTCGGCGTGCTCCCGGGACTGCTCGGCGAGCATGGCGGCGGTGGCCTGCCGTGCCTCGCGCACCGCGGCCAGGGCCTGCCCGCGCCGCTCCTTCACCTCGCGCCGGGCGCCGACGCGGAGGTCCTCGGCCTCGGCGCCCGCGGCGAGGAGCAGCCGGCGGGCCCTGTCGTCGGCGTCCGCGCAGAGCGCGTCGGCCGCCTTCCGCGCCTCCTGGAGCAGGTTTTCGGCGTCCGCCTCGGCCTGCGCGACCTGCTCGCGCGCCGCACGCAGGGTGCGTTCGCGGAGGTCGGCCGCCTCCTCCAGCACGAACTGGAACAGGCTCCGCGCGCCCTCGCCGAGCGTCTCGTACTCCTGGGGCGTGAGCCGGGAGACGACGTCCCGCATCCGCGCGGCCTCCGCCCCCATGTCCTTGGCGAGCACGGTCAGACGCGCGGCCCGTTCCCAGGCGGCGTCCCTGTCTTGCGACAGTGCCTCCAGGTAGGCCTCGACCTGCTCGGGGCGGTAGCCGCGCCCCCGGACCGTCACGAAGTCGTGCGGCGGCATCGCTGCGCTGCTCACCCTGGGAACCCCTCTCCACCGGACATACACGACAGGACGGTTCGCGCACATCTTGATGGATCGGACGTAAGTGTGCATAACGCGACACTCCGCAGCCACCTCCCGGCGAGGCGGCCGCACTTCAGGGGTGGAGTGGCGGGCCCCCTGGCACCAGGCACCGGCGGACACCGGCCGGCCCCGCGCCAGACCGTCCCGGGTGCCGGCACGGCACGGCGGACGACACGGTCGGCGCGGCCTTCTCCCACGGTGGCCGAGGACGGCCACCACCACCCGTTCGGCGGACCGACGCACCGGCCGGTCCGCCACCGGCCCGGCCAGGAGACGTGTCCCGGCCGGCGAGCGTCAGAGCAGGCCGTCCCACATCTGCTCCAGCAGCACCGACCACCAGCTCTCCGGGGAGCCGAGCGCCGCCGGGTCCAGCGAGGCCAGCTGCCCCTGGAAGTCCACGGTCCAGCGGCCCGCCTGCTCCTGGTTCAGCCCGTACCGCAGACGCCACATCCGGCCCAGCAGCGCCAGACAACGCGCGAACTCCGGCAACCCGCTGTTCACGAACTGCGGCGGCACCGGAGCACCGCCCGGACCCGCCTCCACCGGCACGGCCACGATGTTCGCCGTGCCGTACTGCACACAGATCGCCTTGCCGAAGTCGGTGCCCATGACGAGGTACGACCCGGCGTCCGCCGCCGGCGCCACCCCGCGCTCGGCCGCCAGCTCCGCCAGCGTCGGCACCGGACGGCCCGGTTGCGCCTGCGCCCAGAAGAAGGGGCCCATGTCCAGCGGCAGCCCCGCCACGACCAGCGTGTGCGCCACGATCGGCGGCACACCCTGCCGCGACACCGCCTGCTGCTCGAACCGGAAGACCCCCGGCCCGAACGCGCCCGCCAGCTCCTGCGCGATCGCCTCCGGCGGGATCGCCGGCGCGGCGGGCACCGGCGGCAGCGGCGCCCGCAGCGGCGCCGGCCGCGCGGGACCGTCGGCCACCTGGTGCAACTCGCCCTGGTGCGCCAGCAACTGCGCCATGCCCTGCTGCCGGCTCGCGTGATCCGTGCCGTACGGCGCGATGCTCGCGATCCGCGCCTGCGGCCACTGCTCGCGGATCATGCGTGCGCAGTAGGCGCCCGGCAGCTCGCACGACTCCAGTTCGGTGTGCAGCTCCAGCACCTGGTCCGGCGGCACGTTCATCGCGCGCAGCTCGTGGAAGATCTGCCACTCCGGGTGTGGTGTGCCCGGTGCCGAACGCCGGATGAGCTGCTGCTCCGAACCGTCCTGCGCCCGGTAGCGCAGCACCGCCTGGTAGCCGGGGCCGACCGTCGGCTGCCCCTGCTGCGGATACCCGTACGCCGGCGGCCGCCCCGGCACCGGCGCACCCGGCGGCATCGGCTGGGGGGCGCCCTGCGCACCCGGCGGCATGCCGAAAGCGCCGGGGGCGGGCGGCGGGGGCACGCCCGGGCCGGCCGCGGGGGGCGCGGACAGCACGGTCTCGGCATGATGCACGGCACCGGGCGCGCCGGGGCCGGGTACCGCGGCGGGCGCCCCGGGGGGCTGCGGAGCGCCGGGTCCCGCGGGCGCGCCAGGGGCGTTCGGGACGCCCGGAGCGCCCGGAGGCCGCGGTGCGCCGCCGCCCATCCGGCCGGGGTCGGCGAACACCGTGGCCGCGTGATGCACGTTGCCCGCGGACGCGTCGGACGGCCCGTCAGGTCCCTGCGGCGCCTCGGGGCCGAGTGCCGACACGAGCTGCGTCGGCACATACCCGCCCGCGGGCGCGCCCGGCGGGGGCGGGACAGGCGCGCCACCCGGGCGCGCGCCCGGCGCACCGGGAACGCCCGGCGGGGGCGGCGGCGCACCCACACCACCGCGTGGCTTCCTCGGCGGCGGCGCCGCCTTGCTCGTCGCGGCGTCCGCGATGTCCCCGGCGTTCGGCGCGAGACGCCGCTCGGCGGCGTCCGGCCCCGCCGCGGGCCGCGGCGCGTCCGCGACACCGTCCGGCGCCGGCGGGTAGCCGTACCCGGGGAAAGCCTGTACGGCGGCCGGACCCTGCGGGTAGCCGTACGTCGGGGCGCCCGGCGGCGGCGTACCCGCGACCGCGGGCCCCTGCGGGTAGCCGTACGGCGGCGTTCCCGGCGGCGGCGGAGGCACGCTGCCCGCCGGCGCACCCGGCGCACCCGGCGCACCCGGCGTACCCGGCGCGTTCGGGGCGGGCGCGGGAACCGGGGCGCCGCCCGGGGAAACCTCCTGCGCTCCCGGAGCGTCGACCGCCGGCGCGACGGCCGTCCTGGGCAGCTGACTGCCGCCCGGCAGCAACGCCGTCCTGGCATCCGGCACAGCTGCCGGCGGCCCTGCGGCCTCGCCGTCCGAATCGCCCAACGGCGGTGAGAACACCGTCGCCGGCAACGGCACGGACCGGTCGTCCTCGCCGGCGCTCGCGTTCGTGTCCGTACCCGCCCAGGGCGTCGCCCCGGTCGGCACGTCCGCCGGTACGTCCGCCAACGGCGCCCCGGCCCGCGTCTGCGCCAACCCCGCCCCATGGGGCGGGGCTTCACCATCGGATCCCGCACCGGAACCGGCATCGGCCTCCGCGCGCCCACCGTCGGCGCCGCCCCCGTCCGCCGGCCGCCGGTCGGCGAGGCCCAGTTTGTCCGCCGCCTCCTGCAACCACTCCGGAGGAGACAGCAGGAAGGACGTCTGGTTCAGGTCGACACGGGCCGCGGCGGCCGCCGGCACCGCGTCGCGCGGCTCGTCCGGCCGCCCGTACTCCTCCTCGTACCGGCGGATCACCTCACCCACCGGCAGCGCCGGCCACAGCGTGGCCTCCCCGCTGTCCCGGGCGATGACGAGCCGCTGCGCACCCGCGTCCGAACGCGGGCCCTCCGCACGGTCCTCGCCCCACACCACGAACCCCAGCTCGTACTCCCGCACCCGCACCTCACGATGCTGGTAGGCGGGGACGTCACCGTTGATCCACTCCTCGGCGCGCTCCTGCGCCTGCGCGTAGGTCACCATCGCCAGCTCACTCCCCCACCGGGCCGGAAGACGCCACACCGGAGGACACCCCGGAGGCCACCGGGACGACCTGGACGAAACCGCCGTCCACCATCAGATTCGCCACCGTCTCCAACTCCGGCGGATCACCGGCCAGCCGGGACAGGAACACGTCGAAGTCGTCGGCGCACGGCAGCAGCAGACGCTCCACCCGCTCCGCCGGCGACCACGACGGATCCACGTCCCGCACATCGTCGTACGCGCAGAACCACACCGAACCGACCCGCTCGCCCTTCACCTTCACCGCGAGCAGACCACCCTGCACGAACGCGACACCCAGAAAGTCCTTCGTCAGGTGGTCGCGCAGACACTTGTTGACGTACACCAGGTCGTTGACCGCGGCCTCGTCACGCACCGTGAAGAACGGCTGGTCCAGCAGCAGCCCCAGCTCGGCGAAGAGCGCCGTGCCCACCGGCGCGCAACCGCCCGCCGCCTTCAGGAACGAACGGTAGGCGCCGGGCAGCCGGAAACCGAGGTCCTCCTCGACACCCTGCACCTGCCCCTCCGTCACCGCCACACCCGACTTCGGCAACCCGAAATGCGCCGGCCGCGTCTCCTGCAACGGGCGCGTCCCCCGCTTGGCATGGTCCACCGGCGCAGTCGCCACCCCACCGTGGTGCCGCAGCAACGCCTTCACCTCGACCGGCACCAACTCCAGCCGCCGCGTCCCCGCCACGTGATGCCACGTCCAGCCGTGCGGCGTCGCCACGTCCGCCACCGTGTCCCACAACTCGTGCCCCGCCGCCGCCAGCGCCGCGTTCGCCGACACGAAGTCCGTCAGCCGCAACTCGTCGACACCGAAACCCTCCGGCGGCTCGGCGACCTCCACCGCCACGCGCGCGTACGCCGAGAAATCCGGGTAACCGTGCTCGTCCACCCGTACCCCTCTCGGGTGACGTGCCGCCCGGACCGGATCCGGGAAGTGCACCACCTGCCCGGCGTAGGCCGCGTTCGGCGGCGCGGCTTGTGCCCCGGCCTGACGGCTGGGCGGTGCCCCCAGCCCGACCCGACCTGTCGTCATGGCGGTTGCCCCCTGCGCGGTTCTCTCTGGCCTGAACGGCGGTGTCCTTCGCGGATGGCGACAGCCTATGCGGTACACGAACCCCGGTCACCGGCCCGCCGCATCCCCACGGACACCACCCCTCCGCTTCCGTGACCAGCCGTCACCCCACGGTCACCACCCCACCCTCCCCGGGCGTGTCGCGGCGCCCCAGCTTCCGCACCAGCCACGGCATTTGGCACCCTGTGTCCTTCGGGGGGATGCCCGGGGAGGGGAGAACGACGATGAACACCATGCGGACCGGAGGTACGGACGTGCGGGCCGGAGACCCTCGCATCGACTGGAGCGGCACCGACACACGCCCCGCCCCCGCCCTGCGCCACCGCCGCGACGGCATCCTGCCCACCGTCGCCGCGGCCCTCTCCGTACGCGGCACCACCCTCACCGGCACCGCCGCCCGCGGCGAGGAACCCCCCACCCTGCACCCCCTCGTCCAGGACTTCCTGGACACCCTCACCAGCGCCCAGCGCGACCGCTTCACCGGCCGCTGCGCCGAGACCATCCTCATCTCCCGGCAGGTCACCGCGGCCGACGCCGCCCGCAGCAAACGCGCCACCCGCAGGCCCATGACCAACAGCGAAGCGCGCAAAGCACTCAAACACGCCAAACTCACCGCCCGCCGCATACGCGAGGACGGCGATCCCCGCCACGGCAGCTTCGCCACCCCCTGCCGAGCCTGCACCGCCCTCAGCGCCCACTTCGGCGTCCGCATCGTCGACCCCACGGCGACCGACGACTGACCGGCCCCGCCCGACCGGCGACCCACCGCACAACACCCGCCGGCCCACGGCGACCGACCACCAAGCACCCCCACGACCCGACGACACCCCGCACCACCAGGCCGGCACGACGAACGAAGAGCAGATGCACCCCGACCGCACCTCCACCACGCGCTTCCCCGTACCCGTCGACGCCGCCCTGCGCGGCGCCGGCTGGCAACCCGGACGCTGGGACATAAAACAGGCCGAGATCTGGGCGGACACCCTGCGCGAGCACTCCTCACCCGCCGGACACCGGCACACCGTCTTCCCCGCCGCCGTCGAGGCCTGGGCCGAATTCGGCGGCCTGCGCATCACCCCCGCCGGACCCGGCCGCCAGATCGCCCCCGCCACCCTCCACCTCGACCCGCTGCACGGCCTCCACCACGCCCGCACCCTCGGCGACCTCGGCCGCGCCCTCGGCACCGAACTGAGCCCCCTCGGAGAGGAGACCGACACCACGGCCCTCCTCGCCATCGACGCCGAAGGCCGCGTCTACGCCCTCGACCACACCGGCGACTGGTACGTCGGCCCCGACATCGACCACGCCCTGGCCACCCTCGTCACCGGCGTCGAACCCATACGCCTCACCGCCGGCTGACCCGCCCGCCCCAGCGCGGGGACCCACCCCTACGCCGGAATCACCGCCGACACCCGAAAGCCACCCGCCTCCGTCGGCCCCGACACGAACACACCACCCAGCGCCACGACCCGCTCCCGCATCCCCACCAGGCCGTTCCCGCCCGACGGCAACCGCGCCGCCGACGCCGACGAAGGCTCCGGCGGCGGCCCGTTCTCCACCTGCATCGCGATCTCCGACACCCGGTGCGCCAGCCGCACCCGCGTCTTCGCACCCGCCGCGTGCTTGTGGACGTTCGTCAACGCCTCCTGCACCACCCGATACGCCGTCTGCTCGACCTCCGCCGCGTAGGAGCGCCCCTCCCCCTCCACCGACAGGTCCACCACCATCCCCGCCGCCGCCGACTGCCCGACCAGCTCCTCCAGCTCCGACAGCCACGGCCCCTCCGCCGCGCCCTCCTCACCGGCCGCCCGCCAAGCCGCCGCCGCGGCCGCCTCCCGCACCGCCGCCAACGGCACCGGCGCGGCCCGCCGCCCCGCGTCCTCACCGGCCCGCAGCACCCCGAGCATCTCCCGCAGCTCGGTCAACGCCTGCCGGCCCATGTCCCCCACCAGCGCGGCATTGCGCACCGCCTTCTCCGGGTCCTTGCGCGCCACCGCCTGCAACGCCGCCGCGTGCACCACCATCAGACTCACCCGATGCGCGACGACGTCGTGCATCTCCCGGGCGATCCGGGTGCGCTCCTCGCTGCGCGCCCACTCCGCCCGCTCCTCCGCCCGCTCCGCGAGCAGCTGGAGCTCGCGCTCCAGGGAGTCCGCCCGCTCCCGCAGGCTCTCCATCAACCGCCGCCGAGCCCCCACGTACAGACCCAGCAGCACCGGCGGCGCCGTCAGCCCCAGCGACGTCGTGACCGCCGCGAACGGCACGAACCAGTCACCGAGCGTCAGATCACCGCGCGCCATGTCCTGCCGGACCCGCACGAACGTCACGATCATCGTGCCCACCAGCGACATCCCCGCCAGGGCGCCGATGACCCGCCGCGGCAGCTCACACGCCGCCAGCGTGTACAGCCCGACGACGCCCATCAGGAAACCCATCTCGGCCGGCGTGATCGCGATCGCCACCAGCACCACCGCGATCGGCCACCTGCGCCGCACCAGCAGCGCCGAACCGGCGACCAGCCCGAACACGATCCCCACCGCCATCGGCAGGCCCGCGTCCCGGGCGAACGGGATCCCCTCCGCGCCGCACTCCACCGCCGACACCAGCGCGAGACTCCCGTCGAGCACCGCGCTGCGCCACCTCGCCCACCACCAGGGGCCGGTCAAGCCCCTGTCATGGTCTTCCCCCGTCGTGGTCATGTGTCCAGCCTACGGGCGACACGTGCGGCATTTCCGGTGAGTTTCCCCGACCTCCACACACCACACCCACGGCCGTACGGCCTCGAAACCGACCCCGATCGCTCGAACTGGTGAACCCCCGCCGTTCGAGCCCGCGAGGGGGCCTCCCCCGCGGACGGTAGGGCGTATGACACACGGTTTCGGCGAACGCGCCGACCTCGACACCCTCCGCGAGCGGGCCGTCGCCCTGCGCCGCGCCGGCCACAGCCTCCGACGGATCCGGGACGAACTGAAGGTCTTCAACAACGACCTCCTCAACCAGCTGGTCGGGGGCGAACCCCCGCCCGAGCCGACGAAACACCCCCGGGCCAGGGACGACCTGCGAGCCAAGGCCCGCGAACTACGCCTGCGGGGCTGGACCTACGACCGCATCCAGCTCGAACTGGGCTGCTCGAAGAGCTCGGTCTCCCTATGGGTACGGGACCTTCCGAGGCCGGAGCGGCGCGACCCCACGGAGCAGGCGAAGCTCGCGGCCGCGAAACGCTGGGAGCACGAGCTGGCCGTACGGGACGAGACGCGACGCCGGACCAAGTCGGCCGCCGCCGCCGAGATCGGCGCACTGAGCGAACGCGACCTCTTCCTGACGGGCGTCGCCCTCTACTGGGCCGAGGGCGGCAAGGACAAGCCGTACGCACGGCGCGAGAACGTGGAGTTCGTCAACAGCGACCCCGGCGTGATCCGGATCTTCCTCGCCTGGCTGGACCTGCTCGGGGTCGAGCGCGAACGCCTCCGCTGCCGGGTCATGATCCACGCCACGGGGGACATCGCGGGCGCCGAACGCCACTGGGCCGACATCGTCGGCCTCGACGTCTCCATGTTGCAGCGGACCACCATCAAGAGGCACAACCCGAAGACCGTTCGCAAGAACGTCGGCGACAACTACCGGGGCTGCCTTGTCGTCAAGGTCTTGCGGGGAGCGGAGCTGTACCGTCGCATCGAAGGCTGGTGGTGCGGCATAGTAGGTGCCGCGACCTCAACGGACTAGCTAAATGTCCGTTTAGTGAGCTATATAATCCCCTGTGGTGTAATCGGCAACACGGGTCACTTTGGATGATTTGTTCCAGGTTCGAGTCCTGGCAGGGGAGCTGCACACGCGACCGGGCCCTGACACCACCGTCAGGGCCCGCACTCGTACCCCCTCCAACCCGCCCCGGTATCCTGCGGCTGTCACCCCCACCCATCCAGAGCCGAAGGGCAACCCCGTGAGCGCCATCCGCCCGGCAGCCGTCGTCGTTCTCGCAGCGGGTGAGGGCACCCGTATGAAGTCGGCCACACCCAAGGTCCTCCATCAGATCTGCGGCCGCTCCCTGGTCGGCCACGTCCTGGCCGCCGCCCGCGAGTTGGACCCCGCGCAGCTCGTCGTCGTCGTGGGGCACGCCCGTGAGCAGGTCACCGAGCATCTGACCGGGATCGACCCGCAGGCGCGCACGGCCGTACAGGCGGAGCAGAACGGCACCGGGCACGCGGTGCGCATGGGCCTGGAGGAGCTGGGCGGGGCCGTGGACGGCACCGTGGTCGTGGTGTGCGGGGACACCCCGCTGCTGACCTCGGACATGCTGGCGCGGCTCGCGCGGACGCACGAGGCGGACGGCAACGCCGTCACCGTGCTGACCGCCGAGGTGCCGGACGCGACGGGTTACGGCCGGATCGTGCGGGACGAGGCGACCGGTGCGGTGACGGCGATCGTGGAGCACAAGGACGCCTCCGACGCCCAGCGGTCGATCCGGGAGATCAACAGCGGGGTGTTCGCGTTCGACGGGCAGTTGCTCGCGGACGCGTTGAAGAAGGTGCGGACGAACAACAGCCAGGGCGAGGAGTACCTGACCGACGTGCTCGGGATCCTGCGGGAGGCCGGGCACCGGGTCGGTGCCTCGGTGGCCGCGGACCATCGGGAGATCGCCGGGATCAACAACCGGGTGCAGCTCGCCGAGGCCCGCCGGATCCTCAACGACCGGTTGCTGACCCGGGCGATGCTGGACGGCGTGACGGTCGTCGACCCGGCGACCACCTGGGTGGATGTGACCGTGACCTTCGAGCAGGACGCGATCGTGCATCCGGGCACGCAGCTGAGCGGGTCCACGCATCTGGGCGAGGGCGCCGAGGTCGGGCCGAACAGCCGGCTGAAGGACACCAAGGTGGGTCCGGGCGCGCGGGTGGACAACACGGTGTCGGACGGGGCGCGGATCGGCGCTCAGGCGTCCGTGGGGCCGTACGCGTATCTGCGTCCCGGTACCCGGCTGGGTGTGAAGGCGAAGATCGGCACGTATGTGGAGACGAAGAACTCCGCCATCGGCGAGGGGACGAAGGTGCCGCACCTGTCCTATGTCGGTGACGCGACGATCGGTGATCATACGAACATCGGCGCGGCGAGCGTGTTCGTGAACTACGACGGTGAGAACAAGCACCACACCACGATCGGTTCGCACTGCAAGACCGGTTCGGACAACATGTTTGTGGCTCCTGTCACGATCGGGGACGGTGCCTACACCGCCGCCGGGTCCGTGATCACGAAGGATGTGCCGCCCGGTTCGTTGGCCGTGGCCCGTGGCCAGCAGCGGAATATCGAGGGTTGGGTGGCGCGCAAGCGTCCTGGTAGCGCGTCGGCGAAGGCGGCCGAGGCGACGTCCCGGCGGGGCGAGAGCGAGGACTGACCGGAAACGGGCGCGTCGAACACGGCGTACCGTGATAAGTGCACATCCGCACGTGTGCATCCCGCATCCTTGCCAGCTGATACGGCCTCTCCTGCCCAGCCGAGTGGTCGCCGAGCAGCAGGCTGGCTGAGACAACCTCTGAGGAGACAGTGCTGTGACCGGGATCAAGACGACCGGCGAGAAGAAGATGATGTTCTTCTCCGGCCGCGCCCACCCCGAGCTTGCCGAGGAGGTCGCCCAGCAGCTGGGTGTCGGGGTTGTCCCGACGAAGGCCTTCGACTTCGCGAACGGTGAGATCTACGTCCGTTACCAGGAGTCGGCGCGGGGTGCGGACTGCTTCGTGATCCAGAGCCACACGGCTCCGATCAACCAGTGGATCATGGAGCAGCTGATCATGATCGACGCGTTGAAGCGTGCTTCGGCGCGTTCCATCACGGTGATCGTGCCGTTCTACGGTTACGCGCGGCAGGACAAGAAGCACCGGGGTCGTGAGCCGATCTCGGCGCGTCTGATCGCGGATCTGATGAAGACGGCGGGTGCCGACCGCCTGTTGACGGTGGATCTGCACACGGACCAGATCCAGGGCTTCTTCGACGGCCCGGTGGACCATCTGTTCGCGTTGCCGCTGCTGGCGGACTACGTGGGTCGCAAGGTGGACCGGCAGAAGCTGACGGTGGTGTCGCCGGACGCGGGCCGCGTGCGGGTGGCGGACCGGTGGTGTGACCGGCTCGGTGCGCCGCTGGCGATCGTGCACAAGCGGCGTGACAAGGACGTGGCGAACCAGGTGACCGTCCACGAGGTCGTGGGTGAGGTCAAGGGTCGCGTGTGTGTGCTGGTGGACGACATGATCGACACCGGTGGGACGATCTGCGCGGCCGCGGACGCGCTGTTCGCGCATGGCGCGGAGGACGTCATCGTGACGGCGACGCACGGTGTGCTGTCGGGTCCGGCGGCGGACCGGCTGAAGAACTCGCGGGTGAGTGAGTTCGTGTTCACGAACACGCTGCCGACGCCGTCGGAGCTGGGCCGGGATCTGGAGAAGATCACGGTGTTGTCGATCGCTCCGACCATCGCGAGCGCGGTGCGTGAGGTCTTCGAGGATGGCTCGGTGACCAGCCTCTTCGACGAGCAGTGAGGTTTCTGCGGGTCTTTCGCCGCGTTGGTTCGGCGAGCTGACCGAAGATCCTTTTGGTGCGGCCTGCCTCGCCGAGTAAACTACTGCAGTTGCTCGGCGAGGGAGGCCGTACTCCGTTTCAGGACGGGTGCGGTGATCCGTTATCGACGCGCTCTTCGTAGCAGGCCGTTCGTGGCCGGGTGACCACGTCCGTTCCGAGTTCTACGAGGAGTGATCCGTATGTCCGAGGTCAAGCTCACCGCCGAGACCCGCACCGAGTTCGGCAAGGGTGCCGCGCGCCGCATCCGCCGCGACAACAAGGTTCCGGGTGTTCTCTACGGCCACGGTTCCGACCCGCTGCACCTGACCCTCCCGGGCCACGAGCTGCTGCTGGCGCTGCGTACGCCGAACGTCCTGATCTCCCTGGACATCGACGGCAAGACCAACGAGCTGGCGATCCCGAAGTCCGTGGCGCGCGACCCGCTGAAGGGCTTCCTGGAGCACGTCGACCTGCAGCTGGTCAAGCGCGGCGAGAAGGTCACGGTCGAGATCCCGGTCCACACCGAGGGCGAGCTGGCCCCCGGTGGCAACCTGCTCGAGCACGTGCTGAACGCGCTCCCGGTCGAGGCCGAGGCCACCCACATCCCCGAGGCCGTCACGGTCTCCGTCGAGGGCCTGGCGGCCGGTGCCTCCATCCTGGCCAAGGACATCTCCCTGCCGTCCGGCGTGAAGCTGACCGTCGAGGACGACGCCGTCGTCCTGCAGGTCCTGGCCGCGCAGGCCGAGGAGACCGAGGGCGAGGCGTCCGAGGGCGAGGGCGAAGAGGCCGCCGAGGCCTGATCCGGGCCGGCGGCATCATCTGTTCAGCCGTCGCTTCCCTCGCGGGGAGCGGCGGCTGGCGCGTATCAAGGAGACATGGACGTGACCACCCCCGTCAGTGGCGGACCCTGGCTGGTCGTCGGGCTCGGCAATCCCGGGCCGGAGTACGCCATGAACCGGCACAACGTCGGTTTCATGGTGGCCGATCTGCTCGCCGAGCGGATCGGGGGGAAGTTCAAGCGGGCGGGCAAGGCGCAGGCGCAGGTGCTGGAGGGGCGGATCGGTCCGGCGGGGCCGGGGAGCCGCCGGGTGATCCTGGCCAAGCCGATGTCGTACATGAACCTGTCCGGTGGTCCGGTGAACGCGCTGCGGGACTTCTACAAGGTGCCGGTGGGCAACGTCGTCGCGGTCCATGACGAGCTGGACATCGACTACGGCACGCTGCGGCTGAAGCTGGGCGGTGGCGACAACGGGCACAACGGGCTGAAGTCGATGACGAAGGCGATGGGGGCGGACTACCACCGGGTGCGGTTCGGGATCGGGCGGCCGCCGGGGCGGATGCAGGTGGCGGACTTCGTGCTGAAGGACTTCGCGTCGGCGGAGCGCAAGGAGCTGGACTACTTCGTGGACCGGGCGGCGGACGCGGTGGAGTGTCTGGTGACGGAGGGGCTGGAGCGGGCGCAGGGTTCGTACAACTCCTGACTTGTCCGCCCCTGGCGTCCGGGGAAGTTGACCGCGCGTGCCGGCATGGCCAATGATCCCGGCCATGCCCGCCACCCCTGTGTCCGCTCGCCAGGCGTCCGTGTCCGCGTTGCGTCTCGGACGGGTCGCCGCCATGGGGGCTCTCGCCGCGCTGATCGTGTTCGCCGGGGTGTGGGGTTCCTGGGGGACCGCGCAGCACGTGATGCTGCCGAAGGGCCGGGAGCAGGGCACGGTGCGGGTGTCGGCCTGCGCGGGTGACGTGTGTACGGGGCCGTTCAGACCGGTGTCGGCCGGCGCGTCGGCACGCCCGCGGGTGGAGCTGGCGCGGTCGGTCGTGGTGCGCCGGGGGGCGACGTACGACGTCGTGCTGAAGCCCGGCACGGCGGACGCGGTCCGTTCGGGGCCGGCGGGGGTGCTGTACGCGTGGTTGCCGCTGGGCGGGGCGCTGCTGCTGGCCTCGGTGGTGGTCGCGGGCGGGATGCGGCTGACGCGGGCGGCGTGGCTGCTGGGGCTGTCGGGGCTGGCCTTGCTGACGGCGGCGTTCGTGGCGTCGCAGTGAGCGTGGACGGGGCCGCCCCCGGGATCGAGGATCCCGGGGGCGGCTTTTTCGCGTGTGGGTGAGGGTCAGCCGGTGTTGCGCAGGCCGGCGGCCACGCCGTTGACGGTGAGCAGCAGGGCGCGCGCGAGCAGCGGGTCGGGCTCCGCGCCGGCGGCGGCCGCGTCACGCTGGCGCTTGAGCAGGGTGACCTGGAGGTAGGAGATCGGGTCCAGGTAGGCGTCGCGGATGGTGAAGGTCTGCTTCAGTTCGGGCTGGGCGTCGAGCAGTTCCTTCTCGCCGGTGATCCGCAGGACCTCGCGGACGGTCAGTTCGTGTTCGGCCTTGATGGTGTCGAACACGTGCTTGAGTTCGTCGGGGACGAGGGTGTCGACGTAGTGCTGGGCGATCCGCAGGTCGGTCTTGGCGAGGGTCATCTCGACGTTGGACATGAAGTTGCGGAAGAAGTGCCACTGCTGGTGCATCTCGTCGAGCACGGTGTCGCCCTCCTGCCGCAGGCCGCTCTCGCGCAGGGCCTTGAGGCCGGAGCCGACGCCGAACCAGCCGGGGACGATCTGCCGGGACTGGGTCCAGCCGAACACCCACGGGATGGCGCGCAGGCCGTCGAGTGAGACGCCGGAGCCGGGGCGGCGGGAGGGCCGGGAGCCCAGGTGCAGGTCGGCGAGCTGGTCCACCGGTGTCGACGCGAGGAAGTACGTCGGCAGGTCCGGGTCCTCGACGAGGGCGCGGTAGGCGGCGTGGGCGGCTTCCGAGACGACGTCCATCGCGGCGTCCCAGCGGGCGAGGGCCTCGTCGGACTGGCGGGGCGCGGTGTGCAGGGCGGAGGCCTGCAGGGTGGCCGCGACGGTCAGTTCCAGGTTCTCCCGGGCGAGGGAGGGGATGAGGTACTTGTCGGAGATGACCTCGCCCTGCTCGGTGACCTTGATCTCGCCCTCCAGGGTGCCCCAGGGCTGGGCGAGGATGGCGTCGTGGGAGGGGCCGCCGCCGCGGCCGACGGTGCCGCCGCGGCCGTGGAAGAGGCGCAGGCGTACGCCGTAGCGGTGGGCGACGTCGCGCAGCCGGCGCTGGGCGCGGTGGATCTCCCACTGGCTGGTGGTGATGCCGCCGAACTTGGAGGAGTCGGAGTAGCCGAGCATGACCTCCTGGACGTCGCCGCGCAGCGCGACCAGGCGCCGGTAGGACGGGTCGGAGAGCATCTCCTCGAGGATGGTGTCGGCGGCCCGCAGCTCGTCGGTGGTCTCCAGCAGGGGGACGATGCCGATCTTCGCCCAGCCGGCGTGCAGGTCCAGCAGGCCGGCCTCGCGGGCGAGGACGGCGGCGGCGAAGACGTCGTCGGCGCCCTGGCACATGGAGATGATGTAGGACTCGATGACCTCGGGGCCGAAGACCTCCAGGGCCTTCTTGACGGTCTCGAAGACGCCGAGCGTCTTGGTGCCGGCCGCGTCGACGGGTGCCGGGGAGGAGGCGAGGGGCCGCCGGGAGCGCAGTTCCTTGGCGAGGAGCCTGGCCCGGTACTCGCGGGGCATGTCGGCGTAGCGCCAGGACTCCTCGCCGAGGCGGTCGAAGAGCTGGCCGAGGGCGTGGTGGTGGGCGTCGGCGTGTTCGCGCACGTCGAGGGTGGCCAGCTGGAGGCCGAAGGCGGCCAGGGTGCGGATGGTGCGGGCGAGGCGGCCGTCGGCGAAGAGGCCGCCGCGGTGCTCGCGCAGGGAGGTCTGGATGATCCGCAGGTCGCCGAGGAGTTCGCCGGTGCCGAGGTAGTCGCGGCCCTCCTCGTGCGGGATGCCCTTGGCGAGGCGCTGCTTGGTGTTCTCCAGCTTCTGCCGGATGCAGGTGGCCTTGAGCCGGTAGGGCTCCTCGGCGTTGAGCCGCTTGTAGCGGGGGCTGATCTCGGGCAGCTTCTCGAGGTCGGCGCGCAGGGACTCCAGGAGTTCTTCCGTGGCTCCGGTGTAACGGATGGAGTTGGAGAGCAGGCCGCGCAGCTCGTCGATCATCTCCAGGGCGTCGTTGATGCCGTGCTCGTGCTGGAGGATGAGGACGTCCCAGGTCACCTGGGGGGTGACGTTGGGGTTGCCGTCGCGGTCGCCGCCGATCCAGGTGCCGAAGGTGAGGGGGCGGGTCTCGTCGGGCAGCTTGACGCCCACCCGCTCCAGTTCCGCGGTCAGGTCCTCCAGGACGTCGCCCACGGCGTCGGCGTGCAGCTCGTCGAGGTAGTAGATGGCGTTGCGGGCCTCGTCGGCGGGCTCGGGGCGGACCACGCGCAGTTCGTCGGTCTGCCAGACGAGGTCGATGTTCTCGGCGAGGCGGATGTCGTGGCGGCGACGGTCGGAGACGAGGACGGGGGTGTCCAGGAGCGCGGCGATGCGCCTGAGCTTGTTGAGGACCGACCGGCGGGCGGCCTCGGTGGGGTGCGCGGTGAACACCGGGCGCACGTTCAGGTGCCGCACGGTCTGGCGCAGGTGCTCGGGATCGGCCTCCTTGAGCCGGTCGGCGGTGCGGGCGAGCAGGCCGCCCTCGGCCGCCCGCTTGGCGCGCAGCTCGCGGCCGCGGTGCACCTGCTCGGTGATGTTGGCCAGGTGGAAGTAGGTGGAGAAGGCGCGGACCAGCTTGGCCGCGGTTTCCAGTTCGATGCCACGCAGCAACTCGGCGGCGGCCTCGCCGTCCTCACGGGTGAGGTGGCGGACCTTCTCGACCAGTTCGAGGAGCTCGGGGCCCTCCTGCCGGACGAGGGTCTCCCCCAGGAGATCACCCAGGCGGCGGATGTCGGCGCGCAGCTCGCTGCCGGTCGTGGTGGTCTGGTCGTCGGCACTGCTCACAGGTGCGGCTCCTTGCAGTGTTGAAGCTCGTCTGGGAGGGAACCCGTCCGTCTGCCACGCGGCGGCGGGCGCCGCATACGGGCCGGAGCGTCCGGGAAGAAACTTCAGCGGACCGCGCTGTCCGACCGAGACCAGGATAGGTGTCCGTCGGGACGCGCAGGCCACGGGGCTCTTGCCGCCGCCCGGCGCGCTGCCATACTTACGTTGCCGTAGGTTACGGAACCGTAGGGTGCCGTCGAGTCCCTTACGGTCCCGGCGGCCCGCACAGAACTTGACCCTCGACCCCACAGGGGACGCGCATGACCTCGAGTTCCGACGTGATCGACGAAGCCCGTAAGGCCACCGACACATCTCCCCCCTCCGCCACGCTGGGCGGCGAGCAGAAGCGTTCGATCGAACAGATCACGCTGCTCCTGTTCATCGTCGTGCCGTTCCTGGCACTGGTGGCGGCCGTGCCGCTGGCCTGGGGCTGGGGGGTGAGCTGGCTCGACGTGGGCCTGCTGGTCTTCTTCTACTTCCTGGGATGCCACGGCGTCACCATCGGTTTCCACCGGTACTTCACCCACGGTTCGTTCAAGGCCAAGCGGCCCCTGCGGATCGCGCTGGCGATCATGGGGTCGATGGCGGTCGAGGGTCCCCTGGTGCGCTGGGTGGCCGATCACCGCAGGCACCACAGGTTCTCCGACGCCGAGGGCGACCCGCATTCGCCGTGGCGGTTCGGGGAGACGCTGCCGGCGCTGATGAAGGGCCTGTGGTGGGCGCACATCGGCTGGATGTTCGACGAGGAGCAGACCCCGCAGGAGAAGTACGCGCCGGATCTGATCAAGGACAAGGCGATCCGGGCGATCTCCCGCCAGTTCGTGCTGTGGACGGCGCTGTCGCTGGCGCTGCCCGCGCTGATCGGCGGTCTGGTGACGATGTCCTGGTGGGGGGCGTTCACCGGGTTCTTCTGGGGCTCGATGGTGCGGGTGGCGCTGCTGCACCACGTGACGTGGTCGATCAACTCGATCTGTCACGCGGTCGGCAAGCGGCCGTTCAAGTCCCGGGACCGCTCGGGCAACGTGTGGTGGCTGGCGGTCCTGTCCTGCGGCGAGTCCTGGCACAACCTGCACCACGCCGACCCGACGTCGGCCCGGCACGGGGTGATGCGCGGGCAGATCGACTCCTCGGCGCGTTTCATCCGCTGGTTCGAGCTGCTCGGCTGGGCGTATGACGTGCGCTGGCCGTCACGCTCGCGTATCGATTCCCGCCGCGACCGCGACCAGGGTGGCTCCCGGCGCCGGAAGGCGGCGGCCGAGGCGGCATGATGGAGGCCGTGGCGACCGATTCCAGCAGCAATCCCGGCAACGACAAGCAGCGGCGGACCCGCCGGACCCGAATGACCGGCGCCGAGCGCCGCCAGCAGCTGCTGGAGATCGGTCGCACCCTCTTCGCGGCGAAGGGATTCGAGGGCACCTCGGTGGAGGAGATCGCGGCGAAGGCCGGGGTGTCCAAGCCGGTGGTGTACGAGCACTTCGGCGGCAAGGAGGGGCTGTACGCGGTGGTGGTCGACCGCGAGATGCGGCGCCTGCTGGACATGGTGACCAGCTCGCTGACCGCCGGCCACCCCCGCGAGCTGTGCGAACAGGCCGCCTTCGCGCTGCTGGACTACATCGAGGAGTACACGGACGGGTTCCGCATCCTGGTGCGCGACTCGCCCATCCCGCAGTCCACGGGTTCCTTCGCCTCGCTGATCTCGGACATCGCCACCCAGGTGGAGGACATCCTGGGCCGCGAGTTCAAGTCCCGCGGCTTCGACTCCAAGCTGGCCCCGCTGTACGCCCAGGCGCTGGTCGGCATGGTGGCGCTGACCGGCCAGTGGTGGCTGGACGTGCGCCGCCCGAAGAAGGCGGAGGTGGCGGCCCATCTGGTGAACCTGGCCTGGCACGGCCTGGACGGCCTGGAGCAGAAGCCACGGCTGATAGGCCACCGCAAGAGCTGAGGTTCGCCGCGAGAGGTGGCCTCGGCGGGACGGCGGACCGGCTCCGTAACCCGCTCGCAGCCGGTCGGCACCCCTTCTCACGTCTCCTTGACGGCCACCGCGAACAGTCGGCGAAACGGCAGGACCGTGCCGTACGGGGCGGTCGGGTAGGCATCCCGTAGCAGGTCCCGGTATTCGGTGAGGAAGGCGTCGCGGGCCTCGGGGTCGTCGGCCAGGGCGGTCAGGGCGGGGCGCAGGCCGGTGCCCTTGACCCAGTCCAGGACCGGGTCGGGGCCGCGCAGGACGTGGAGGTACGTCGTGCGCCAGACGTCGGTGGAGCAGCCGAGGCGGGCCAGGCGGTCCAGATAGGCGCCGGGGGTGTGCACGGAGTCGGTGCGCCGCAGGATGCCGGCGAGGCGGTCCGTCCAGCGGGGGGTGGCGGCGAGGCCGCGCATCAGGGTGTGCAGCGGGGCGTCGATGTTGTCGGGGACCTGGAAGGCGAAGGCGCCGCCGGGCCCGAGTGCGGCGACCCAGTCGGCGAAGCGGTCGGCGTGGCCGGGCACCCACTGGAGGGTGGCGTTGGAGACGATCAGGTCGTACGGCTCCTGGGGCCTCCAGGTGCGGGCGTCGGCGTGGGCGAAGTCCAGCCGGCCGCCGCCGGGCGTGGGGCCCTCGTGGTCGACGTGCGCCTTGTCGAGCATCTCGGGCGAGTTGTCGTAGCCGGTGATGTGCGCGTCGGGCCAGCGCTCGGCGAGCAGCGCGGTGACGTTGCCGGGGCCGCAGCCGAGGTCGGCGATGCGGGGCCGGCCGCCGGGGAGCTCGGGGACGCGGGCGAGGAGGTCGGCGAAGGGGCGGGCGCGGTGGGCGGCGTGGCGGAGGTACTGGGCCGGGTCCCAGCGGGGCGTCGTCATGCCTCCCACCTTCCCCGTCGAGTTATCTTGATGTCAAGAGACTCGGTATCAAGAGACTTCATGTCGACACAACCACTACACTGATCTCCATGGAGGACGAGGTCGATCGGCTGGTCGCAGCGTGGCGCCGGGAGCGTCCGGACCTCGACGTGGAGCCGCTGGAAGTACTCAGCCGGGTGAGCCGACTCGCCCGGCATCTGGACCGCGCGCGCCGGCTCGCCTTCGCCGAGCACCAGCTGGAGCCGTGGGAGTTCGACGTGCTGACCGCGCTCCGGCGCGCGGGCACGCCGTATCAGCTCTCCCCCGGGCAGTTGCTGACCCAGACCCTGGTCACCTCGGGCACGATGACCAACCGCATCGACCGGCTCACCAAGAAGGGCCTGGTCGAGCGGTTGCCCGATCCCAGCGACCGGCGGGGCGTGCTGGTCCGGCTGACCGGGACCGGCCGGGACCGCGCGGACCAGGCACTGGCGGGCCTGCTGGAGCAGGAGCGGGCGATCCTCGCCGAGCTCTCCCGCGGCCAGCGCGGCGAACTGGCCGGACTGCTACGCCAGTTGACCGCCCCGTTCGACAACATCCCGGGCTAGGTCGACCGGTCCGACGCCGGCCCGCCGGGCGAGTGCCACGGCGGCCAGGGTGGAGTGGACGCCGAGCTTGCCGAGGACGTTCTGCATATGGGTGCGCACGGTGTGCGGGGAGAGGAACAGCCGTTCGGCGACCGCCTTGCGGCCGAGCCCGGCGACCATGCAGCGCAGTACCTCGCGCTCGCGCGGGGTGAGGGACTCCACCAGCCGCTCGCTCTCGGTGCGGTGCCGGCGCGCGGCCGTCAGTTCCCTGAGCACCCCGGTGAGCAGCGCCGGCGGCAGATGGGTCTCGTCGCGCAGCACACCGCGTATCACCGTCAGCAGCCGCGACAGCGAGGAGTCCTTGGCGACCCAGCCCGAGGCGCCGGCCTGCAGGGCGAGGGCCGCGCGGCGCGGGTCGTCCTTCTCGGCGATGACGACGACGCGCACGCCGGGCTGAGCGGTCCGCACCCCGGCGACCAGCGAGATCCCGTCGACCAGGCCCTCCTCGTCACCGGCCTGCACGGGGACGGCCGGGCGGGCGCCGGACAGGGTGCCCCCGAGGTCGGAGTCGGCCAGCAGAACGTCGTAGCGGCGGCCCTCGGCGGCCGCGCGCTCCAGACAGCGCAGCGCGGCCGGGCCGCTGCCGGCGGCGGAGACGTCCACGTCGGGCTCGGCGGCCAGGGCGGCGGCGAGCGACTCGGCGAAGATGCGGTGGTCGTCCACGACCAGGACTCGGATACGAACCACGAAACCCCCTTCCCCAGGCTCCGCGCGGAGCAGGGGATACCCAAGGTCCGGAAAGGGTCCGGCGCGCGCCGGTCCGGAGAACAACCCGGCAACGGTCCGGAAACGACGACTCGCGCGGGTACGACACCCAGCGGAGAGGACGCCCGCCGCACGGCCGCCGCCGTCGCGGGGAGTGCTACCCCCACCGCGGGCACCGTACCCGCCTGTCTCGCCCCCTGATCGGCACCGGCCCCCACCGGCACCGTTTTTCAGAGTACGGATGGGAGCGGACAGGGGAAGGCGATTTGCAGAACTGGCCGTCCGACGCGTTTATGGTGTGCCGCATGTTTCGTATTGAGGCGGAAGTCGACAACGACCGACGTGATCTGCTCCGCTCGCGGCTGCGGGACACCAACCTGGCGGCGTCCCCGGTGCTGGCCGCCCTGCGCGGCACGCCCGGCGAACGCGAAGTCCCCCTGCACGTGTGGGCGTCGGATTCCTCGGGCGGCCTGGCCGGCGGTCTGGTCGGCCACACCTGGGCGACCTGGCTGCACGTCACCTACCTGTGGGTGGACGCCCGGTACCGGGGCGCGGGGCTGGGCGGGCGGCTGCTGGCGCGGGCGGAACGCATCGCCCGCGCCGACCGCGCCTGCACCGCCGCCCGCCTGGAGACCTGGGACTTCCAGGCCCCGGACTTCTACACCGGACAGGGCTACGACGTGGTGTCCGTGATCCCCGACTATCCACCGGGGATCACGGAGTACACCCTGACCAAGCGGCTGCGCTGACGGACGCCCGGGGCCGTCAGTCCAGGCGGTGGGCGCCCGCCGACGGCACCGCCTCGAAGACGCGCGGGGTCGTGAACCCGGCCCCGGCGAAGGCCTCCTCGATCGCCTTGGTGAGGGTGTCCACCTCGGTGACCTCCGTCAGGACGATCGCCGACCCACCGAAGCCGCCGCCCGTCATCCGGGCGCCCAGGGCGCCGGCGGCCAGGGCCGTGTCCACCACCAGGTCCAGCTCCGGACAGGAGATGCGGAAGTCGTCGCGCAGCGAGACATGGCCCTCGGTGAGGACGGGACCGATGGCCCGGACCTCCCCGGAGCGCAGCAGACCGACGACCCGCTCGACCCGCTGGTCCTCCGTCACCACATGCCGGACCAGGCGGCGGACCTCCTCCTCGTCACCCAGGCCCGCGAGGGCGGCGTCCAGGCCGTCGTAGGGCACGTCCCGCAGGGCGTCGACGCCGAGCAGCGCGGCGCCCTTCTCGCAGCCGGCCCGGCGCTTGCCGTACTCGCCGCCGCTGTGGGCGTGCTTGACCTGCGTGTCCACCACCAGCAGGCGCAGACCCCCGGCCGCGAGGTCGAAGGGGATCTGGTGCTGGGACAGGTCCCGGGTGTCGAGGAACAGGGCGTGCCCCGGCTCGCAGCACGCGGACGCCGTCTGGTCCATGATGCCGGTCGGCGCGCCGACGTAGAGGTTCTCGGCGCGCTGGCACAGCCGGGCCAGCTGCCACCGTCGCAGGCCGAGACCGTACAGGTCGTTCAGCGCGAGCGCGACGACGACCTCCAGGGCCGCCGAGGAGGACAGGCCCGCTCCCGTGGGGACGGTGGAGGACAGGTGGATGTCCGCGCCGGCGACCGCGTGGCCCGCCTCGCGCAGCGCCCAGACCACGCCCGCCGGGTACGCCGTCCACTCGGCGTCGCCCCCCGGCGCGAGCGCGGTGGGGGCGAGCTCCACCACGCCGCCCTCGACGTCCGCCGAGTGCAGGCGCAGCACCCCGTCGTCCCGGCGGGAGACCGCCGCGACGACCTGGTGCGGCAGCGCGAACGGCATCACGAAGCCGTCGTTGTAGTCGGTGTGTTCGCCGATCAGGTTGACCCGGCCCGGGGCCGCCCACACCCCCTGCGGCGCGGCCCCGTACAGCTCGGTGAAGCGCTCCGCGACCCGCTGTGCCCCCACTAGTGCTCCTTCGTGTTGCGCCGCGCGAAGTCCCACGCGTCCGCGACGATGCCCGCGAGGTCCGCGCGGGACGGATTCCAGCCCAGCTTCTCGCGGGCGGTGTCCGCCGAGGCGACCAGCACCGCGGGGTCACCGCCCCGGCGCGGGGCGATCACCTCGGGGATCGGGTGGCCGGTGACCTCGCGGACGGTCTCGATGACCTCGCGGACGGAGAACCCGCTGCCGTTGCCGAGGTTGCAGATCAGGTGCTCGCCCGGCCGGGCCGCGGTCAGGGCCAGCAGATGGGCCTCGGCGAGGTCCGCGACGTGGATGTAGTCGCGTACGCAGGTGCCGTCCGGGGTCGGGTAGTCGTCGCCGTAGACGGAGATCGCCTCACGGCGGCCGAGGGCGACCTGGAGGACGAGCGGGATGAGGTGCGACTCGGGGTCGTGCCGCTCGCCGCAGGTGCCGTAGGCGCCGGCCACGTTGAAGTAACGCAGGGACACCGCCGCCAGGCCGTGGGCCTTCGCCTCACTGGTGATCATGTGGTCGACGGCGAGTTTGGTGGCGCCGTAGGCACTGGTGGGCCGGGTCGGCGCACTCTCCACGATCGGCACCTGCTCGGGCTCGCCGTAGGTCGCGGCCGTGGAGGAGAAGACCAGCTTGCGCACTCCCGCCTCGCGCATCGCGCCGAGCAGGGCCATGCTGCCGGCGACGTTGTTGTCCCAGTACTTCTCCGGCTTCACGACCGACTCGCCGACCTGCGAGAAGGCGGCGAAGTGCAGCACGGCGTCGTAGGAGGAGTCGAGCCACTTGGCGGCGTCGCGGATGTCGCCCTCGATGAAGGCGGCGCCGGCCGGGACGCCCTCGCGGAAGCCGGTGGAGAGGTTGTCGAGGACGGTGACCTCGTGGCCGGCCTCCAGCAGATGCCGGGCCACGACCCCGCCGACGTAACCCGCGCCACCCGTCACCAGGTACTTCATGAAGTCGCTACCTCTCGCAGTCGTCCGGCCGCGCGTTCCGGCGGCACGTCGTTGATGAACACGCTCATGCCGGACTCGGAACCCGCGAGGAACTTCAGCTTGCCGGAAGTGCGGCGGATGGTGAAAAGCTCGAGGTGGAGCGCGAAGTCGTCCCGGGTGACACCGTCGAAGTCCGCCAGCGCGCCGAAGGGGGCCTGGTGCCAGGCCGCGATGTACGGCGTCACGCCCTCCCCCTCGCCCGCGCTCGCGCTCCCTCCGGTGTCGAAGAGCCGGTCGAAGCGCCTCAAGAGTTCCAGATAGACCTGGGGGAACTCTGTGCGTGCCGCCTCGTCGAGCGCGAGGAGGTCCGGGACGCGACGCCTGGGGTACAGGTGGACCTCGTAGGGCCAGTGCGCCGCGTACGGCACGAAGGCCACCCAGTGTTCACTCTCAAGGACGACCCGCTCCGCGGCGCTCTCCCGCTCCAGCACGGCGTCGAAGAGGTTCTGGCCGCCGGTGGACTCCTTGTGGGCGGCGAGCGAGCGGAGCATCAGCGCGGTGCGCGGGGTGGTGAAGGGGTAGGCGTAGATCTGCCCGTGCGGGTGGCCCAGGGTCACACCGATCTCGGCGCCGCGGTTCTCGAAGCAGAACACCTGCTCCACGGAGGGCAGATGGGACAGCTCGGACGTGCGGTCGGTCCAGGCGTCGAGCACCAGCCGGGCCTGTTCCTCGGTGAGGCTCGCGAAGGAGGCGTCGTGGTCGGAGGTGAAGCAGACGACCTCGCAGCGGCCGGAGTCGCCGGCGAGCGAGGGGAAGCGGTTCTCGAAGACGACGACGTCGTAGGAGGAGTCCGGGATCTCGCTCAGCCGGTCGCCCCGCGTCGGGCACAGGGGGCACTCGTCGGCCGGCGGGTGGTAGGTGCGGCCCTGGCGGTGTGAGGCGACGGCGACCGCGTCGCCGAGCAGCGGGTCGCGGCGGATCTCGGAGGTGGTGACCGTACGGTCCAGCGGGCGGCGGTCGACGGCGTCCCGCACGGTGTCGTCCCGCAGGTCGTAGTAGATCAGCTCGCGACCGTCGGCCAGCCGGGTCGAGGTCTTCTTCACGCCGGGCTCCTTGCTTCGCACCCACTCACTCAACACGATCAAACATAACAAACCACAACTCGACAACACCTCGGTCGATCACAATCAAACAAAGAACACCACCCGGAGTGTTCAAAAATTGAACACCGCGGCGTAGGTTCCGCATGGATCAGTTCGCGCAACGAAGCGAGTTCTTCATGGAAACCCCCGCAGACGCCCCGACCTATCTGGCGGCGGAGCTACGGCTCCCCACCAACTGGCTGGACTACACGATCCTGGCGATCTACTTCGTCGTCGTCCTCGGCATCGGCTTGGCGGCCCGCCGTTCGGTGAAGACCAGCCTCGACTTCTTCCTGTCCGGACGCTCGCTGCCCGCCTGGATCACCGGCCTCGCCTTCATCTCGGCGAACCTGGCGGCCACCGAGATCCTGGGCATGGCGGCGAACAGCGCCCAGTACGGCGCCTACACCGTGCACTGGTACTGGATCGGCGCCATCCCGGCGATGGTCTTCCTGGGCCTGGTGATGATGCCCTTCTACTACGGCAGCAAGGTCCGCTCGGTCCCCGAGTTCCTGCTGCTGCGCTTCGACAAGGCCGCCCACCTGCTCAGCTCGATCCTGTTCGCGTTCGCCGCCATCCTGATCGCGGGCGTCAACCTCTACGCCCTCGCGATCGTCGTCGAGGCGCTGCTCGGCTGGCCGCAGTGGGTGGCGATCGTCGTCGCCGGCGCCTTCGTGCTCGCCTACATCACGCTCGGCGGTCTGTCCTCGGCCATCTACAACGAGGTCCTGCAGTTCTTCGTGATCCTCGCCGCCCTCATCCCGATCACCATCCTCGGTCTGAAGAAGGTCGGCGGCTGGGGCGGTCTGACCGACAAGCTGAGCGCCACCCACGGGCAGAACTTCACCAGCGCCTGGGGCGGCACCGGCATCGGCAGCGCCAACCCGCTCGGCGCCAACTGGCTGACCATCGTCCTCGGGCTCGGCTTCGTGCTCTCCTTCGGCTACTGGACCACCAACTTCGCCGAGGTGCAGCGCGCCCTGTCCGCGAAGAACCTCTCCGCCGGACAGCGCACCCCGCTGATCGCGGCCTACCCGAAGATCTTCATCGTCTTCCTGGTGATGATCCCGGGCCTGGTCGCCGCCGCGCTCGTCCCCAAGATCGGCACCGCCGGCTCCGGCCTGCAGTACAACGACGCCATCCCCTACCTGATGCAGGAACTGCTGCCCAACGGCGTGCTCGGCATCGCCGTCACCGGGCTGCTGGCGGCCTTCATGGCGGGCATGGCGGCCAACGTGTCGTCCTTCAACACGGTGTTCACCAACGACATCTGGGCCAAGTACGTGGTGCGGGACCGCGAGGACGCCTACTACGTCCGCTTCGGGCGCCTGATCACGGTGATCGGCGTGGCCGCCTCGGTCGGCACGGCGTTCCTGGCGTCGTCGTTCTCGAACATCATGAGCTACCTGCAGACGCTGTTCTCCTTCTTCAACGTGCCGATGTTCGTGGTCTTCATCGTCGGCATGTTCTGGAAGCGCGCGTCCGCCAAGTCCGGGTTCTGGGGCCTGCTGGCCGGCACCACGGCGGCGATGGTCAACTACTTCGTGTTCTACAAGAAGGGGATCATCTCCATCCCCTCCGACCAGGGCGCCAACTTCGTCTCCGCCATCGCCGGATTCGTCGCCGGAGCGGTCGTGATGGTCGCCGTGTCCCTGTTCACCAAGCCCAAGCCGGCGCAGGAGCTGCAGGGTCTGGTCTACGGCACCCGGTCCCCCGGCATGTCCGAACCGCCCGCCGCGGGGGACGACGCCTGGTACCGCAGGCCCGCCCTGCTGGGCTGGGGCGCGGTCGTCCTGGCCGCCGCCTGCTACATCCCGTTCTCGTTCTGACGCGGGAGGATCGAGGAAATCATGAGCGAACACTCCGACCGTCCGGGCCGTTCCGAGCGCTCGGGCTTCTCCGAGCAGGACGTCCAGCGCGAAGTCACCGAACTGGAGGCCAAGTCCGCGACCGCGGCCCGCATCTTCGACCTGCGCCGCATCATCGGCGGCCTGTTCGTGCTGTACGGCGTCATCGTCACGATCGCCGGCATCACCGACTCGCGGTCGGCCATCGACAAGGCCCAGGGCGTCAACATCAACCTGTGGACCGGGATCGGGATGCTGCTGCTGGGGATCTTCTTCCTGGCCTGGCTGAAGCTGCGGCCCACTGTCCCGCCGGCTCCCGCGGAGGTCGCGCGGGAGGGGCAGGAGTAACCGCCGCTCACCCTGGCGAGCACGGGCGCGTGGGACCCGGTCGCGTGGTTCCCCGCGCCCCTTCGGGGCACGGTCGCCTCTCGCCCGCGGGAGGGTGCGGGGGGCTTCGGGTGCCCGGCCGGTCAGGTGGGCGGGGCGGCCGGGGGGTGGAGGGTGGTGGCCGCCCGGTCCAGCAGGCCGGTTCGTGCCGCCAGGGCCGCCGCCTCCAGGCGTGAGCCCACGTCGAGCTTCATCAGCACCCGCTGTACGTGCGTCCGCGCGGTGCTCGGCGCGATGCCCATGCCCGCCGCGATCAGCCGCGTGTCCTCCCCGTCGGCCACCCGCACCAGCACCTCCACCTCGCGCGGCGTGAGCATCCGGAGCAGCCGCTGGGCCTCGTCGTCGGGCTGTGCGGCCGGATTGAGCAGCTCGCCGAACGCCCCCTGCAGCAACTGCGGGGCCACCGCCGCCTCTCCGGCGCGGGCCTTCATGATGGCCCGCTCGACGCCCTCGATCCGCTCGTCGTGCCGCACATACCCCGACGCGCCCGCGGCGAAGGCCGCCGCGATGCCGCGCGGGGACGGCACCGGACCCAGCACCACCACCGCGACCTGCGGCCGCTCCCGTTTGATCTTCACCACCGGGTCGAAGGCGCCCGGCTCGGCCGGTGCCGCCGTACCCAGCAGACAGACCTCCGGCGCCCGCGTGATCACCAGGTCCGCCGCGCCCGCGGCCGGCGCCGCCGCCGCGAGCACGCGGTGGCCGCGCAGCTTCAGAGCCGACGCCAGCGCCTCCGCGAGCAGGCGATGGTCGTCGACGACCATGAGCCGCACTGCCATAGAGCAACCCCCCAGTCCCTCCCCGTGGATGCCCCACTATGGACGTCCACCGGTCCGCCAGGACAGAGGGCCCCCCGGCGCCTCGCCCTTCATGCCCCCGGAAGCTACACGCTTGTTCGACGTCGCGCTGCCGCTCTCGACGAGAAGTGCCCCGGATCGATGAATCCGGGGCACTTCTCGATGGGTCACCCGTTCGGGCGAGGCGGGCGGCGCCGGCCGCGGTCCGTCAGCCGCTCGTGCCGAACCCCATCACCAGGTACTCCTTGCCGTACGTCGAGTCCGTCTTGTGGGCGAACACCGCCGACATGTAGAGGCGGCCCCGCCCGAAGAGGATCTCGGCGTAGTCCGGCAGCAGGCCGGTCTCCGCCTCCCGCACGGTGCGCGTGGAGGGGTTCTCCAGCAGCTTGGTCTGCTTGAAGCTGCCGCCGTCGATGCTGACGATCTGGCCGCCCTTGTCGTACGGCGGCCGCTTGTAGACGAGCAGGTTGGTGCCGTCCATGCGCAGCGGCGACACGATGTAGCCGTCGCCTGCCTCGGCGCGCTGGCCGGTCTGCTTGCCCGTCTTCAGGTCGAACGCGATGACCTCGTTGGTCTTGCTGAAGGACGCGCCCTTGCCGTCGTGCTCCTCGGTCGGCAGGTACAGCCTGCCGTTGCCGGCGACGATCTGCTTGCAGCCGTCGACGCGGGTGATGCCGTCGCAGCGGCCGCCGTAGGTGTCGCCGGGCGCGGAGATGCGGGTGAGCAGTTTGCCGGTCCCGGCGTCGATGGAGAAGTAGTCCGACACCCCGCTGCCGTCGCCGGCGCTGTCACCGACGTCGGCCGCGACCACCAGCGGGTCGGTGGAGACGACGGAGGCGTACTCGACGCCCGCGGGCATCTTGTACTCGGCGATCACCTTCCCCGACTTGGGGTCGATGTTCTGGATGTGCAGCTGCCGGTTGTCGTACTCGCCGCACTTGCGTACGGCGACCAGCCGGGCGCCGCCGGCGTAGCCGGCGTCGTAGCAGGTGTCGCCCGGCTTCGGCTGCCACAGCGGCGCGCCGGAGTCGATGTCGAACGCGGCGCCGCCGTTGAGGCTGCCGACCGCGACGGTGTGCCGGGAGACCGTCACGTTCTGGAAGGTGAGCGGGGTGTCACCGGACTTGACCGACTTCGTCCACAGCTTCTTGCCCGCGCCGAGGTCGATCGCGGCGATCTGGCTGCAGCCCGCGGTGGTGTTCTTCGCGGGCATCCTCGGCTGGAAGGCGACCGCCGTCTTGCCGTCCGAGGTGACCTGGCCGCTGGCCGCGCACACCGGGCCGGGCAGCTTGACCGTCCACAGCCGGGTGCCCTTGGCCGGGTCGTAACCGGTGATCTCGGCGATGCCGCTCTTGGCGTACACCGTGTCGGTCAGCCACGAGCCCGAGGTGACGACCGTGTCGTCCGTCTTGGGCAGCGGGACCTGGAGCAGCACGTGGGAGGCGGGATCGGCCGGCACCTTCTCCTTGCCGCCGGCGGACGTGCCGCCGGCCGAGCCGGTGCCGTTCTTGCCACCGGTGCCGCCCGTGCCGCCGCCGGACGAGGCGGTGTCGTGCCGGTCGCCGTCGCCGCCGGAGGAGTTGGCGTACCAGATGCCGCCGACGACGATCAGCGCGATGGCGACGACCGCCGCGACGACGATGAGCAGGGTGGTGTTGTTCCGCCCGCCCCCGCCCGGCGCGGGATGGGGCTGCATGGGCACGGTCGGCGGCGGGCCCGGGTAGCCGTAGCCCGGCTGCGGGGGCTGGACCGGCTGCGCGTAGGGGTTCTGCGGCTGGGCGCCGTAACCGGGCGGCTGCTGCCGACCGTAGGCCGGGGGCTGGGTGGCGTACGGGTTCTGCCCGCCGCCGGGGTAGCCGTAGCCGGGCTGCGGCTGGGGGGGCGGGGCCGTCTGCGGGTAGCCGTAGCCGGGTTGCGGAGGCTGCGGGGGCGGGCCGGCCGGAGGGGTCGGCGGGCCGGCCACGGGCGGCTGCGGGGGCTGTGGGGTTCCCGGGGTCGGGGGGCCGAAGCCGCCCTGCTGAGGGGGCTGGTTCGGCGGCGGAGGGGGCGGCTGCGTCATGGGAGCGGTTACCTCGGTGAAGCTCGGAAGGCCGTAGGACGGACGGGACTCGGGACTGCGTGCGAGAGGACGGACACCGGGCTTCAGTTGCCGAAGGCCATCATCAGCTTCTCCTTGGAGTCGTCGTTGCCGGAGAGCCGGCCGGCGGAGATGTAGAACCGTCCGCCGGACCAGGCGATGGCACCGTCGTAGAAGGTGTCCTCGATGGCGGCGGTGCCCTGCGGGTTGCGCAGCAGCCGGGTGCTCTGGTGGGAGGAGCCGGTGACCGGGATCGACACCACCTGGCCGCCGGCGTCGTACGAGGGCTGCACGTACGCGATGAGCTTGCCGCCCTCGACCTTCATCGGGGCCATCGGCTCCGCCGCGGGCGACTTGGCCCGCCACTTCGCCTTGCCGTCGGCGAGGCTGATCGCGACGATCTCGTTGGCGCTGCCGGTGGCGTCCGTGGGCAGGTAGAGCGTGTCGGCGTCGACCGCCACGCCCTGGCAGCCCTGCAGGTCGCGTTCGAGGATGGCCCAGCCGCAGCGGGGGGCGAACTTCTCGTCGGCCTTGACCTCGGAACGGAACTTGCCGTCCTTGGTGAAGGTGGAGATGTTCCAGGCCTTCTTGTCCCGGTTGGTCAGATAGACCACGAGCGGGTCGACGGAGTACGTCCGGGCGACCTGCCAGCCCTTCTTGACCGGCTGGGTCCACTTCACCCTGCCGGTCGCCGGGTCGAGATCCGAGATCTCGTCGTGCTCCCTGTCCGTGCCCGCCGCGCAGGAGGCCACCTGGACCAGCCGGTCGGTGCCGCCCGCGAACGCGGTCGGGAAGCAGGCCGCGCCGTACTTCTCCTTGTCGTACAGCTTCTTGCCGCTGCCGATGTCATAGGCCGTGCCCGACTGGGAGCGGCCCACCATCAGGACCTTGCCGCTCACCGTCAGCTCGACGTTGAGCGCGCTGTCGAACAGCCCGCCGTCGGCGACCTCGCCGTGCCAGCCCTTCGCGCCCGTGTCCAGGTCGATCTGCTGGAGCTGGTTGCACTTGGCCCGGTCGCCCGAGCCGTTCATGTACGCCACGACGATCTTGCCGTCGGCCGACTGCCCCGAGGTGGCCGCGCAGATCTTCTGCGGGAAGGTGATCGGGCCCCAGGCGGCGGCGCCGTCGGCGGCGCCGAAGGCGAAGACCTGCTTGTACGCCGCCTTCACCGCGGTCTTGCCGGTGATCCACATGCCGGGCGCGTCCGCGCCGGAACCCGGGGCGTCCGGGGCCGACTTGTACCAGAGCACCTTGGCCTCACCGGCCTGCCGGCCCTGGTTGAGGTCCTCGGGGTCGTCTGCGGCGGCGCTCTGTCCGGACGCGGTCGCCGAGGGGGAGGCCGACCGCTTGCCGTCGTCGCTCTGCTGGGCGACGGGCTTCTTCGCGCCGCCGCCGTCGCCTCCGCTGGTGACGGCGAACACCGTGACGCCGCCGACGACGAGCAGCGCGGCCACCGCGGCGCCGATGATCAGCGCCCGGTTCTTCCCGGGGCCGGACCGGTTCCCGAAGGGCGCGCCGGGCACGGTGGCGGGCGCTGCCGGGTAGGGCGGCTGGTGGGCGTAGCCGTAACCGGGCTGCGGTGCCGCGCCGTAGGGGCCCGGCGGCTGCTGCTGCGGGTAGCCGTAGGGGCCCTGGGCGCCCGGGGCGGCGGGAGCGCCGTACGGGCCGGGCTGCTGGGGGTAGCCGTAGCCGGGCTGGGGCTGCGGCGGGCCGGCGGGCGGCTGGGCCGGGGGCGGCGGCACGGGCGTGGCGCCCGGGGTCGCCTGGGGCGCGCCGAAACCGCTGTGCGCCGGGGGCTGTTGCGGGGGGCCGAAGCCGCCGCCCGGTGGTGGCTGGTCCCCGGGCGGCTGGTCCTGCGGCGCTCCGGGGCCGCCCTGCGGCGGCTGGTTGGGCGGCTGAGTCATCAGCGCTCTTCCCCCTCGTTCACTGATTTTTAGCCACGCCCTGAGGTCCGTGACGCACCCAAGGTCGTATTCAGACGGTTCTCAGGCCGTTCTCGGACGGCTCTTTCGGCTCTTTCTATCACCCGCCACCGACAGCGCACGGCCTCGCTTCCGCCGCCGTTCCCAAGGGAGAACCGGCTCGTGATGGCGCCGTTACGCACCTTCACGCCCCCTTCACGCCCCTCACGCGGGCGGGCGGCCCCGCCCGGCCCGGTCAGGCGTCCTCCGCCAATTCCAGCCAGCGCATCTCCAGTTCGTCGCGCTCGCCGGACAGGTCCCGCAGCTGGGCGTCCAGTTCGGCCACCTTCGCGAAGTCGGTCGCGTTCTCGGCGATCCGGGCGTGCAGCTTCGCCTCCTTCTCGGAGACCTTGTCCAACTGGCGCTCGATCTTCTGGAGTTCCTTCTTGGCGGCACGCTGGTCGGCGGCGCTCTTCTCCGTGGTGGCCGGTTTGGGCGCCGCGGCGGCGCTCTGCGCGGCGACCGTCTCCTCCATGCGCCGGCGCCGCTCCAGGTACTCGTCGATCCCGCGCGGCAGCATCCGCAGCGCGCCGTCACCGAGGAGGGCGAAGACCCGGTCGGTGGTGCGCTCGACGAAGAAGCGGTCGTGGGAGATGACGATCATCGAGCCGGGCCAGCCGTCGAGGACGTCCTCCAGCTGGGTGAGGGTCTCGATGTCGAGGTCGTTGGTGGGCTCGTCGAGGAAGAGGACGTTGGGCTCGTCCATGAGGAGGCGCAGCAGCTGGAGCCGGCGGCGCTCACCACCGGAGAGGTCGCCCACCGGCGTCCACTGCTTCTCCTTGCCGAAGCCGAACGTCTCGCACAGCTGACCGGCGGTCAGCTCGCGTCCCTTGCCGAGGTCGACGCGCTCGCGGATCTGCTGCACGGCCTCCAGGACCCGCCAGGTGGGGTCGAGTTCGGCGACCTCCTGGGAGAGGTAGGCGAGCCGGACCGTCTTGCCGACGACGACCCGTCCGCCCGCGGGCTGCGCCTCGCCCCCCGTGCGGGCCGCGTCGGCCAGGGCCCGCAGCAGGGAGGTCTTGCCGGCGCCGTTGACCCCGACGAGGCCGATCCGGTCGCCCGGCCCGAGCTGCCAGGTGATGTGCTCGAGCAGCACCTTGGGGCCGGCCTGCACGGTGACGTCTTCCAGGTCGAAGACGGTCTTGCCGAGCCGCGAGGAGGCGAAGTTCATCAGCTCGCCGCTGTCCCGGGGCGGCGGCACGTCCGCGATCAGCTCGTTGGCGGCCTCGACGCGAAAGCGCGGCTTGGAGGTACGGGCGGGGGCGCCGCGCCGCAGCCAGGCCAGCTCCTTGCGGATCAGGTTCTGCCGCTTGACCTCCTCGGTGGCCGCGATCCGCTCGCGTTCGGCGCGCGCGAAGACGTAGTCCGAGTAGCCGCCCTCGTACTCGTACACGGCACCGCGCTGTACGTCCCACATGCGGGTTGAGACCTGGTCCAGGAACCACCGGTCGTGGGTCACGCAGACCAGTGCCGAGCGGCGGTTCTGCAGGTGCCGGGCGAGCCAGGCGATGCCCTCGACGTCGAGGTGGTTGGTGGGCTCGTCGAGGACGAGCAGGTCCTGTTCCTCGATGAGCAGCTTGGCGAGCGCGATACGGCGCCGCTCACCGCCGGACAGCGGTCCGATGACGGTGTCCAGGCCCTTGGGGAAGCCCGGCAGGTCCAGCCCGCCGAACAGTCCCGTCAGTACGTCCCGGACCTTGGCGTTGCCGGCCCACTCGTGGTCGGCCATGTCGCCGATGACCTCGTGGCGGACGGTGGCGGCGGGGTCCAGGGAGTCGTGCTGGGTGAGGACGCCGGTGCGCAGCCCGCCGGAGTGGGTGACCCGGCCGGTGTCGGCCTCCTCCAGCTTCGCGAGCATCCGGATGAGGGTGGTCTTGCCGTCGCCGTTGCGGCCGACGACCCCGATCCGGTCCCCCTCCGACACACCGAGCGAGACGCCGTCCAGGAGGGCACGGGTGCCGTAGACCTTGCTGACGTTCTCGACATTGACCAGGTTGACGGCCATTTCACTCCTGCACCACGGGGGTCGGTCAGCCTCCCAGCCTAATGCTCGGCGCGAGCGGTCCCCGCCGCCCGGGACCGGCACCGCTCGTTCCGGCGGCCCCGCACCGGCGGCCGGACCGCCCCGGGCCGGCCTGGGGCGGGCCTGGGGGTGGGCCTCGCTGGTCAGGCGGGGGTGGGCGCCGGCGCCACCACGCTCGCGCCCGGCGCGGGCGCGGTCGCCGTGCGGACGGTCCGGCAGGTGCCCGAGGCGCGCAGGGCCTCGGCCACCTTTGCGCCGGAGTCCGGGTCGCGCACCAGGAAGGCCGTCGTCGGGCCCGAGCCCGAGACCAGGGCGGCCAGGGCGCCGGCGGCGCGCCCCGCGTCGAGGGTGGCGGCCAGCTCCGGGAAGAGGGAGAGGGCGGCGGGCTGGAGGTCGTTGGAGACGGTGGCGGCCAGCGCGTCGGCGTCGCCTTTCGCGAGCGCTTCCAGGAGGTCCGGGGCGGCCATCGGTGCCGGGATGTCGCGCCCCTCGGCCAGCCGGTCGAACTCACGGAAGACCGCCGGGGTGGACAGGCCGCGCCCGGCCATCGCGAACACCCAGTGGAAGGTGCCGCCGGTCTCCAGGGCCGTCAGCCGCTCGCCCCGCCCGACGCCGAGGGCCGCGCCGCCCACCAGGCTGAACGGGACGTCGCTGCCCAGCTCGGCGCAGATCGACAGGAGTTCGGCGCGGGAGGCACCGGTGCCCCACAGCGTGTCGCAGGCGAGCAGCGCGCCCGCGCCGTCGGCGCTGCCGCCCGCCATGCCCCCGGCGACGGGGATGTCCTTGGCGATGTGGAGGTGCACGGCCGGTTCGATGCCGCGCCGGGCGGCGAGCGCGATCGCCGCGCGCGCGGCGAGGTTGGTGCGGTCCAGCGGAACCTGCCCGGCGTCCGGGCCCTCGCAGGTGACCCGCAGCTCGTCGGCGGGGGTGACGGTGACCTCGTCGTACAGGCCGACGGCGAGGAAGACGTTGGCGAGGTCGTGGAATCCGTCGGGACGGGCGGCGCCGACCGCGAGCTGGACGTTGACCTTGGCGGGGACGCGGACCGTGACGCTCACTGCTGACCGGGCTCCTTGGTGTGCGGGCGTGGGCGGCGTTGCCCGACGGTGCCGGGCGCGGTCCGGCACCACCTGGCGTTACGCGGTGGGCGGGGCGTTCTCGGCGATGCGGGCGAACTCCTCGACCGTCAACGACTCCCCGCGTGCCTGCGGCGAGACACCGGCGGCGACCAGGGCGGCCTCCGCGGCGGCGGCGGACCCGGCCCAGCCGGAGAGGGCCGCCCGCAGGGTCTTGCGGCGCTGCGCGAACGCCGCGTCGACCACCGCGAAGACCTGCTTCCTGGTGGCCGTCGTGCGGATCGGCTCGGTGCGCCGGACGAGGGAGACCAGTCCGCTGTCGACGTTCGGAGCGGGCCAGAAGACGTTGCGGCCGATGGCACCGGCCCGCTTGACCTGGGCGTACCAGTTGGCCTTGACGGACGGCACGCCGTACACCCGGGAGCCGGGCGCGGCGGCGAGCCGGTCGGCGACCTCGGACTGCACCATCACCAGTGTGCGCTCGATGCCGGGGAAGGTGTCGAGCATGTGCAGCAGCACCGGCACGGCCACGTTGTAGGGCAGGTTCGCCACCAGGGCGGTGGGGGCGGGGCCGGGCAGTTCGGTGACCCGCATGGCGTCGGAGTGGACCAGCGCGAACCGGTCGGCGCGTTGCGGCATGCGGGCCGCGACGGTCGCGGGCAGCGCGGCGGCGAGCACGTCGTCGATCTCGACCGCGGTGACCCGGTCGGCGCTCTCCAGGAGCGCGAGGGTCAGGGAGCCGAGGCCGGGACCGACCTCGACGACCACGTCGTCGGGGCGGACCCCGGCGGTCCGCACGATACGGCGGACCGTGTTGGCGTCGATCACGAAGTTCTGGCCGCGCTGCTTGGTGGGGCGTACACCGAGCGCTGCCGCCAGCTCACGGATGTCGGCCGGGCCGAGGAGGGCGTCGGGGGTGGGGCTGCTCACGGGACAAGGGTACGGGGGCCCGGCCCGCCCCCTCGCCGGCGGTCCTCGGACCTGTGCGACAGGGCCTAGCCGTGCAGTCGGGCCCCGCAGTGCGGCCAGGGGGTCGCGCCCCGGGTCATGTACAGCTTCTTCGCGCGGAAGGTCTGCTCCTGCGCCGACGCGTCCTGCGGGCGTCCGCTGCCGCCGAGGCTGTGCCAGGTGCGGGTGTCGAACTGGTAGAGCCCGCCGTACGTGCCCGAGGGGTCGACCGCGTGCGGGCGGCCGCCGGACTCGCAGACGGCCAGGGCGTGCCAGTCGAGGTGGTCGGCGCCGTGCACCGAGGGCGGCAGCGGCTTGGTGCCCACCCTCACCAGTTGTCTGCGCGGTCGGCGCACCACCTCGGATCTCTCCCTGCGGGGCTTTTGCCGGACCCCGTTGACGGTGCGCACCAGATAGGTGGTCCGCAGCAGTCCGGGCCGCCCCGGCTCGGCGACGACCTCGGTGCCCTTGAAGAGGGTGGGGTCCTCGGTGCGCTCCGTCTCGTACGGGATCCGCTCCTCCTGGACCTCCCGGGTGCCGCGCACCCGCAGCACGGTCACGGTCTGTCCGTCGCGCGGGAAGCTGTCGGGCGGGACGGAGAGGGTGTCCTGGCCGCGCAGCGTGATCCCGGCCTCCTCGACGGCCTCGTGGACGGTGGCCGCGTTGGTGCGGAGGGTGCGGGCCCGGCCGTCCGCCATGATCGTGACGGCCCGCTCGGTGCGTACGTCGAGGGCGAGCCCGGCGCGTCCGATGCTCTGGGAGCGCGAGGTGGACAGGTAGGCGCCCTCCGCGCGCACGCCGAGTTCGTCCAGGGCCCCCTCCACCGTGCGGGCCGTCGTCCAGACCTCCTGCCGCCGGCCGTCGAGGGTGAGCCGTACGGGGCGCCCGTAGCGCACGGCGACCTCGTCGCCGCTGGCGAGCGCCGTGCCGGGAGCGGGCGCGATCATGTCGTGCGCTCCCACGTGTACGCCCTCTTCGGCGAGCAGTTCGTCGACGTCGTCGGCGAAGGTGTGCAGCGTGCGCGGACGGCCGTCGACGCTGAGTTCGACCGCCTTGTCCTCGGCGACGAACGCGGTGGTGCCGCCGGCCAGGAACGCCACGACCAGGGCCTGCGGGAGCAGGCGGCGCACGGCGGTGTCCGGGCGCTCGGTGTAGCGGGCCCTGCGCCGGCGCGCGGCACGTCCGCTCGCCTCGGCGTGCGAAATGGCGTCGGGCGCCGGTACGGCGACGGCGTACGCCTCCGGCGCGCCCGCCTCGCCGGTGTACGCGGCGCGGGCGCGCGTCCCCTCGGCCGTCCCGCTCCCGCTCTGCCGCGGGAGCAGCGGCTCGCCGGCGCGGGCATGGGCGGGCGGCGCCGCCGGGACGCCGGGCAGTGTCGCGGTCCACGCCTCGGCCGACGCCTCGGTCCGTGTCTCGTACGCGGGCCGGTAGGTGTCCGTGTACGCCATCGCGTAGGTCGGCGTCCGCGCGTCGTGCGGGCCGGGCCACGCGCCGTACGGCGGGCCGGGCGGCGGGGTGTAGGGGCCGTACGCCTCATAGGTCTCGTACTGGGAGTTGCTCACGCCGACACGCTCCAGAGAGCCAGAGGGGTCCGGATCGGGCCCCCAGAACCTAGCGGAGCGCTCGTCACTCTCCAAAGCGGCACGACCACGGAGCGTGGCCACCCTGGCCCCGGCCGACCCCCCGGGCGTTATCGCCTGGTTATCCGCCGGTTACAGTCGGTAGTCGAAGGCTCGGGCGGTGTTCGCGCCCAGCGCTGTCGCCAGCGCGTCTTCGTCGATGCCGCGTACGGCGGCCATCGCGCGGACCGTGACCGGAACGAGATACGGGGCGTTGGGCCGTCCGCGGTACGGGGCCGGGGTCAGGAAGGGCGCGTCGGTCTCCACGAGGACCAGCTCCAGCGGGGCGACGGCGAGCGCGTCCCGCAGATTCCCGGCGTTCTTGAAGGTGACGTTGCCGGCGAAAGACATGAAGTATCCCTCGCGGGCGCAGATCTCGGCCATCTCGGCGTCGCCGGAGTAGCAGTGGAAGACGGTGCGCTCGGGGGCGCCCTCCTCCTTCAGGACGCGCAGGACGTCGGCGTGGGCGTCCCGGTCGTGGATCACGAGCGTCTTGCCGTGCCGCTTGGCGATCTCGATGTGGGCGCGGAAGGACCGCTCCTGCGCCTCCTTGCCCTCGGGGCCGGTGCGGAAGTGGTCCAGGCCCGTCTCGCCGACGCCCTTCACCTGGGGCAGCCCGGCCATCCGGTCGATCTCGGCCAGCGCCTCGTCCAGCGCCGCGTCGCCGCCCGGCTGCCGGGCGCCCTGCCGGGACCAGCCTCCCTCGGGCTCGCCGTGGACGATCCGCGGGGCCTCGTTGGGGTGCAGGGCGACGGTCGCGTGGACGTTGTCGTGGGCGGCCGCGGTCTCGGCGGCCCACCGGGAGCCCTCGAGGTCGCAGCCGACCTGGACGACCGTCGTCACGCCCACCGACGCGGCCTTGGCCAGGCCCTCCTCGACCGTGCCCGACTGCATGTCGAGGTGGGTGTGCGAGTCGGCCACGGGCACCCGCAGGGGCGCCGGGAGCGGAGGCGCGGCGTGCTTGTCGCGCTTGTCGTGCTGGTCCTGCGGGGCGCCGGGGCCGGTGTTCGAGGGCATGTCCCGATCCTACGAAAGGGACACGCCCCGACGGCCGGCCGCTCAGCTCGCCCGGTGCTGGAACGGGTGCAGGAGGTCGGACAGATGCCAGTGGTGCGGCTGCCGGGGCCGTGCGGGTGCCGCCTGCGGCGCGGTCGCCGGCGCCTCGGCCGGGCCGGCCTGGGGCGTGTGCGGGCGCCGCTCCATGCCGCCACGCGCCGACGAGACCTGGCCCGCGCGCATGATCCGCACGAGGTGGCCGTCGCAGTTCTGGCAGCTGGGCCGGCTCAGCGGCGACGGCACGGGCCGGCCGTCCGCCACGTACCGCACGAACGCCTGTCCTTCGGCGTCCCTGTGGTGCTCTATCTCGTACGACTGCTCCCAGCCGTGCCCGCAGCGCATGCAGGCGAACGAATACGACTCGTGAACGACGGCTGTGGCCATACCGCTGAGACCGGTCTGCCCTGCGATGTCACTCATGCCAGCTCCTCTTGTCCGCTGGACACGGGACGGGTGCGTCCCTTCGACCAGTGGACGCCTGCGCGGGCCGGAGCGCAGCAGGCCTGTCGAGTGTTGGAGCCGATTTGGACCTTCCTTGCCGAAAAGGGCCCGTCGGACGCCCGTGCCCTTTGCCATCGGCGACAGCCTTTTGCCCTCCCATGGGGCATCTGCGCTCACCCGAGAAAGGCCGTGCTCAGAGGGTGGGTTCGCGCAGGTCAGGAAGGGCCGAGGAGGAGGGCGCAGGGCCGGCGCCGCCGCGCCGCTCAGCCGGAGGCGCGCTTCGCCGCGACCACCGCGTCGAACACCACCCGCTTGGGCAGCCCCGCCTGCGCCGCCACCGCCGCGATGGCCTCCTTGCGCCGCTCGCCGGCCTCCTCGCGCACCCGCACCCGGCGGACCAGCTCCTCGGCGTCGAGTTCCTCCGGACCCGGTTCGGCGGCGCCCTCCACCACGACCGTGATCTCGCCGCGCACCCCCTCCGCGGCCCACCGCGCCAGCTCCTCCAGCGGACCGCGCCGCACCTCCTCGTACGTCTTGGTCAGCTCGCGGCAGACGGCGGCCCGCCGCTCGGCGCCGAACACCTCGGCCATGGCGGCGAGAGTGTCGTCGAGGCGGTGCGGGGCCTCGAAGTAGACGAGGGTCCGCCGCTCGTCGGCCACCTCGCGCAGCCGGGACAGCCGCTCGCCCGCCTTGCGCGGCAGGAAGCCCTCGAAGCAGAACCGGTCGACGGGCAGCCCGGACAGGGCGAGCGCGGTGAGCACGGCGGACGGTCCGGGCACGGCGGTGACCGGGATGTCCTGCTCCACGGCGGCCGCCACCAGCCGGTACCCCGGGTCGGAGACCGACGGCATACCGGCGTCGGTCACCAGCAGCACGCGCGCGCCGCCGAGCAGCAGCTCGACCAGTTCCGGCGTACGGGCGGACTCGTTGCCCTCGAAGTACGACAGCACGCGGCCCTTGGGCGTCACCCCCAGGGCCTGGGTGAGCCGGCGCAGCCGCCGGGTGTCCTCGGCGGCGACCACGTCGGCGCCGGCCAGCTCCTCGGCCAGCCGGGGCGGCGCGTCCGCGATGGCGCCGATGGGGGTACCTGCGAGGACAAGGGTTCCAGTCACCCCTCCATCCTCCCAGGGCGCGCGCGGGCCTCCTGCCGGGGCGTCCGGGCCGCTGCGGGGCCGCCCCCTCGGACACGGGTTCGACGCACCGGAAAACACATCGCGTCCCGACCGGTACCGCACATGCGCGGGACTCGCACGGAACCGTTCCCTACGATGGCGCGGTGACCAGTACCGCGTCCTCCATGGACCTCCGGCAGGACCAGGCGCCGCACGACCAGCGGCCGCCGTGGCAGCAGCGGCTGCGCCGATTCGGGTACGCGCCGGCGACGGACGCGCCCGAGGGCGACGTACGCGACCGGCTGGTGCCGCCGTACGCGGAGCCGAGCCCCCGGCTGTGGCACGTGCTCGGCGTCTCTCCGGTCCTCGCCGAGCGGCTCACCCGCTGGTCGGGCTGGGGCGGTCCGCTGCTGGTGACGCTGATGGCGGGCCTGATGCGGTTCTGGAACCTGGGCAGCCCGCGCGCGGTGATATTCGACGAGACGTACTACGCCAAGGACGCCTGGGCGCTCGTCCACCACGGTTTCGAGGTCAGCTGGGATAAGTACGGCAAGAACGCCAACGACCTGGTCCTGCAGACGCACGGGCATCTGGCGGTGCCCACGGACCCGGCGTACGTCGTGCACCCCCCGGTGGGCAAGTACGTCATCGGGCTGGGCGAACTGGTCTTCGGATTCGACCCGGTCGGCTGGCGGTTCATGACGGCGCTGCTCGGGACCTTGAGCGTGCTGCTGCTGTGCCGGATCGGGCGGCGGATGTTCCGCTCGACGTTCCTCGGCTGCCTGGCGGGCGCGCTGATGGCGGTGGACGGCCTGCACTTCGTGATGAGCCGGACCTCGCTGCTCGACGGCGTGCTGATGTTCTTCGTGGTGGCCGCGTTCGGCTGCCTGATCGTCGACCGGGACCGCTCACGGCGGAGACTGGCCGCCGCGCTGCCGACCGGCCCCGACGGCCGGGTCCGCCCGGACGCGCACGTCGCGGACACCTTCCGCTTCGGCCCGCGCCCCTGGCGCTGGGGGGCCGGGCTGATGCTGGGCCTGGCCATCGGCACGAAGTGGAACGGGCTGTACGTGCTGGCCGCGTTCTGTGTGATGACGGTGCTGTGGGACGTCGGCGCGCGCAAGGTGGCCGGCGCGCGGCGCCCGTACCTCGCGGTCCTGAAGTACGACACCGGACTCGCCTTCCTCGCGACGGTTCCGGTGGCGGTCGTCGTCTACCTGGTCTCCTGGACCGGCTGGATCCTCTCCCCGGCCGACGGCACCGGCGGCTACTACCGCAACTGGGCGGCCACCGACGGCAGGGGCGGCAGCTGGACCTTCCTGCCCGACTGGCTGCGCAGCCTGTGGCACTACGAGCACGAGGTCTACAACTTCCACGTCCATCTCTCGCAGCCGCACACGTACCAGTCCAACCCGTGGAGCTGGATCGTGCTGGGCCGTCCGGTGTCGTACTTCTACGAGTCCCCCTCCCCCGGCGCCGACGGCTGCCCCGCGGACGCGGGCCAGAAGTGCGCCCGGGAGGTGCTGGCGATCGGTACGCCGCTTCTGTGGTGGGCCGCGTGCCTCGCGATCCTGTACGTGCTGTGGCGCTGGGCGTTCCGCCGGGACTGGCGGGCCGGCGCGATCGCCTGCGGCATCGCGGCCGGCTATCTGCCGTGGTTCATGTACCAGGAGCGGACGATCTTCCTCTTCTACGCGGTCGTCTTCCTGCCGTTCCTGTGCCTGGCGGTGGCCATGATGATCGGCGCGATCGTCGGCCCCCCGGGCTCCAGCGACACCCGCCGAGTGATCGGCGCCTCCACGGCCGGCGTGCTGGTCCTGCTGATCGCCTGGAACTTCATCTACTTCTGGCCCCTCTACACCGGCACCGCGATCCCCATCGACCAGTGGCGGTCGCGGATGTGGCTGGATACCTGGGTCTAGCTGGGCGGACCCGCGCAGCGGAGCGCCGGCCAGCTGGTCAGAAGAGCGCGTCCTGCTCTGCTGCCCTGGGGGCCGAGGCCGGTCCGGGAACGGTTGTAATCATCCCCTCGCGGCGTCGAGCGGCCGGCGTGCCGGTCCAGTAGGTGGTGCACTGCCGGCGGGCGGCCCAAGCCGTGTCCGCCGGCAGGACCGGGTGCCAGACCACTCCGGTGTAGTCCTGCGGAGCGGGATGGGTGCTGCCGGAGGTCCCACCGTCTCGGGTGTAGACGGTGATGCGATAGACCCCGTTCAAGGCCTTCCAGGTCTTCTGGGCAGTGCGGGAGCCGAGCAAGGCAGCGAGCATCTGAAAGCTGTCGATGCGCCCTTGGTCGACCTGCGTCCAGCAGTGTCCGCCGCCCTCGTGCCGATGTCCGTCGCCGGCGATGAGCGCGTCGTAGAGGATCCGGGCTTGGCCGAGTGTCAGCGACGAGATCAAGAGGGGCGGTAGCTGTTTGCCCGGCAGGGTGGCTCGGATCTCGGCCCCGAGATCGGCCCCGATGTAGAAGGGGATGACGCCGTCCGCTCTCCTCTTGTGTTCCTTGAAGGTGTAGCCCCGACTTGTGAAGTACGAGGCGAGGCGGCGGAGCCGCTGGGTCCCCTCGGGGTTGGCTCGTTCCGATTGCGAGACGCTGACGTGGTTCCAGAAGCCGCCCTTCTGCGGTTTGGGGAAGCAGCCTTCCGTGATGATCCAGCCGAGCAGCTCGATGAACTCGTCGGAATAGGGCGACGAAGCGTCGAATGCGCTGGGGGTTCCACCGCCGAAGACGAGTCGGGCCCAGTTCCTGCCGCGCAGGTCCGCCGTGGTGGACCACTGGTGCGGAAGGTCCTGCCCGTTCTTGCGGCCTCGCTCGCTTTGTTCCATCCAGCGGTGCCCTGGCGTGGTCAGCGCGGAGACAGACCTGTGGCTCCACCGGATCAGCGGGCCGTCCTGATCCGATACCCAACGATGCCGGTTGAGGCCGGAAATAGGTGTCCAGCGGATCCGCTTGTGGATGAGATCCATGGTCAGGATGTGATCATCGGCCCGCAACGCGTCGTGGGAGCGCCAACCACCGGGGGTGAGCGCTTCCGTCGCGGCGTCAACTCCATCCGCCGTCAATGATGTTGAGTGGTCCATGAGCCGAGTGTGGCAAGGCGGTCTGACACCACGGGACGGCCCTCCGGCACCGCGCCCGGTACGTCGGGCCGGACGACACCGAGAAGAGCAGTGCCCGAGTGCGCCTACGGTTTCGTCGATGTAACCTGAAAAAGGGTCTTCTGAGCTGCCCCCTTCTCCGGAAAACCGACGCATGCAGCGTGAGATCACCGTGGCATCGTTCGGAAATACACCCCCCGAGGCAACTGCTGGGGGGTCTACGACTGCTTGACCTGACAGGTCACTCGAATTCGCGCGCAGAAGAATCGTGGAGGGAGGAGTGAAATGAGCCTCGCTCACCTCGCGTCAGGCGGCAACGGAATCATATACGGCGTAGTCGCTCAGGACGGGCGCCTGCTCTTCTACCGGGACGAGCACCAAGACGGAACCAACGCACCCAACGGCTCCACCGGCTGGTCCGCCAACTCCGGCAACCAGATCGGCCAACACTGGGAAGGCGCAAGACTCCTGGCCGGTGGCGGAGACGGAATCCTGTACGTGGTGCACCAGGACGGCCGCCTGCTCTTCTACCGAGACGAGCACCAAGACGGAACCAACGCACCCAACGGCTCCACCGGCTGGTCCACCAACTCCGGCAACCAGATCGGCCAACACTGGGAGCAGATCAAACAAATCATCTGCGGACCCAAGGGAGTCATCTACGCCGTGCACCAGGACGGGCGCCTCTTCTACTACCGGGACGAGAGCCGAGACGGAAGCAACGCGCCCGACGGTTCCACCGGGTGGGACACCAACTCCGGCAAGCAGATCGGTCAAGGTTGGGCGTGAGCTCCTCAGGTCCCCGGGGCGCGGCGCCGCCGCGGTCCGGGTCTGATCACGGTTTCGGCAACTTCGGTCGGCGCGGCGGCGCAACCGCCTACAGTGCTTCCGCACCCCCGTTTTTGAACGCGTTCAGGAAAACGGGGAAAACGGGAGAACGGGGAGGATGCGCGCGATGCGTGGAGCGGTCAAGGGCGTGGTCATAGGCGGCGTGTGCGCGGCGATGCTGGGGGGTGCCGGGTACGGCCTCTACAACGTCGCCTCCGCACTGAGCGGTGGCGGCGGTACCGGCGGTGGTGGTACCGCGTCCGTGAAGTCCGGGCCGCCCGGCGCGGACGAGGTGAAGGACACCACGGCGAGGTTCTTCGCCGCGTGGGAGAAGGGCGACGCGCCGGCCGCGGCGTCGTACACGAACTACCCGGAGGCGGCACGGCAGTTACTGACGGCGTACGGCGGCGACGCGCACATCGGCAAGGTGCGCGTCACCCCCGGCGCGGTCACCGGCACGACCGTGCCGTTCACGGTCAGGGCGACGGTGTCGTACGGCGGCACGTCCAGGCCGCTGGCCTACCGCAGCAGCCTGACCGTCGTACGCGGTGAGACCTCGCACCGCCCGCTGGTGGACTGGCGGCCCTCCGTCGTCCATCCGGAGCTGCGCAAGGGGGACACGCTCGTCACCGGCGGCTCCGCGGCCGCGCCCATCCAGGCGGTGGACCGCGACGGCAGGGTGCTCACGGCGGCGAAGTACCCCTCCCTCGCCCCCGTCCTGGACGAGCTGCGCAAGCGGTACGGGGACAAGGCGGGCGGCCGGGCCGGGGTGGAGCTGGACATACGTCATGCCGGCACCGGTGGCACCGGCGCCGCCGACACCCAGCTCCTCACCCTCGTCAAGGGCAGACCCGGCAAGCTCCGTACGACGTTCAGCGCGAGCGCGCAGGCGGCGGCCGAGACGGCCGTGGCGAAGTACCCGAACGCCTCCGTCGTCGCCGTCCAGCCGAGCACCGGCGAGATCCTCGCCGTCGCCAACAACCGTGCCGACGGCTTCGACGCGGCCCTGCTCGGCGAGCGCGCCCCCGGCTCCACGATGAAGATCGTCAGCGCGGCCACCCTCATCGACAACGGCCTGACCAGTGCGGGCGGCAAGGCGCCCTGCCCCGCGACCGCGGTCTGGCAGAGCCAGACGTTCCACAACCTGACGGGCCTGCGGGCGAACGAGAACGCCACCCTCTCCGAGAGCTTCGCCCGTTCCTGCAACACCGCCTTCGTGAAGTTCGCGGACGACGTGTCGCCGGACTCCCTCACCAAGGAGGCCGAGGAGCGGTTCGGGCTCGGACGGAACAACTGGCGGATCGGCGTGCCGTCCTTCGACGGCCGCGTCCCGGCCACCGGCGGCCCCGACACCGCCGCCGCCCTCATCGGCCAGGGCCAGGTCCAGATGAGCCCCCTGAACATGGCCTCCGTGACGGCGACCGCGACGACCGGCGCCTTCCGGCAGCCGGTGCTCGTGCCGCTCTCGCTGGACGGCCGGGAACCGGCACGCGCGCGTGGGCTGTCGTCGGGGACGGTCGCGCAGCTGCGCGCGATGATGAACCGCACCGCGACCAGCGGCACCGCGGCCCCGACCATGGCCGGGCTGAGCGGCAGCATCGGCGCGAAGACCGGCTCGGCGGAGTCCGACGGCCAGGCGAAGTCGGACAGCTGGTTCACCGGGTACCGCGACGACGTGGCGGCGGCCGCGCTGGTCCAGGACGGCGGCCACGGCATCGACGCGGCCGGGCCGATTGTCGCAAGCGTGCTACGGAACGCCCGCTGAGATCACCCCGCGAGGCGGGGACTTTAGGGTGAGGGGCGTCGTTGGGCTGTGCGGGGGCGCGGGGACCCTGGAAAAGGCGTGGAGGAACTGAGGCCGTGGGCAAGAGAAGGCGCGTCGCCGGGCGACGGAAGACCAGACCCGCCGTGCTCGGCGGGATGATCGCCGTCGTCGTCGGCGGCGCCGGGTTCGGCGTCTACGCGCTGTACGGCGGGGGCGCCGCGGCCGACGAGGGGGTGTCCGCCAAGGCCGGCCACCAGGCCGTCAGGACCGGCCCGCTCACCGCGTCGGAGATCCGCACCGCGTCGGCGCGCTTCCTCACCGCCTGGCGGCAGGGCAGGACCGCCGAGGCGGCGGCCGCCACCGACGACCCCGCGGCGGCCCGGCGGCTGCTCACCGGTTACACCAGGGACGCCCACCTGAAGGACGTCACGCTCACCGCCGGGAAGGCGACGGGCGCCAAGGTGCCGTTCTCGGTCAAGGCGACGGTGGCCTACCGCACCCTCAGCGAGCCGCTCGCCTACGGCAGTTCGCTCACCGTCGTCCGCGCCAAGGGCGACGGCAAGCCGCTGGTCGGCTGGCACTCCTCCGTCGTCCACCCGGACCTCGAGGACGGCGACACGCTCGTCACCGGAGCGTCCGGCACCCCGCCCGTCACCGCGCTCGACCGTGACGGCGGCAAGCTGACCGCCGCCAGGTTCCCCTCGCTGGGCACGGTGCTGGACGGGCTGCGGGAGAAGTACGGCAAGAAGGCGGGCGGCCGGGCGGGCGTCGAACTGCGCGTGGTGCGCGGCAAGGCGGCCAGGGCGGCCAAGCTGTCCGACAAGACGCTCGTCGAGCTGAGCAAGGGCACGCCGGGCACGGTGCGCACGACGCTGGACCCCGCCCTGCAGGCGGCGGCCGAGCGGCAGGTCGACCGGCAGGACCGCGCCTCCACGGTCGCCCTGCGTCCCTCGACGGGTGAGATCCTCGCGGTCGCCAACAGCGGGCACGGCTTCAACACCGCCTTCCAGGGCTCCCTCGCCCCCGGCTCCACGATGAAGGTCATCACCGCCTCGCTGCTGATCGACAAGGGTCTGGCGGAGGCGGACAAGAAGCATCCCTGCCCCAAGACGTTCACCTACGGCGGCTGGAAGTTCCACAACGACGACGACTTCGAGATCAAGGGCGGCACGCTCAAGGCGAGCTTCGCCCGCTCCTGCAACACGGCCTTCATCAGCCAGGCGAAGAAGCTGAAGGCCGACGACCTGACCCGGCAGGCGCAGCAGGTCTTCGGCCTGTCCATGGACAACTGGGCGATCGGCGTGCCCACCTTCGACGGCTCGGTGCCGGTGCAGTCGGCGGCGCAGATGGCGGCCTCGCTGATCGGTCAGGGCGGGGTGCGCATGAACCCGCTGAACATGGCCTCCGTGGCGGCGACGGTCAAGTCGGGCACGTTCCACCAGCCGTACCTGGTCTCCCCGTCCGTGGACCACCGCACCCTGGCCACCGCCTCGCGGAGGATGTCGGCCAAGACGCTGTCCCAGCTGCGCGAGATGATGAGCTACACGGCCGGTTACGGCACGGCCGCCAAGGCGATGTCCGGGCTGGGCCCGGACTACGGCGCGAAGACCGGCTCGGCGGAGGTCGACGGCCAGAAGAAGCCCAACGGCTGGTTCACCGCCTACCGGGGCGACCTCGCCGCCGCGGGCGTGGTGCAGGCGGGCGGCCACGGCGGTGACACGGCCGGCCCCATCGTGGCGACGCTGCTGCGGACGGGCAGCTGACCGGGCCCAGCGCCCGGCCCGCGCCGCACGCCGCCCGCCGCCTCAGGTGCGCACCGGCGCCACGGTGTAGGTACGGCGCAGAAATCTGACCAGCGTCTTCGACTCGAACTGCACGACCGCCACACCGCTGTCGGTGTGGAACTCCACGACGGCCTGGACACGTCCGCACGGCCACACACGTACGTCACCGCTCTCGGCCGGTGCCCGCAGTCCCCGTTCCAGCAGCGCGCGGGAGAAGGTCCACTCGTGGGGGCCGGGCAGACCGACCCGCACCGAGCGGGGGTCGCTGTCGGGGTCGTAGCGCAGGATGACGGGCACGGCCCCGGGGTCTTCCTCGTCGGTGACGATGTGGGCCCGCGCGTACTGCTCGACTACAGACATCGGACCGCCCTCTCACGCTGGGTGACGCAAATGGGAACTGCGCATCCGCTTTCTCTCCAATGTCCCATATTTTCCGGTTCTCGCTTCCGGAGACGGAGGATCTCGCGGGCCCGGCGCCCGCCGTCGGACAACCGCGTGGTTCTTGCAAAGGCTTCGCAAGAGGGCTCTAAACTCGACACGTGCATGTACCTGACGGATTCATCGACGCTCCCACTTCCGCGGTCACGGGGGTGATCGCCGCCGGCGCCCTCGCGGTGAGCCTGCGTGGCGCCCGCCGCGAACTCGACGAGCGGACCGCTCCGCTGGCCGGCCTGGTGGCGGCGTTCATCTTCGCCGTACAGATGCTCAACTTCCCCGTCGCGGCCGGAACAAGCGGCCATCTGCTGGGCGGCGCGCTGGCCGCGATACTCGTGGGCCCCTACACGGGCGTGCTGTGCGTGTCGGTCGTGCTGCTCATGCAGGGGGTGCTGTTCGCCGACGGCGGGCTGACCGCCCTGGGCGTGAACATCACCGACATGGCGCTCGTCACCACGGTCGTCTCCTACGCCGTCTTCCGCGGGCTGCTCGCCGTGCTGCCCGGCACGCGGCGTTCGGTGACCGTCGCCTCCTTCGTCGCCGCGCTCGTGTCGGTGCCGGCCGCCGCCGTCGCCTTCACGCTCATGTACGCGATCGGCGGCACCACCGACGTGTCCATCGGCAAGGTCGCCACCGCGATGATCGGCGTGCATGTGCTGATCGGCATCGGCGAGGCGGTCATCACCGCGCTCACCGTCGGCGCCGTCGTCGCCGTACGCCCGGACCTCGTGCACGGTGCGCGCGGCCTGCGCCGGCGACTGCAGCTGCGGGTGAACGGCACCCTGGTGGACGCACCGGCGGCCACGCCGGTCACGGCGCCCGCGGCGGCCCGCACCTCGCGGCGCGCGGTATGGCTGACCGGCCTCGCCACCTCCCTCGTCCTCGCCGGGTTCGTCAGCTTCTACGCCTCCGCCAGCCCCGACGGCCTGGAGAAGGTCGCGCACGACAAGGGGATCGACAGAAGCGAGCGGGCACACTCCTCCGCCGACTCCCCGCTCGCCGGTTACGGCGTCAAGGACATCTCCGACGCCCGGCTGTCCGGCGGCCTCGCGGGCGTGATCGGCGTCGGTGCCACGGTCGTGGCGGGCAGCGCGGTGTTCTGGGCCGTGCGCCGGCGCCGCGACACGGACGTCTCGCCCGCCTCCACGGCGGGCTCCGGCGCCTGACGTGGGAGCGGGACACGCGCACCGGCTCTACCGGCACGGGCACTCGCCCGTGCACGGCCTGCCGCCGCACACCAAGCTGGCCGCCACCTTCCTGTTCGTGGTGGTCGTGGTGTCGACCCCGCGCGAGGCGATGTGGACGTTCGCGGTGTACGCGGTCCTGCTGGCGTTCGTCGCCCACCGGGCGCGGGTGCCCGCCGGCTTCCTGCTCAAGCGGCTGCTGATCGAGGTGCCGTTCGTCGCGTTCGCGGTGCTCATGCCGTTCGTCGCGGAGGGCGAGCGGACGCACGTCCTCGGGATGTCGCTGAGCGTGAGCGGCTTGTGGGGCGCCTTCAACGTGCTCGCCAAGGGCACCCTCGGCGTCGCCGCCTCCGTACTGCTCGCGGCCACCACCGAACTGCGCGAACTGCTGCTCGGGCTGCAGCGGCTGAGGCTGCCGCCGCTGCTGGTGCAGATCGCCTCCTTCATGATCCGCTACGGCGATGTCATCGCCGACGAGATGCGCCGGATGCGGATCGCCCGCGAGTCGCGCGGCTTCGAGGCGAAGGGCGTGCGCCACTGGGGCGTGCTCGCCAAGTCCGCCGGCGCGCTGTTCATCCGCTCCTACGAGCGCGGCGAGCGGGTGCACCTGGCCATGGTCAGCCGGGGCTACGCCGGCTCGATGCCGGTCATCGACGAGGTGACCGCGTCCCGGGCGCAGTGGTCGTACGCCCTCGCCCTCCCCTTCGCCGCCCTCGCCGTCTGTCTGCTGGGATGGATCCTGTGACGACACCCGCCTCCCTGGAGGTCTCCGGCCTCGCGTTCGCCTACCCCGACGGCCACCAGGCCCTGTTCGGCGTCGACTTCACCGTCGCGCGCGGTGAACGGGTCGCGCTGCTGGGCCCGAACGGCGCCGGCAAGACGACCCTGGTGCTGCACCTCAACGGCATCCTGGGCGGTGGCACCGGCACGGTGACCGTGGCCGGGCTGCCCGTCGGCAAGCGGCACATGGCCGCCGTCCGGCAGAAGGTCGGCATCGTCTTCCAGGATCCCGACGACCAGTTGTTCATGCCGACCGTGCGGGAGGACGTGGCGTTCGGGCCGGCCGCCGCCGGGCTCAAGGGCGCCGCGCTGGAGGAACGGGTGGCGAGCGCCCTGGAGCGCGTCGGCATGCGGGAGTTCGCCGACCGCCCGCCGCACCACCTCTCCTTCGGCCAGCGGCGGCGGGTCGCGGTGGCCACGGTGCTGGCGATGGAGCCGGAGATCCTGGTCCTGGACGAGCCGTCCTCCAACCTCGACCCGGCCTCCCGGCGCGAACTCGCCGACATCCTGCGCTCCCTGGACGTGACGGTCCTGATGGTGACCCACGACCTGCCCTACGCCCTGGAGCTGTGCCCGCGCGCCCTGATCCTCAGCGACGGCGTGATCGCGGCGGACGGCCCGACCGGCGAACTGCTCTCCGACGAGGCGCTGATGGGGGCGCACCGCCTGGAGCTGCCGTTCGGATTCGATCCGCGAGCGGTGGCCGACCGGCGCTGACGGTGAGAGACACCTCACGTCCGCCCCCGGCCCACCGAGGAATCGGGAGGCGCGCGGGCACTGTTGCACCCACTGTCGCAGGCGATGGGAAGGGACGGCGGGCGTGGACGTGAACGGCACTGTGGCCGAGGGTTTCGAGCCGGTCCGGGAGGCGTTCGCGGCGAACTTCGCGCTGCTGGGCGAGCGCGGCGCGGCCGTCGCCGTCTACCGCGACGGGCACCGGGTCGTGGACCTGTGGGCCGGCGCCAAGGACGTGGACGGCGACGCGGACGGCGACGCCCCCTGGGAGCGCGGGACCGCGCAGATCGTGCGCTCGGCGACCAAGGGCGTCGCCGCCGCCGCGCTCCTGCTGTTGCACCAGCGCGGCGAGCTGGACCTGGACGCCCCGGTCGGCGCCTACTGGCCGGAGTACAAGGCGGCCGGCAAGGAGCACACGCGCGTGTGGCATCTGCCGGCGCACCGCGCGGGAGTGCCGGTGCTGGACCGTCCCCTGACCCCGGCGGAGGCCGCCGACCCCGACCTCGCGGCGGCGGCCGTCGCCGCGCAGGCGCCGGTGTGGGAGCCGGGCACCGAGCACGGCTACCACGCGCAGACCTACAGCTGGCTCACCGGCGAGCTGATCCGGCGTGTCACCGGCCGCCCGGCGGGCGAGTGGATCGCGGACGAGATCGCGGGGCCCGTCGGCGCCGACCTGTGGCTCGGCCTGCCGCCGTCGCGGCGGGAGCGCGCGGGACGCGTCGGTCCCCTCAGGGCGCCCACGGCCCCGGGCGCCCTGAGGACGCGCCCCAAGCGCGCGGTCGCCGAGGCCTACGCCGACCCGCACTCCCTGACCAGCCGGGCGTTCGCCGCGATCACCCCGCTGCCGGACGAGAACGACCCCGCCTACCGTGCCGCCGCCCTGCCCGCCTCCAACGGCATCGCCACCGCCGACGGGCTGGCCCGTGTCTACGCCTCGCTCATCGGCGAGGTGGACGGCGGCACCCGCCTGTTCACCCCGGAGACGACCCGGCTGGCCGGCGCCGAGCGGTCCGCCGGGCCGGACCGGGTCCTCGTCGTCAATACCCGCTTCGGCCTCGGGCACATGCTGCACGGCTGCGCGTCCCCGCTGCTCTCCCCGCACTCCTTCGGCCACCCGGGCCGCGGCGGTGCCCTCGCGTTCGCCGACCCGGAGGCAGGCGTCTCCTTCGGCTACGTCACCAACGGCTTCCGCGCGAGCGTGACGGCGGACCCGCGGGCGCAGTCGCTGATCCGGGCGCTGCGCACGGCGCTCGCCCAGGCCGGCTGTCCGGTCACACGTTGATCGGGTGCGAGATCCGGCCGGAGTCCGCGTCGATCTCCTCGTGGGCCTTGGCCAGCATCTGCGTGGCCAGCTCGTTGAGGGCGCGGGCGCCGGCGATCTCCTCGCCCACCCGGGGCTGGTCGGCGTCGACGCGGTGCCGGCTGGCGCGGCCGTGCGCCCGCACCTCGGTGCCGTCGGGCAGCCGCACCATGGCCACCGCGCGCGTGTGCTGCCCGTCTTCCACGAACTCCAGCTCGACATGCCATCCCACAGCGGTGTGCATCATGTCGACCACCTCCGAAGACCACTGCTTCCAGAGTGCGCCCGGCCGCCCCGGCCGTCATGTCGACACGGGCCGACGACCCACGGCGACCGCTCAGGTGGCCGGTTTCTTCTCGAAGCTCGCGAAGTAGGCGGCCGCCATGTCCTCGTCCGCGTGGCCCTGGGCCGCGGCGCGGGCCAGGCGGTCGGCGGTGGCGGCGGCGACGTCGAGCCGTACGCCGGCCCGTTCGCCCGCCGCGACGATGAGCCGGGCGTCCTTCTCGGCGGTGGTCACCGCGAACGAGGCCGGGGAGAGCTTGTCCTCCAGCACCAGCGTGGCCTTGGCCCGCAGGTAGCCCATGTCGAGCGGACCGCCCGCGATGAGGTCGAGGAACTGCCGGGGGTCGACGTCGAGGGCCTTGGCCAGGGCCAGGGTCTCACCGGCCGCGGCGGTGACGGCGAGCACCCAGCTGTTGGCGACCAGCTTGAGCCGGCTCGCGCTCCCCGCGCTCCCGTCGTCGCCGGTCCACACGGTCTTGGCGCCCACCGCGTCGAAGACCGGCGCGACCCGCTCCCGGCCCTCTTCGGGACCGGCGGCCAGCACGGTCAGCTGACCGGTCTCGGCGGGCTCACGGGTGCCGAGGACGGGGGCGTCGTAGAAGACCAGCCCGTGCTCGTCGGCGAACGCGGCCAGTCGGCCGATCAGGTCGGTCCCGACGGTGGTGCACTGCGCCCACACCGTGCCCGGGCGCAGTGCCGGGGCGGCCTCGCGCAGGGTGTCCAGGACGGTCTCGCCGTCGTAGAGCATGGTCACGACGACGTCGGCGCCCTCGACGGCCTCCGCGGGCGAGTCGGCGACCCGGGCTCCGGCGGCGGCCAGTGGCTCGGCCTTCTCCCGCGTGCGGTTCCAGACGCGGACGTCGAGCCCGGCGCGGCACAGGTTGCGGGCCATCGCGGCCCCCATGATGCCGGTGCCCAGGACGCTGACGGTCGGCTTGTCGGTCATTGACGGCTCCAGTCGTGCGGTCGCTGCTCGTGGTCCGACGCCATCTTCGTACGGATGGCATCCGGGCACATCCGGTGTGTCGCCGCGGGCGCCTACCCGGCGTGCAGCATCAGGCCGATCCCGACGACCAGCAGCCCCGCCGCCGCGATCCTGGGTGCTCCGAAGCGCTCCTTGAAGAGCACTGCGCCGATGGCCGCGCCGACGATGATGGACGACTCGCGCAGGGCGGCGACGGGGGCGAGCGCCGCGCGGGTCTGCGCCCACAGGACCAGGGCGTAGGCGGCGACGGACAGGGCGGCGCCGAGGAGGCCGAGGGCGGCGTAAGGGCGCAGCAGCCGGACGGTGTCACCGCGCGCGCGTGCGCACGAGTATGCGGGGAGGACGGCTCCCTGGAGGGCCATGAGCCAGGCGATGTAGCCGAGCGGCGTGTGCGCGGCGCGTACGCCCAGGCCGTCGAGGACCGTGTACGCGGCGATCGTCAGCCCCGTGGCCAGCGCCGCGCCGATCGCCGCCCGGTCGGGCCTGTTGCCGCGCAGCCCCCACAGGCTGACGCCGGTGAGGCCGAGGCAGGACACGGCGATGCCGGCCGCCGTCCAGACGCCGGGCACCTCGTGCGCGAAGACGGCGGCCGGCACGGTGACGAGGAGCGGCGCGCTGCCACGCGCGAGGGGGTAGACCTGCCCGAAGTCGCCTAGCCGGAAGGAGGTCATCAACAGCGCGTAGTAGACGATGTGCACCATCGCCGAGGCCAGCAGGAACGGCCAGGCGGGCCCGGCCGGGAACGCGACGAACGGCGACGCCGCGAGTCCGATCAGCAGCCCGCCGCCGGAGATCAGGGTGAAGCCGGCCAGCTTGTCGGTGATCCGGTGGGCGATGGCGTTCCAGCCGGCATGGGTGACGGCGGCGAGCAGGACGGCCGCCGCGACGAGCGGTGTCACGCGTTCCGCTCGCGCACGTCCACCAGGGTGGCGCCCGCGTGGGCGACGAGTTCGCTCGGTGCGATCGGGAAGACGGTGTACGGCGTTCCGGCCGCGGCCCAGACCAGGTCGTGCGCGAGCAGCGCGCGGTCGGCGAGGACACGCGTGCGCGTGCGGTGCCCGAAGGGCGGCACACCGCCGATGGCGTACCCGGTGGTCTCGCGGACGACGCCGGCGTCCGCCCGGGTCACCTGTCCGGCGCCCAGTTCCCGCCGCACCCGTTCCAGGTCCACGCGCGAGGCGCCGTCCATCAGGACCAGCACCGGCACGCCGTCGGCGGCGAAGATCAGTGACTTGCAGATCCGGCTCGGTTCGCAGCCGACCGCCGCGGCGGCCTCGGCGGCGGTGCGGGTGGCCTCGGGGAACCGGCGTACCCTGCCGACCAGTTCACCCAGCCCCTGTTCCCGCAGGGCCTCGGCGAACCGGGGATGGGCTCCTGATCCTTCGGCGTCGGTGGCGGCTGTCGTCGTCATGGAGGGCACGGTAGTGGCCGGTGCGCGGCCCGGGCGAGCGACGTGCGGACACGGAGAAGGCCGGTGAGGGTGCGGCCCGTCCCCACGGGCACCCTCACCGGCGGCTCTCGCGCCGGAGGCGGTACGTCAGGTGCGTACCAGCTCCCGGTCCCCGTCGGGGTCGGCGCCCGCGCGGTCGGCGGCGGTGCGCAGGCCCTCGCCCTCGACGTCGACGTTGGGCAGCGCGCGGTCCAGCCACTTCGGCAGCCACCAGGCACGCCTGCCGAGCAGGGCGAGCACCGCGGGCACGATGGCCATGCGGACGATGAACGCGTCGAAGAACACGGCGATCGCGAGGCCGAAGCCGATCATCTTGACCATCGACTCGCTGGAGCCCATGAAGCCGGAGAAGACGGCGATCATGATGACGGCGGCGGCCGTCACGACGCGGGCGCCGTGCTTGAAGCCCGTGACGACCGCCTGGCCGGCGCTCTCGCCGTGGACGAACGCCTCCCGCATCCGGGTCACGAGGAAGACCTCGTAGTCCATCGCGAGGCCGAAGACGACACCCACCATGAAGATCGGCATCATCGACATGACCGGGCCGGTCTGCTCGACGTTCGTCAGGCCGGACAGCCAGCCCCACTGGAAGACGGCGACCACGGCGCCGAGGGCCGCGAGCACGCTGAGCAGGAAGCCCAGGGCCGCCTTCAGCGGGACGAGGACCGAGCGGAAGACCACGATCAGCAGCAGGAAGGCCAGGCCGACGACCAGGGCGAGGTAGGGCAGGAGGGCGTCGTTCAGCTTCTGCGAGACGTCGATGTTCATCGCCGTCGAGCCGGTGACCAGGACCTTGGCGTCGGTCTCGCGGGCGATGTCCGCGCCCTTGTCCCGGATGGCGTGCACCAGGTCCTCGGTCGTCTTGGAGGACGGCTTGGACTTCGGTACGACGGTGATCGTCGCGGTGTCGCCGGCCTTGTTGGGCGCGGCCGGGGTGACCGTGACGACGTCCTTCAGGCCCTTGATGTCGTCGCCGACCTTGGTGAAGGCCGCCTTGGCGTCGTCGCTGCCCTGGGCGTCGACCACGACCATGAGCGGGCCGTTGAAGCCGGGCCCGAACCCGTCGGAGAGCAGGTCGTAGGCGCGGCGCTGGGTGGTCGAGGTCGGCTGGGAGCCGTCGTCGGGCAGACCGAGTTCGAGGGAGGCGGCCGGGATCGCCGCCGCGCCGAGGCCGATCACGCCCAGCAGCAGGACGGCGACGGGGCGCCGGACGACGAAGCTGGCCCAGCGGGTGCCCATGTTGGGGCGGCCCGGCTTCCTGGGCGGGCGGCCGCCGCCGAGCAGCCTGCTCTTCTGGCCGGTCGGCTTGATCCTGCGGCCGGCGTAGCCGAGCAGCGCGGGGATCAGGGTGAGGGCGATGAGGACCGCGATGGCGACCGTGCCCGCGGCGGCGACGCCCATCTTGGTCAGCATCGGGATGTTGACGACGGAGAGGCCGACCAGGGCGATCACGACGGTCAGGCCGGCGAAGACGACCGCGGAGCCGGCCGTGCCGACGGCCCGTCCGGCCGCCTCCTCGCGTTCACGGCCCTCGGCGAGTTCGGCGCGGTAGCGGGAGACGATGAACAGGGCGTAGTCGATGCCGACCGCGAGGCCGATCATCGAGGCCAGGGTCGAGGTGGTGGTGCCCAGGTCCAGGGCGCTGGCGAGCGCGGTGATGGTGGAGACGCCGATGCCGACGCCGATGATCGCGGTCAGCAGCGGGAATCCGGCCGCGAGCAGCGAGCCGAAGGTGATGACGAGGACGACCGCGGCGATGGCGATGCCGATGATCTCGCTGGAGCCGGTCTCGGGGGTGGCGCTGAGCGCGTCACCGCCGATCTCGACGGTGAGTCCGCCGTCGCGTGCCTGCTGCGCGGCCTTTTTCAGCGCGTCGCGGGAGGAGTCCTCCAGCTCCATGCCGGAGACCTCGTACTTGACCGAGGCGTAGGCGATCGAGCCGTTCTTGCTGACGGCGTGCCCGGTGTAGGGGTCGGCGACGGAGGTGACCTCGGAGCCGCGCCCGAGTTCCTTCACGGTCTTCTCGACGGTCGCCTTGTTGACGGCGTCGGTCATCTTCTCGCCGGCGGGGGCCTTGAAGACGACTCGTGCGGTGGCGCCGTCGGCACTCATGCCGGGGAAGCGCTGTTCCAGCAGGTCGAAGGCCTTCTGGGCCTCGGTGCCGGGGATGGAGAAGGAGCTGTTGCCGGCGGCGGGCGCGGAGGCGGCGCCCACCCCGGCGAGGGTCAGCAGCGCGACCCATATGAGGGCGACGAAGTGCCGTCGCCGGAAGGCGAGGCGGCCGAGTTTGTAGAGGAACGTGGCCACGGAGGCGTACTCCCGGTCAGGTCGTGGGTCATCTGGGCAGGGGTGATCAGCCCGACGACGTGAGCGGTGACGTCAGGTGGTGGGCTTGCTGGGGAGAGGGGGAGATCGGTACCCGATCGGGTGGTGCTGATCCGGTGTGATCAGTCCACCGGCCGGGTGGGATCAGGTGGTGGCGACGCCGAGGGCGGGGAGGACGACGGCGTCGATGTACGAGAGGAGGAAGGATTGCGTCGGCGGCTGCTGGTCGATCATCGTGCGGGCGGCGAACCCGCCGATCATCATGTGGATCAGGAATTCGAGGGCCGGGTTGTCCTCGCGGACCTCGCCCCGGTCGATCGCCCGTTGCAGCACGCGGCGCAGCTCCGCCATCTCCGGTTCGATGAGGTGCTCCCGGAACGCCCGCAGGAGGTCCGGGTTGGAGTGGGTCGCCATGGCCAGGCCCCGCATCAGCGCGGAGTTCTGCTCCATCTCGCAGTCGTCCGCGCGCAGGGTGAGTGCGTGCAGATCGCCTCTGAGCGACCCGGTGTCGATCTCGTCGGCGAGGGTGCCCGGCTTGCCGTGCCGCACCGCCTTCGCCACCAGTTCGGCCTTTCCGCCCCACTGGCGGTAGAGCGTGGCCTTGCTGGACCTGGTTCGGGCGGCCACGGCGTCCATGGTGAGGGCGTCGTAGCCGACTTCGCGGAGCAGGTCGAGCACGGCCTCGTACAACTCGGCCTCGCGCTCGGGCGTGATCCGACTGCGACGCGCCGTTGCGACGACCTCGGTCATGCCAGTCACCTTCCCGCTCCGGTACTTCCCGCTTCCTGCATTCCCGAAGATACCCCCTCCCCATGCGAAACGAAACAGTTTCGTACGTGTGGTGGATCACGCCTGTCGGGTCCTCGTAAGCGCCGTCCAGAAGTTGCCCGGGCCCTTTGACCGGAAAAGCATGGGGAGGTGAGCTATCTGCGCCTTCCCCACCTCAACGGCGACCTGCTGTGCTTCGTGGCCGAGGACGACCTCTGGCTGGCCCCCCTCGACACCCCGGGCCGCGCCTGGCGGCTGACGGCGGACCGCACCAAGGCCGGCCACCCGCGCTTCTCCCCCGACGGCCGCCTGATCGCCTACACCAGCTGGCGCAGTCTCGTCCCCGAGATCCACCTCGTCGGCGTCGACGGCGGTCCCGCGCGGCAGCTGACGTACTGGGGCAGCGCCGACACCCAGGTCTGCGGCTGGACCCCGGAGGGCGACATCCTGGCCGTGGCCTCCCACGGGCAGCCCTTCTCCTACTTCACCTGGGCCTACAAGGTCCCCACCGACGGCGACCCGGGCGGACGCCTGCCCTGGGGCCCGGTCGCCGACATCCAGGTCGCCGACCTCGACTCAGAGCGCAGGAGCCTGCTGCTCACCGGCACCCCGCCGCACGAGCCGGCCGCCTGGAAGCGCTACCGCGGCGGCGCCATGGGCCGCCTCTGGCTGCACGGGCAGCGGCTGCTGCCGGACATCGGCGGCCATCTGGCCTGCCCGATGTTCGTCGCCGGGCGGATCGCCTTCCTCTCCGACCACGAGGGGGTCGGCAACCTCTACTCCTGCGCCCACGACGGCACCGACCTGCGCCGCCACACCGACCACGACACCTTCTACGCCCGGCACGCCGCCACCGACGGCAGCCGCGTGGTCTACCAGTGCGCGGGCGACCTGTGGCTGGTGGACGACTTCTCCCCGTCCGGTGTGCCGCGCCGGCTCGACGTCCGGCTCGCCGGGCCGGCCAGCGGCCGCCGTAGGTACCAGGTGCCGGCCGCGCAGAACGTGGACGGCATCTCCGTGGACGAGACGGGCCGGGCCAGCGCCATCGTCGTACGCGGCAGCCTGTACTGGCTCACCCACCGCGACGGCCCGGCCCGTACGATCACCGACGCACCCGGGGTCAGGGTCCGGCTGCCGGAGATGCTGGGCTCGACCGGGCGGGTCGCCTATGTGACGGACGCCGAGGGCGAGGACGCCGTCGAGATCGCCCAGCTGCCCCGTGCGACCGGCGACCGGCGACCGCGCCGGATGGCCGCCGGCGAGCTGGGCCGGGTCCTGGAGATGGTCGGCGATCCGCTCGGCGAGCGCCTGGCCATCGCCTCGCACGACGGTCGCCTGCTGCTGATCGACGTCCCGGAGGAGTCCGGCGACGGTACGGCGCCGGACTCCGACGAGACCGCCCCCGACGAGACTGAGGGCGGGGTCACCGAACTGATCCGCTCCGACAACGGGCCCGTGCGCGACCTCGCCTTCTCCCCCGACGGCTCCTGGCTCACCTGGTCCCACCCGGGGATCGGCCGCTCCCTGCGCCAGATCAAGCTGGCCCGGATCAAGGACCGGCTGATCGTGGACGTGACCAACGGCCGCTTCGAGGACGAGAACCCCGTCTTCACCCGGGACGGCCGCTATCTGGCGTTCCTCTCCTGGCGCGGCTTCGACCCGGTGTACGACGTGCACACCGGCGATCTGTCCTTCCCGCTCGGCTGCCGCCCCTATCTCGTCCCGCTCTCGTCGGCCACCCCCTCCCCCTTCGCCCTGAACCCCGAGGGGCGCCCCGCCGCCGGCGGACTCGACCCGCTGGAGGACGAGGAGAGCGGTGAGGCCGGCACGGTGACCGTCGAGGTGGAGGGCCTCGCGATGCGGGTCACACCGTTCCCGGTCATCGCCTCCAAGTACTCCGCGCTCCACCCGGTGGCGGGCGGTGGACTGGTCTGGCTGCGCTGGCCGATCTCCGGCGCGCTCGGCGAGACTTTCGCCAGCCCGGACGACACGACCGGCCGCCCCACCCTGGAGTACTTCAACATCACCAAGGCCAAGAAGTCCGAACTCGTCGGCCACCTCGACTGGTTCGCGGTCAGCGGCGACGGCACCCGGCTGGTCGTCGTCGACGAGGGCGACCTGCGGGCCGTGCCCTCGACGGAGATCGGCGACGGCGACACGACCGTCTGGATCGATCCGCGCCGCATCCTGCACGAGGTCGACCCGCCCGCCGAATGGCGCCAGTCCTACGAGGAGGCCGGGCGTCTGACTCGCGCCTACTTCTGGGACCCGGGCATGTGCGGCATCGACTGGGACGCGGTGCTCGCCCAGTACCGGCCGCTGCTCGAGCGGATCACCTCCCCCGACGAGTTCGCCGACCTGCTCCGCGAGGTCTTGGGCGAGCTGGGCACCTCCCACGCCTACGTCACCGCCGCCCGGCGCAACGAGGGGCCGCCCCACTACCAGCGCCGGCAGGGCCTGCTCGGCGCCAACCTCGTCCACCGCGAGGAGGGCTGGACGGTCAAGCGCATCCTCCCCGGTGACTCCTCCGACTCCAAGGCCCGCTCACCGCTGGCCGGTACGGGCATCCGCGAGGGCGCCGTACTGACCCACGTGGACGGCCGCCCCGTCGACCCGGTCACCGGCCCCGCCCCCCTGCTCGCGGGCTCGGGCGGTACGACCGTGGAGCTGACGTTCACCCCCGCCGAGGGCGGCGCCGGACGCCCCCGGCGCGTCGCCGTCGTCCCGCTCGTCGACGAACGCCCCCTGCGCTACCAGGACTGGGTGGCCAAACGCCGGGAAGTGGTGCGTGAGTTGAGCGGCGGCAGGTGCGGCTATCTGCACATCCCCGACATGGGCGGCTCGGGCTGGGCCCAGTTCAACCGCGATCTGCGCATGGAGGTGTCCCGGCCGGCCCTGATCGTGGACGTGCGCGGCAACGCGGGCGGCCACATCAGCGAACTCGTCATCGAGAAGTTGTCCCGCACGATCATCGGCTGGGACCTGACCCGGAACGCGCAACCGGTGTCGTACACCGCCAACGCCCCCCGCGGCCCCGTGGTCGCCCTCGCCGACGAGGCGACCTCCTCGGACGGCGACATGATCACCGCGGCCTTCAAACTGCTGGGGCTCGGGCCGGTCGTCGGCCAGCGCACCTGGGGCGGGGTGGTCGGCATGACCGGCCGGCACCGGCTGGGCGACGGGACGGTCATCACGGTGCCCATGAACGCGGCCTGGTTCGACGCCTACGGCTGGTCCGTGGAGAACCACGGCGTCACCCCCGACCTGGAGATCCTGCGCACCCCGCTGGACTGGGCGGAGGGCCGCCACGCCCAGCTCGACGACGCGGTCCGGCTCGCCCTGGACATGCTGGAGACCGATCCGCCGGCGACTCCCCCCGACTACCGCGACGTCCCGAACCGGGCCCGCCCCCCGCTGCCCCCGCGCCCCTGAGCGCCGGGCCGGGTCGACCGGGCCGCCCCACGAGGAGCGGCCAAGGGGCGCAGGGCGCCCTCCCGTCGGGAGAGCGCCCCACGCGATCCGGCCAAGGCCGAGTGCGCCGAGTCAGGCGTCGTAGTCCTGGTCGAAGCGGTCGGACATCTCCCGCTCCGGGTCCTCGATGTCGCGCACGTTCTGGCGACCACGCTCGGACTGCGGCTGCTGGCCACCGTGTTGCGGGTGCTGCCCACCGCGCTGGGGCTGCCCACCGCGCTGCGGCTGGCCACCACGCTGGGGCTGGCCGGCCCGCTGCGGCTGCTCGCCACCGCGCTGCGGCTGCTCGCCACGCTGGCCGGCACGCTCACGCGCCTGGCCCATCTTGTCCTTGGCCTGGTCCTGCCACTCGTTGGCCTTGTCCTTCATCTGGTCCTTCATACCCATGTGGGTTCACTCCTGTGGTGAGTGAGGTTGGGGAGTCGGCCCCTTGGTGGGGCCTCGACCAGATTCACACGGGTGAACACGGTGCGCATGTGGATCAGTCACGGTGCGTAGCGCGGGCCGCCTCGTCGGCTGCCCCACCTGCGCCGACGAGGCCGGAGTTCATGCCGTGCAGCCGGGGCGCGAACCGCTTCATCTCCCGTCCGCCGACCGCCCCGATGAGCGCCGGGAGGTAGCCGCGTACGCCCTGCATCCCGCGCAGCCACCACTGCCCGTACACATGCGCAGAGCGCCGCTCGATCCCGGCGACGATCCGGTCCACCGCGGGACCCAGCGGGTACGTCTTGTTCGACGGCCAGGGCAGGCGTTGCCGCAACTCGCGCATGACGTCGTCCTGGTCGGCGCCGCGCACCATGTCGGTGTCGGTCCAGGACAGATACGCCACCCCGACGCCCACCCCCTGGTAGGCGACCTCGGCGCGCAGACTGTGCGCGTAGGCCTCCACACCCGACTTGGACGCGCAGTACGCCGTCATCATGGGCGCCGGGGTGATCGCGGCGAGCGAGGCGACCTGGAGCAGATAGCCGCGGCTCTCCACGAGTACCGGCAGGAACGCGCGCGCGGTCACCGCCGAACCGATCAGGTTCACCTCGATCACCCGCCGCCACGCCAGCGGATCGGAGTCGGCGAACGGACCGCCGGTCGCCACACCGGCGTTGGCGACCACGATGTCGACCTTCCCGAACCGCTCCTTCACCTCCCGCGCCACCCGGCCCATGGCCTCGTGGTCGGTGACGTCGGCGTACCAGTACGCGCTCTCGCTGTGCAGCCGGCCCGAGACGTCCTTGAGCGCGTCCTCCTCCAGGCCGACCAGCGCCACCCTGGCTCCGCGCGCGGACAGCTTGCGCGCCAGCAACTCGCCGACTCCGCGCGCCGCTCCGGTGACGACCGCGACCTGCCCCTCGAGGCTGACCCTGCTCATGCGCCCTCCTTGACCTGTGTGACGTAGGTGGTGACGAGTTCACGGATCCGGCGGATCACCGGGCCGGGGGCCTCGATCGGGGTCATGTGGCCGATGCCGGGCAGCTCGGTGAGACCGACGCACTCCGGCAGGGCGGCGACCAGCGCGCGGGCGTGCACGGGGGGCGTGAGCCGGTCGGCCGTGCCGTGCAGCACCGCGGTGGGTATGCGCAACTCCCGTACGCCGTGGTCGAGGTCGAGCGCCTCCAGCACGGCGGCCCAGGCGTGGCGTACGGCACGGGGGCAGGCGTGCACGATCCGGGCGCACGCCTCCACCATGTGCGGGGCCGAACCGGCGCCCATGGTGGCGTACTTGAGGACGCTCTTGGCGACCGGTGTGACCGGCCCGAGGGGGGCGCGCGAGCCGAGGACGCGCCCGGTGATCCAGGTGCGCACGCGTCCGGCGCCCAGCGGCACCACGCGTGCCTCGGCGACCAGTCGCGAACTGCCCGTGCTGCACAGCAGGACGGCGGCGGCGTGCTCCCGGAAGCGGGGGCGGCCGGCGGCGGCCATGACGGTCATGCCGCCCATGGAGTGGCCGACGATCAGGGCCTTCTCCTCGGGCGCGAGTGTCTGCGCGAGTACCGCCTCGAGGTCGTCGGCCAGCGCCTCGGTGGTGCACGCGGCGCCGGCCGGACTGCGTCCGTGCCCGCGCTGGTCGTAGGTGATCACCCGGTGGTCGCTCGCCAGTTCCCGGATCTGGGCCGCCCAGAAGGCGGTCGAGCAGGTCCAGCCGTGCGACAGGACGACCGGGGGCGCTTCGTCGGGGCCGTGCACCTCGACGTGCAACCGGGCGCCGTCGGCGGAGACGACGGTGAGCCGGCGGCCCGGGACAGGCGGGGCGTACGGGCCCGAGGCCACGGAGGCGGGCCGGCTCATGCGGCGCCCTCGCTCTGCAGCGCGGTGTCGTCCTGGGCGGCCGGGGTCCGGGCGGCCGGGGTCCGGGCGGCGCCGGCCGTCGGTCGCGTGGCGGGGTCCGCGCCCTTCGCGGCGGGCCTGCGGACGACCTCGTACTCGCTCAGGTCCACGCGCCGGGTCGCGCGCCGGAACTCGGTCGTCGTACCGGGCCAGATGGTGGTGTTGCGGCCGCTCGCGTCCAGGTACCAGCTGGTGCACCCGCCGGTGTTCCACACCGTGCGCTTCATGCGCTCCTGCACCCGGTCGTTCCAGGCCTCGACGGCGGCGGGCCGGGCGTCCAGGGCGGTGCGGCCGCCGAGGACGTCGAGCTGACGCAGATAGTCGGCCATGTAGTTCAGCTGGGACTCGATCATGAGGATCATGGAGGAGTTCCCCAGGCCGGTGTTGGGGCCGATGATCGTCATCCAGTTGGGGAACCCGGCGGCCGCGGCACCGCGCAGCGCCCGCATGCCGTTCTTCCAGGACTGCGCGAGGGTGATGCCCTCCACGCCGACCACGCGTTCGGCGATGGGCATGTCCGTGACGTGGAAGCCCGTACCGAAGACGATCACGTCGGCCTCGGTCTCGGTGCCGTCGGCCGCGACCAGGGTGGAGCCGCGGACCTCGTCGAGCCCGGCGGCGACGACGTCCACGTTGGGCCGGGCGAGGGCCGGGTAGTACGCGCTGGACAGCAGGATCCGCTTGCAGCCGATGCGGTAGTCGGGGGTGAGCTTGGCGCGCAGGGCCGGGTCCTTGATGGCGCGGGTCATGTTGCGCTTGGCGAGCCGCTCGACCAGGCCCAGCTCCTCGGGGTGCTTGGTGAACGCCTGGACCTGCAGTTCCCGAATGCCCCACAGCAACCCGCGCCGCAGCCGGGTGGTGAGCGGCAGCGACCGGTGCAGCCACCGCTCGGCGCCGCTGATGGCCCGGTCGACCCGGGGCATCACCCACGGCGGGGTGCGCTGGAAGAGGGTGAGACGGCCGACCTGGGGCTGGATGGCGGGCACGATCTGGATGGCGGAGGCGCCGGTGCCGACCACGGCGACGCGCTTGCCGCGCAGATCCTGTTCGTGGTCCCAGCGCGCGGAGTGGAACACCTGGCCGGGGAAGGTGTCGAGGCCCGGGACCTCGGGGATCTTCGGGTCGGACAGCGGTCCGGTGGCGGAGACGACGACGTCGGCGGTCAGGGCGCCGCGGGCGGTCTCGATGCGCCAGCGCAGCCGCTCCGCGTCCCAGGTCATCAGCTTGACCTCGGAGTCCAGGCGGATGTGCGGACGCAGTCCGAAGAGGTCGGTGACGTGCTCCAGGTAGGCGCGGATGTGCCGCTGCCCGGAGAAGGTGCGGGGCCATTCGGGGTTGGGCGCGAAGGAGAAGGAGTACAGGTGGGAGGGCACGTCACAGGCGCACCCGGGGTAACTGTTGTCCCGCCAGGTGCCGCCGACGCTGTCGGCCCGCTCCAGCACGACGAAGTCGGTGATCCCCTCGCGGCGCAGCCGCACGGCGGCCCCGAGTCCGCCGAACCCGGACCCGATCACCGCCACCCGTACATGCTCGAGCTCGGCCATCCCGAAGCCTCCACGCATCGCCTTGGACTCTGCCAGTGAACACTGGCGCAATGGGACTGTAGAGCAGCTCCGTACCGAGCGGTAGGGGTCGGGAGAAGGAAAGTTACCGGCGGTACAACATAGGCTGCGGGCGTGGCAGAGGACGCAGAACACCCAGGTGCCCCGCGCGAGTACCGCATGGAGGAGCTGGCCCGGCTGGCCGGCATCACCGTGCGCACCCTGCGCTTCTACCGGGAGCGCAAGCTGATCCCGCCGCCCCGCCGGGAGGGCCGTATCGCCTGGTACGACGAGCATCACCTGGCCCGTCTGCGCACCATCGCCGCCCTGCTGGAACGCGGCCACACGCTGAACGGGATCGCGGAACTGGCCGAGGCCTTCGACCACGGCCGCGACGTCGCCGACGTCCTCGGCGTCGGCACCCCGACCGAGGAGGAACCGGTCCGCCTCACCCCCGAGGAACTCGCGGCCCGCTTCGAGGGCGAGGTCACCCCCGAGAACCTCGCCGCGGCCATGGACCTCGGCTATCTCGGCACCGACGGCGACGAGATCGTCCACATCAGCCGGCGCCTGCTGGACGTCTCCTCCGCGCTGGTCCGCGAGGGCATCCCGCTCGCCGAGGTGCTCGGGGCCGGCGCCCGCGTCCGCGAGCACGCCGACGCGCTGGCCGAACTCTTCGCCACCCTGATACTGCGGCACGCCTCGAGGAAGGACCTCCACCGGCTGCGCCCGCTCGCGCGCAGTGTCGTCGAGGCGGAACTCTCCCTCGCCCTGGACCGCCGGATCGCCCGGCACCTCGACGCCTGAGGGCGCCGCGGCCACGGCACGGCGGCCACGCCGCCCGCGGCTACAGGTCGTAGACGACGGTCACCGGCGCGTGGTCGGACCAGCGCTCGGCGTGGGTGGCCGCGCGCTCGACGAAGCCCTTGACGGCCCTGGCGGCCAGGCCGGGGGTGGCGACGTGGTAGTCGATGCGCCAGCCCGAGTCGTTGTCGAAGGCCCGCCCGCGGTAGGACCACCAGGTGTACGGCCCCTCCGCCTCGGGGTGCAGGGCGCGCACGACGTCGACGTAACCGCCCTCGCCGGCGGCGAGCACCCGGCCGAGCCACTCGCGCTCCTCGGGCAGGAACCCCGAGTTCTTCGTGTTGCCGCGCCAGTTCTTGAGGTCGGCCTGCCGGTGGGCGATGTTCCAGTCGCCGCAGACGACCACCTCGCGCCCGTCGGCGGCGGCCCGCTCGCGCAGCTCCTTGAGATGGCCGAGGAACTCCCCCATGAAACGGACCTTCTCGTCCTGCCGTTCGGTTCCCACCTCACCGGAGGGCAGATAGAGGGAGGCGACCGTGACGCCGGGCAGATCGGCCTCGACATAGCGTCCGGAGCCGTCGAACTCGGCGGAGCCGAAGCCGACCCGGACCCGGTCGGGCTCGCGCCGCGTATAGAGGGAGACGCCCGCACGACCCTTGGCCGCGGCCGGGGCGTGCAGGACGTGCCAGCCGTCGGGCTGCCGCACCTCGTCCGGCAGCTGGTGCGGCTCGGCGCGTACCTCCTGGAGGCAGACGACGTCCGCCGAGGTCCCGGCGAGCCACTCCACGAAGCCCTTCTTGGCGGCGGCCCGCAGTCCATTCACGTTCACGGAGGTCACAGTCAGCACCCGGGCACGATACCGGCACACTGGTGGGAGCCCGCACCGTCCGAGATTCCTCTGCATAGAAGTACGATACTCAGCATGAATATACGCCCCGTTCGCTTCGATCACCCCGACGCCGTCAAGCTCAACGACGAGGTCCAGGCCGAGTACCACCTGCGCTACGGCGACGGCGGCGACGCCACCGTCCTCGACCCCGCGGACTTCGACGCACCCCGGGGCGTGTATCTGATCGCCTACGACGACCTGGGCCGCCCCGTGGCCACCGGCGGCTGGCGCGCCCAGGACCGCAACGACGAGGGCAACGAGGACGGTGACGCCGAACTCAAGCGCATGTACGTGATCGAGCGGATGCGCGGCCTCGGTCTCGCCCGGCGCATGCTCGCCGCCCTGGAGGAGGACGCCCGCATGGCCGGCCGCGTGCGCATGGTGCTGGAGACGGGCACCAAACAGCCGGAGGCCATCGCCCTGTACACGTCGAGCGGCTACGAGGCGTGCGCCAAGTTCGGCTACTACCGCCACCACGAGGAGAGCCGCTGCTTCGCGAAGAGACTCTGAGCGAACCCGTCAGACCCCGAGCGGCCTCGGAGAGAGCCCGAACGGCCCCGGAAAGACGATGGAGCCCCGGTCGGCTACTGCCGACCGGGGCTCCATGCTGCGTGGACCTGAGGGGATTTGAACCCCTGGCCCCCTCGATGCGAACGAGGTGCGCTACCGGACTGCGCCACAGGCCCTTGCAACGAGTGAAACTTTAGCATCCCCATCGGGCTGCCCGGAAATCCGCTCCCCGGTCACTCGGGACGCGGTGTCACTCGTTGGCCGCGCGCGGACGCTCGCCGTCCTCGTACTGGTCGAACAGGGGGGTGCGGCCGCGCTCGCGGGCCCTGCGAGCGGAGGCCGCGCGGCGCGCGTGGCCGCGTCCGGGCACCGGCTTGTCCCCGGAAGCGGACCCCGCCTCGTCCCCCTCACGCGTCTCGTTCACCTTGGCCGCCTTGTCGGCCTTGTCGGCCTTGTCTTCCTTGTCCGCCTGCGGGGCGTGGCCCGCCTCATGGTCCGGCGCGACGGAGCTGGAGCGCGCCGAACTCCAGGTGTCGGGCGCCCCCAGATCGACGTCGGAGGTGGCGCGCGGCGCGACGGGCGCGGTCACGTACGTCGGCAGCGGTACCGGCACCGGGTCCCAGCTGTCCCCGTGCCCGGGGCGGCGCTGGCGCTCGCGCTGCTGGTCGACCCACTCGGCGTGGTCGGTCTGCTCCACGAGGGCCCGGCGGTCCGCGGCGAGCGCGGACAGCCCGGTGTCGGTGTCCGTGCCGGTATCGGGCCCCTCCTCGGGTTCGTCGGCGCCGGCCCCCTGGGCGAGGGGCGCGCGCCGACGCGGCTGGCGCTCGCGCAGGCGCCGGGCCGCGGCCTCGGCGCGCTGGCGGTCCATCTGGAACGCGAACCGGCGCCGTTCCTGGGAGCGCAGATAGACGATGTAGGTGCTGAGCAGAACCGCGGGGACACCGGGCGCCCACAGGAAGGCGAGTCCCCCGACGGCGGCGACGATCGCACCGAGGGTGAACGCGCAGAAGAGCATCACGGTGGTGCGCCGACGGCGCGCGAGTACCTTCGAGCGCTGGGCGCGGGCCGCGGCCGTCTGCGCCGAGACCGCCTGCGCCGAGGCCACTTGAGCCGAGGCCGCCTGCGCCGAGACCGCGCGCCGCACGTCGGACGCGCGCTTCTGCGCGGGCACGGAACCGGACACGGCCGCGCCGGTGGGCTCGTACCCGGGCACGGATGCGGACTTGGGCGCCGGTACGGCCGCCTGGTCCGGCGCCGGCTGCGCGTGCGCCTCGGGCCCGGCGTCCGCATGGACCTGACGGCGCGTCGGAGGCACGGCGAAGGCCCGGACGTCCACCGAATCGGTGACGACGTCCGGAACGTCGGCGTCCTGCTCCCCCTCCTGGGCGGAGCGCGCCCGCAGGTCCTTGGCGTATCGGCGCTCCATGCCCGCCCGTCCGGACAGCAGCCGGATGGCTGTGCTGAAGCGTTCCGTCGGACGGGCCTCGTTCAGCTCGTCCTGCCTACGGAGCCACATCGGCACCAAGTAGGCGGCCCAGGCCCCGACGATGACTGCGTAGATGAGGCCGCTGCTGCTCACGTCTCACACCGTAGAGGGATTTGTGTGAGGCCATCCGCCAATTGGGCCGGTGTGTCGCACGATCCGGCTGATATTTCCAGCTTTTTTTGCGACCGATGCGATCAGCACACAGCCACAGACGTGAATTCGACGTCGTGAGGCGGTCGTTGAACGCTCTTTTTCGAACACACATTCAATTCCGCGGAGGCTGGGCGGGATTCCCCCGCGGGTTCTGCGGATCGAGTTCCCGGGCACGGGTGCGCTGCCAGCGGGCGAGCAGCCCGTCGGGCACCTCTTCCGCGGTGAGCGCGAAGACCAGATGGTCGCGCCAGGCGCCGTCGATGTGCAGATAGCGGGGCCGCAGCCCCTCCTCGCGGAATCCGAGTTTCTCCACGACCCGGCGGCTCGGCCGGTTCTCGGGACGAATGCAGACCTCGACGCGGTGCAGTCCGACGGTACGGAAACAGTGGTCCACCACGAGCGCGACGGCGGCGGGCATCACCCCGCGCCCGGCCACCGCCTCGTCCACCCAGTAGCCGACGTGCCCCGAGCACATCGAGCCCCAGGTGATCCCGGCGACCGTCAACTGGCCGACGAGCCGCCCCTGGTACTCGATGACGAAGGGCAGCATCCGGCCGGCGGCCGCCTCGGAGCGCAGGTGCCGGACCATCTGCCGGTAGGTCGGCCGGTGCGCGATCGGTCCGCTCGGCGTGGGCGGCGGAATGGTCGCCTCCCAGGGGCGCAGCCAGTCCCGGTTGCGCCGGTTCACCTCGCGCCAGGCACCCTGGTCGCGCAGCTTTATCGGGCGGAGGACGACATCGCCGTCCGCCAGCACGGCGGGCCAGGACGGGCTGTTCAGCTCGCACCCCCCGGGGGTGCCTCCCAGGCCTTCGGGGCACTGGGAGAGGGTCCGACGTGGTCGCCGCCGCGGAGCTGGTCGACGGCGTGGGCCAGCAGCGGCTCCAGCACGGCCAGGCCGTCGCGCACGCCGCCCGTGGACCCGGGCAGATTCACGATCAGGGTCCGTCCCGCCACTCCGGCCAGGCCCCGGGACAGCGCGGCCGTCGGCACCTTCTCCCGGCCGAACGCCCGGATGGCCTCGGCGATGCCGGGCACCTCGCGGTCGATCACCGCGCGGGTCGCCTCGGGGGTGCGGTCGGTGGGCGAGATGCCGGTGCCGCCGGTGGTGACGATGGCGTCGTAGCCGGCCTCGACGCCCGCGCGCAGCGCCGCCTCGACCGGCTCCCCGTCGGGGACGACCTCGGGCCCGTCCACGGCGAAGCCGAAGCCCGCCAGGCCGTCGGCGATCAGCGGGCCGCCCCTGTCCTCGTAGACTCCCGCGGCGGCCCGGTTGGAGGCGGTGACCACCAGAGCGCGGTAGGTCATGCCCGGCTCCAGTCGCCGGACTTGCCGCCCGTCTTCTCCTCCACGCGCACGTCCGTGATGACCGCTCCCTTGTCGACCGCCTTGACCATGTCGATCACGGTGAGCGCGGCGACCGTCACCGCGGTGAGGGCCTCCATCTCGACACCCGTGCGGTCCGTCGTCCGCACGGTGGCCTCGATCTCCACGGCGTCGTCCGCGACCGACAGGTCCAGTCTCACACCGGACACCGCGAGCGGGTGGCACAGCGGGATCAGATCCGGGGTGCGCTTGGCGCCCATGATGCCCGCGATGCGCGCGGTGGCGAGGGCGTCGCCCTTGGGCAGCCCCTCCCCGCGCAGCAGCTCGACCACGCGGGGCGATACGAGGACCCGGCCGCGGGCACGGGCGGTGCGCGCGGTCACGTCCTTCCCGGATACGTCGACCATGCGGGCGGCGCCCGTCTCGTCGATGTGCGTCAGTCGGTCCTGCGTGCTCATGGTGTGCGGCGCTCCCCATCCGGGCCCGCCGCGGTGCGGTGTGCGGGCCTGTCGTGCGCGACACGGTACCGCCAAGCGGGCGCGCGCACCGGACCAGGATCACCCGGCGGACGGCCACGCGCGCCTCAGCCCAGCAGGACGACCTCCACCTCGGTGCCGGGCTCGACGGATTCCACGTCCTCGGGGACGACGATCAGCGCGTTGGCGTGCGCCAGCGCGGCGATCAGATGGGAGCCCGCGCCGCCCACCGGGGACACCTCGCCGTCGGCGTAGGCGCCGCGCAGGAACTGGCGTCGGCCCCGGGGAGAGCGCAGCGCCTCCTTCGTCCGCAGGGTGGCCCGCGCGCGCGGGCGGTGCAGGTCCGTGAGACCCATCAGGGCGCGGACGGCGGGACGGACGAACAGTTCGAAGGAGACGTACGACGACACGGGGTTGCCCGGCAGCGCCAGCAGCGGTGTGTGGTCGGGGCCGATGGAGCCGAAACCCTGCGGCTTGCCGGGCTGCATGGCGAGCCTGCGGAAGTCGACGCCGGCGCCGGCCTCGTCCTCGTCGCCGGCGTACGACAGCGCCTCCTTGACGACGTCGTAGGCGCCGACGCTGACCCCGCCGGTGGTCACCAGCAGATCGGCGCGGATCAGCTGGTCCTCGATGGTGGAGCGCAGGATCTCGGGGTCGTCGGCGACGGCGCCCACCCGGTAGGCGATGGCCCCGGCGTCGCGCGCGGCGGCGGCGAGGGCGAAGCTGTTGGAGTCGAAGATCTGGCCGTCGGCCAGCGGCTCGCCGGGCTGGACGAGCTCGCTGCCGGTGGACAGGACGACCACGCGCGGGCGCGGGCGCACACGGACCGTGCCGCGGCCGATCGCGGCGAGCAGCGCGATCTGCGGCGGGCCGAGGACCGTACCGGCCTCCAGGGCGCGCTCGCCGGCCTGCACATCGCTGCCCTTGGCGCGCACGTGCGCGCGTGCCTCGGCGGGGCGGTGCACGCGCACGTGCCCCTGCGCGCCCTCGGGGGCCAGGCTGCGCGCCCGCATGCCGCTCACGGGGCCCTCGCCGAGCCCGCCGTCGGTCCACTCCACGGGGACGACGGCCTCGGCGCCCGGGGGCAGCGGGGCGCCGGTCATGATGCGGGCGGCCTGGCCGGGGCCGACCCGCACCGGGTCGGACGCGCCCGCGGCCACGTCCCCGACGACCTCCAGGACGGCCGGGAACTCCTCGCCGGCGCCCTCGACGTCCGCGACCCGCACCGCGTACCCGTCCATGGAGCTGTTGTCGAAGGGCGGCAGCGACACCGGCACCATGACGTCCTCGACCAGGACACAGCCCTGGGCGTCGAGGAGTTGCAGCTCGATGGGTTCGAGGGGGCGGACGGTCGAGAGGATGTCCTCCAGATGCTCGTCCACCGACCACAGGTGGTCCGCGTCGGTGGTGTGGGGCGCGGCGCTGCTCAAGACTGCTGCATCTCCTCGGCTACGTAACTGCGGAGCCAGGACCGGAAGTCCGGGCCCAGGTCCTCACGTTCGCACGCGAGCCGGACGATGGCACGCAGATAGTCGCCGCGGTCGCCGGTGTCGTAGCGGCGGCCCTTGAAGACGACGCCGTGCACCGGTCCGCCGACCTTCTCGTCCTGGGCGAGCTGCTGGAGGGCGTCGGTGAGCTGGATCTCACCACCGCGACCGGGCTCGGTCTTGCGCAGTATGTCGAAGATGTGCGGGTCCAGGACGTACCGGCCGATGACCGCGTAGTTCGAGGGTGCGTCCACCGGGTCCGGCTTCTCCACCAGGCCGGTCACCTTCACGACGTCGCCGTCGGCGGTGGCCTCGACCGCCGCGCTGCCGTACAGGTGGATCTGCTCGGGCGCGACCTCCATGAGCGCGATCACACTGCCGCCATGCTGCTCCTGGACCTCGATCATGCGCTTGAGCAGCGGGTCCCGGGGGTCGATCAGGTCGTCACCGAGGAGGACGGCGAAGGGCTCGTGGCCGACGTGCGGGGCGGCGCACAGCACCGCGTGGCCCAGACCCCGGGGGTCGCCCTGGCGTACGTAGTGCATGGTGGCCAGATCGCTGGACTCCTGCACCTTGGCGAGCCGGTCGGCGTCACCCTTCTTCTGGAGCGCCGACTCCAGCTCGTAGTTGCGGTCGAAGTGGTCCTCGAGGGGCCGCTTGTTGCGTCCGGTGATCATGAGCACGTCGTCGAGCCCCGCGGACACGGCCTCCTCGACCACGTACTGGATCGCGGGCTTGTCGACGACCGGCAGCATTTCCTTGGGAGTGGCCTTGGTGGCCGGCAGGAACCGGGTGCCGAGGCCTGCTGCTGGGATGACAGCCTTGCTGATCCTGGGGTGCGACTGAATCATGCCCGCAACCTTATCCGCTGCCTCGGACGCCGATCCGAGGCTCCGGTGGCTGGACCCTCGTACGACGGCATGGGGCACAAGGATGCGAGAACGACCGATGGAACACGACGGACGCGTGGACGAGCCCGACAAGCGCGCGTTGCGGCGGGAGCTCCTCGCGGTGCGGAGGGGGTTGCCGCAGGACGACGTGCGCGCGGCGGGGCGCGCGCTGGCCCGGCACGCCCTGGAGCTGCCCGAGCTGGCGCGCGCCCGCACGGTGGCCGCGTATGTGTCGGTGGGGTCGGAGCCCGGGACGCCGGCGCTGCTGGACGCGCTGCGCGCGCGGGGGGTGCGCGTCCTGCTCCCCGCGCTCCTCGCCGACGACGACCTGGACTGGGGCGCGTACGCCGGTCCGGACTCCCTCGCGCCGGTCCGGCACGGCGGGCGGATGTCGCTGCTCGAACCCTCCGGGAAGCGCCTCGGTCCGGACGCCGTCACGGCCGCCGACGTCGTCCTGCTGCCCGGGCTCGCGGTGGACGCGCGCGGGATGCGCCTGGGGCGCGGCGGCGGCTCCTACGACCGTGTGCTGGCCCGTCTGGAGCGGGCGGGTGCCCGCCCCAGCCTGGTGGTACTGCTGTACGACGGCGAGGTCGTCGCGCGCGTCCCGGTGGAGGCGCACGACAAGCCGGTGCACGCCGTGGTGACGCCCTCGGGCACCCGCCGCTTCCCGCTCACCTGACCGATCCCGGGCGCGCGCGAAACGGCCCCCCACGCGTGCGTGGGGGGCCGTTTCGGTGGGTGTCTCAGCGGTTCACGGCTTGAGGACGAGCGTGTCGCTCGTGCTCTTGCCGACCGCGTCGGCCGAGAACGACCAGGGCAGTAGCTCGCCTGCGGCCCACTTGCCCGTCTGGTCGGTGTAGTGCGCGCTGAACGCGTGCCCGGAGGCGCCGGTCAGGTTGATCCACTTGGACTTGTCGAGGTCGGCGAGGTTGACGACCATCCGCATGGACGGCACCCAGACGACGTTGTAGCCGCCGGCGGCGTTCCAGCCGGAGGCGTTCACGGTGGCTTCCCCGCCGCTGAGCTTCCAGGGGCCGCGGTTCAGCACGTACTGCAGGAACTGGGGGCCCTCGGTGCCGAGCGTCTGGTTCTTCAGGAACAGGCGGTGCAGCCGGCCCCAGCTCCAGGTGTCGATGTCCTTGCCGAGCTTGGCGGTCAGCTCCCAGCGGGCGTCGATCATGGCCCGGGCGAAGAGCTGGTCGCGGTCGTCGGCGGCGGGACGGGTGCCGTACTTCGGGGTCTTCCACCAGTCGCTGTGCGGCTTGTCCATCAGGGTGCGCACGACCTCGAACCAGCGGTCGCCGCCGTCGGGCTGCGCCTGGTCGGCGTCGCGCTGGCCGCATTCGCGCACCTTGGTGTCGTCGTCCACCGGGCCGGTGCTGTCGATCTTGTCGACCCACAGGCACTGGCCCTTGACGCGCAGCTCCTTGGGGAGCTTGTTGCCGAAGGCGAGCTTGAGGATGTTGCGCCAGACGGCGTTGAAGTAGGCGGCGGCCGCGGAGTCGGCGTCCTGGGTGTAGTCCCAGCCCTCCAGCAGCTTCTGCGCCTGCCGGACGTTCCCGTCGTCGAGGTTGAGCTTCAGCAGCTTGGGCACCAGCAGCTTGGCGATCTCGCTGCTGTTGTCCATCTGCATCTGGCGCATGTCGTCGGTGGAGATCTTGCCGCCGTCCTTGATCTTGGATTCGATCAGGTCGGTGATGCGCTGGCTGCGGGTGCCGTAGCCCCAGTCGGTGGTGAGCGTGTACGGGTACTTGTCCTTGTCGACCACCGCCTGGTTGGCGGTGACGATGTAGCCGCGCCGGGGGTCGTACTCGTAGGGCAGCTCGTCCTTCTTGATGAAGCCGGTCCACTTGTACTTCGAGTCCCAGCCCGGCGCCGGCAGGGAGCCGTCGTCGGCCGAGGAACGCGTGGGGATCTTGCCCGGGAGGGTGTAGCCGATGTGCTCGCCGTCGGCGTAGACCAGGTTCTGCGAGGGCACGTCGAAGAGGGCGGCGCCCGCGCGGAAGTCGTTCCAGTTCGCCGCCTTGTCTATGGCGAACACGGCGTCCATGGAGGTGCCCGGGTCGAGGGCGGTCCATCGCAGGGCGATGCCGTAGCCGTCGCCTCGGTCGGGCGCGGCGGTGTTGACGGTGGCCTTCCTGCCGACCTGGACGAGTTCGTCGTCGCGGTCGGACAGCAGCGGCATCCCGTCCTGGGTCTGGCGGACCACGATGGACTTGGACGTGCCGCCGGCGACCTTGATGGTCTCCTCGCGGCTCTTGAACGGCCGGACCTTGCCGTCGTACAGGTAGCCGTTGGCGGTGACCTTCTCCAGGTAGAGGTCGGTGACGTCGACCCCGGAGTTGGTCATGCCCCAGGCGATCCGGCCGTTGTGGCCGATGACCACGCCCGGCATGCCGGCGAAGGTGTAGCCGGTGACGTCGTACTGGCACGTGCTGGAGACGGTCCGGCAGTGCAGGCCCATCTGGTACCAGACGGACGGCAGCGACGCCGACAGGTGCGGGTCGTTGGCGAGCAGGGGCTTGCCGGTGATCGTGTACTTCCCGGAGACGACCCAGGAGTTGGAGCCGATGCCCTGGCCGTTGACGCCGACGGCCGTCGGGACGTTGTCCAGGACCTTGTACAGGCCCGCCAGCTGGCTCGTGAGGCCCGATCCGGCCGCGCCCGAGGTGGTGGAGCCGGTCGCGCCCGTGGAACCCGCGGAGGCGCCCGTGGTGCCGCCGGACGTGCCGGACGTGCCGGGCGTGCCGGACGTGCTCGTCGAGCCGTTCTGCTGGAAGGTCTTCGACAGCTCGCCGTACTGGCCCTCCTGCACGATCGGCTTGTTACGGCCGTAGGGGTACTCCGGGTACAGGTCCTGGATCTGCTGGGGGCCGAGGCGGCTGGTCATCAGGGCGCGGTCGATCTCGTCCTGCATGTTGCCGCGCAGGTCCCAGGCCATGGCCTTCAGCCAGGAGACGGAGTCGACGGGGGTCCAGCTGCCCGGCGTGTAGTCGTTGGTGAGACCCAGCGCCGCGTACTCCAGGGAGATGTCCTTGCCGTCCTTGCCCTGGAGGTAGGCGTTGACCCCCTTGGCGTATGCCTGGAGGTACTTCTTCGTGGACGGCGACAGCTTGGTGTCGTACTCCTGCTTGGCGATCCGGTCCCAGCCCAGGGTGCGCAGGAACTCGTCGTTCTTGACCTGGCCCTGGCCGAACATCTCCGACAGGCGCCCGGAGGTCATGTGCCGGCGCACGTCCATCTCGTAGAACCGGTCCTGCGCCTGGACGAAGCCCTGCGCCATGAACAGGTCCTCGTCGGAGGAGGCGTAGATCTGCGGGATGCCGTAGCCGTCCCGCTTGACGTCGACCGGGCCGGACAGGCCCTGGAGCGTGATCGAACCCTTGGTCTGCGGGAAGGAGGCACGGACCGTGCTGATCGACCAGTACGCGCCGTAGGCGATGCCTCCGATGATGGCGAGAACCAGCACCAACACGACCAATCGGGCTTTGCGCCCCTTCTTCCTGCCGGACTTGGCGGGCTTGTCACCCGTTGTGGCGGTGGTGTTGGGGGGCATCGCTGTCCTTGCTGTCCTAACGCGAGCGGCAGGTCGGGCTGTGACTTTGAATGAGCGCTGGAGCAACCATAGGCGCAGGGTCCTCTCCCCCTTGACGCGGAGTCGGGAACCGGCCTGCGCGAGCGTTCGATCTTGCCTCGTCGAGCGTCAAGAAAACGTCAAGAGTTAGGTAAGGTAACGAAGTACTTGGGTGCGGTGCGCCGCAGCCTCGGGTCTTGTGTACGTGTGTCCGCTCGCCTCGCGCGCGGGCCAAGGAAGGGAACCGCCGCTGACTGTCCACCACCTCAACCAGCTCCTGCTCGTCTGCTCCGTCGTCCTGCTCGTCGCCGTCGCGGCCGTCCGGATCTCGTCCCGCAGCGGGCTCCCCAGCCTGCTCGTCTACCTGGGGATCGGCGTCCTCATGGGCCAGGACGGCATCGGCGACATCCACTTCGACAGCGCCGCAGTGACCCAGGTCATGGGATACGCGGCCCTCGTCGTGATCCTCGCCGAGGGCGGCCTGGGCACGAAGTGGAAGGAGGTGCGCCCGGTCCTCGCCTCCGCCTCCGTCCTGGCGACGGTGGGCGTCGCGGTCAGCGTGGGCGTCACCGCGGCCGGCGCGCACTACCTGGTCGGGCTGGAGTGGCGGCAGGCGCTCATCATCGGCGCGGTGGTGTCCTCCACGGACGCGGCCGCGGTCTTCTCCGTGCTGCGGAGGATCCCCCTGCCCGCGCGCGTGACGGGCACGCTGGAGGCCGAGTCCGGCTTCAACGACGCCCCGGTGGTCATCCTGGTCGTCGCCTTCTCGACGGCCGGCCCGGTCGAGCACTGGTATCTGCTGCTGGGCGAGATAGCCCTGGAGCTGGCCATCGGCGCCGCCGTGGGGCTCGCGGTGGGCTGGTTCGGGTCCTGGGGGCTCAAGCACGTCGCCCTGCCCGCCTCCGGCCTCTACCCCATCGCCGTGATGGCCATCGCCGTCACCGCGTACGCCGCCGGCGCGCTGGCGCACGGCAGCGGCTTCCTGGCCGTCTACCTGGCCGCGATGACGCTCGGCAACGCCAAGCTCCCGCACTGGCCCGCCACGCGCGGCTTCGCCGAGGGGCTCGGCTGGATCGCCCAGATCGGCATGTTCGTCGTGCTCGGCCTGCTGGTCACCCCGCACGAGCTGGGCGACGACTTCCTGCCCGCCCTGCTCATCGGCCTCGTGCTGACCATGGTCGCCCGGCCGCTCAGCGTGTTCGCCAGCCTGGCGCCGTTCCGTGTGCCGTGGCAGGAGCAGGCCCTGATGTCGTGGGCGGGCCTGCGCGGCGCCGTGCCCGTCATCCTGGCGACCATCCCGATGGTCAACGGCGTCGACGCCAGCCGCCGCATCTTCAACATCGTCTTCGTCCTGGTCGTCGTGTACACCCTGGTCCAGGGTCCGACACTGCCCTGGCTCGCCCGCAAGCTGCGCCTCGGCGAAGAGGGCGAGGCCTCCGATCTCGGCATCGAGTCGGCGCCCCTGGAGCGGCTGCGCGGGCACCTGCTGTCCATCGCGATCCCCGAGGGCTCCCGGATGCACGGCGTGGAGGTCAACGAGCTGCGACTGCCGCCGGGCGCGGCCGTCACCCTCGTCGTACGGGAGGGAAAATCGTTTGTCCCCCTGCCCACGACGGTGCTGCGCCGCGGGGACGAACTGCTGGTCGTCGCCACGGACCCGGTCCGCGACGCGGCGGAACGGCGCCTGCGCGCGGTCGCCCACGGCGGCAAGCTTGCGGGGTGGCTCGGCGCCGACGGGGTGGGCCCGGGGCGGTGAGCACGGGGCGTTGCCGGGACGTTTCAGACTCCTCACACCCGTGCCGATCACAGGTGAAGAGGGCGGACGGTGCTCGCTTTCACAGGGGCGCAACGCCTTGATCCCTGTAGGATGAAGGGCACCTAGATCGAACCAACTCTGCCTGATGCAGAGCTGGCGCGACCGTATGGCGGCCGGAACGCCCTCCGCAGTGGCACCGGTATCTACCGCAGTTCCGCGCAAGAGGACAGCTCTCGGCGGCCCCGCACGGGCGCGCTACCAGGCCGAAGAAAGGCACGGGCCGTGGCATCCACGGTCACCACCGAGCCGACGGAGACCCCGTCGACGCCTTCCCGCCCGGGATACGGCCGGCTGCTGCGCACCCGCGGCGCCTGGACGTTCCTGCTCCCCGGCTTCGCGGCGCGCCAGCCGTTCGCGATGCTCACGATCTCCATCGTGCTGCTCGTGCAGCACACCACCGGCTCCTACGGCGCCGCGGGCGCCGTGGCGGCCGCCACCGGTGTCTCCATGGCACTGTTCGCGCCCTACAGCGGGCGTCTCGCCGACCGCCGCGGCCAACGCGCCGTATTGGTCCCCGGCGTCCTGGTGCACACCCTCGCGGGCCTGTCCCTGACCGCGCTCGCCCTGGCGCACGCCCCCTTGTGGGCGCTGTTCCTGGCGGCGGTCCCGACCGGCGCCTCGGTACCCCAGGTGGGCCCCATGGTGCGGGCACGCTGGGGCGTGAAGCTTCAGGGCTCGCCCCTGATGACCACCGCGGCCGCGTTCGAGTCCGTCACGGACGAGCTGACCTTCGTCCTCGGCCCCCTGCTCGCCACCGCGCTGTGCACGACCGTGACGCCCGCGGCGGGCCTCGTCACGGAGGGCGCGCTGACCCTCGTCGGCGGCCTGCTGTTCGCCGCGCAGAAGGGCACGCAGCCGGCGGTGGGCGCCGAGGACGGGCACGCGCGCGTGCGGCACGCCTCGGCCCTGCGCGTCCCCGGCGTGCGCGTGCTGATCGTGACGTTCCTGGGCATCGGATCCGTCTTCGGCGGCATGCAGGTGTCGCTGGCCGCGTTCACCGAGTCGATCGGCGAGCCCGGCCTGAACGGCGTCCTGTACGGCGTCTTCGCGGCCGGCAACATGCTCTCCGGCATCGTCTGCGGCGCCATCGCCTGGAAGGTCGCCCCGCGGCGGCGCCTGGTCATCGGCTACACGGCGCTGGCGCTGGTCGCGTCCGCCCTGTGGACCGCGCACTCGGTGCCGCTGCTCGCCGGGCTCGGCCTGCTGGTCGGCATGTGCATCGCCCCGGCCCTGATCACCGGCTACACGCTGGTCGACGGCCTGGTCCCGGCCGGTGCGCGCACCGAGGCCTTCACCTGGCTGACCGGCGCCGTCGCGCTCGGCCAGGCGGCCGCCGTCACCGTCGCCGGACAGCTGGAGGACCGGTTCTGGGACGGCGCCGGCTTCCTGGTGCCCATGGTGGGCACGGTGCTCGCGCTGATCACCCTGGTGGCGCTGCGATCCCGGCTGGCCACCCCGCAGCGGAACCGCACGGTCGCACGTGGCGTCGGTCACCGCGTGCCGGTCACGGTGGACTGATCCCCGGGAATACGTCACTATGGATCGTCGTTAGCACTCATCGAGTGAGAGTGCCAGGAGGAAGACAGTGCCGACGTACCAGTACCAGTGCACCGAGTGCGGCGAGGGCCTCGAGGCGGTGCAGAAGTTCACCGATGACGCCCTGACCGAATGCCCCAGCTGCAGTGGCCGCCTGAAGAAGGTGTTCTCCGCGGTCGGCATTGTCTTCAAGGGCTCCGGCTTCTACCGCAACGATTCGCGCGGCTCCTCGTCGAGCAGCAGCCCGGCCTCGAAGCCGAGCTCGTCGGACTCGAAGTCGTCGTCCGACGCGAAGTCGTCGTCCTCGGCTTCGGCGTCGTCGACGTCCTCCTCGTCGACGTCCTCGTCGACGTCGTCCTCTTCGAGCTCGGCCGGCAGCTCCGCCGCCTGAGACCGCCCGAAGCGGACCAGGACAGACCTCCCACCCCGGGCCCTGCCGTCGTACGACGGCGGGGTCTTCGGTATGTCCGGCGCCGTCTCCCCCGTGTCGTCGCGGCCAGCTAGTGTGCTGGACATGGCGAACGCAGAGATCGGCGTAATCGGCGGCTCGGGCTTCTACTCGTTCCTCGACGACGTGACCGAGGTCGAGGTGGAGACCCCCTACGGGCCGCCCAGCGACTCCCTGTTCCTCGGCGAGGTGGCCGGCCGGCGGGTCGCCTTCCTGCCCCGGCACGGACGCGGCCACCATCTGCCACCGCACCGCATCAACTACCGCGCCAACCTGTGGGCCCTGCGCTCGGTCGGGGTCCGCCAGGTGCTCGGTCCGTGCGCGGTGGGCGGGCTGCGCCCCGAGTACGGCCCCGGCACGCTGCTGGTGCCCGATCAGCTGGTCGACCGCACGAAGTCCCGGGCGCAGACGTACTTCGACGGACTGCCGCTGCCCGACGGCAGCGTGCCGAACGTCGTGCACGTGTCCGTGGCCGACCCCTACTGCCCCGCCGGGCGGTCGGTCGCGCTGAAGGCGGCGCGTGGGCGGGACTGGGAGCCGGTGGACGGCGGCACGCTGGTCGTCGTCGAGGGGCCGCGCTTCTCCACCCGTGCCGAGTCGCTGTGGCACCAGGCCCAGGGCTGGTCGGTCGTGGGCATGACGGGCCATCCGGAAGCGGCCCTCGCCCGGGAACTGGAGCTGTGCTACACCTCGCTGACCCTGGTCACCGACCTGGACGCGGGCGCCGAGACCGGTGAGGGCGTCTCCCACGAGGAGGTGCTGCGGGTCTTCGCGGCCAACGTGGACCGGATGCGCGGGGTGCTGTTCGACGCGGTGGCAGCACTGCCGGAGACGGGCGCACGGGACTGCCTGTGCGTGAACGCCCTGGGGGGTATGGATCCCGGGTTCGAGCTGCCGTAGTCGGCGGGGGAGTCCGCGGGGGCGGTGACCTGGCGGGGCGCTGGGGCTTAGTGGGGGCTGGGGCTTAGTGGGGGCTGGGGCTTAGTGGGGCGCTGGGGCCAGGGGGGCGGCTGGGGGCGGGGCGGCGGCTACGGGCTGAGGGCGGTGGGCGTCCGGCCGGGGGGCGGGACGGGAGCGCGGGCGGCTGAGCGGAACTACTCGTTCGGGTGGGCGAGTTGTCCACAACACGTCCGTCGTCCACCGGCTCCGACGGGATGCGGCGCGAGGCCCCATCGTGGCATCGCAGGCCCGAATCCCTCGTCGCAGGCGGTGATCCCCATGCCCTTCCCCCCGTCGTCCTCCGCTCCCACCCCGCCTCCCCTGCGTCCGCCGCGCCCGATGGGCACGGACGCCCCGGCGACCTGTGCGGTGCCGCGGTTCGCTCCGGTGCGGGTGCGCGGCGGGCGGTATCGGCTGCAAGGGCTCGTACGGCGGCACGGGCGGGCCCTCGCGGCGGGCCTGACGGTGACGGCCGCCGCGCTGGTGGTGGCGGGGCCGCGCACGGCGCCGGAGCCACACCGGGTGGAGCGGGCCCGCGGACACCCGTCGGCGCAGCCGGCACACCGGGGCGCGGCGGCGAGGGCCGTGGCGGACCTGGTGGCGGCGCCGGTACGGATCGCCGACGCGGCCACGGTCGGACTGCTGCGCGCCGGTGACCGGGTCGACGTCATCGCGGCGCAGGACCCGGCGACCGGAGGCGGTGCGCGGGTGCTCGCACGCGGTGTGCGGGTGACGAGGGTGCCGGGGCCGGTGGCGGGTACGGCCGAGAGCGGGGCGCTGATCGTCCTGTCGGTGCCGCGCGCCACGGCGGCCCGGCTGGTCGGCCCGAGCGCCACGGCCCGGCTGGCGGTGACGCTGTGCTGAACCGACTGGTGAACGTCGTGTCAGGTCTCCTCGCCACACTGCTGCCAGCTCCGTCGGTCGATGGACCGGACTGGACACCATGGCCGCCACGTGCCGTAGGTTGCGGAGCGTTTTGTTCCACACCCTGTGCACACGAGGAGAGTCACCGAGGTGAGCGCGAAGAAGGATCCGGGCATCCTGCAAGGCTTCAAGGCCTTCCTGATGCGCGGCAACGTCGTCGATCTGGCAGTCGCGGTCGTCATCGGCGCCGCCTTCACCAACATCGTCAACGCCGTGGTGAAGGGAATCATCAACCCGCTGGTCGGCACGATCGGCACGCAGAACCTCGACAACTACTACACGTGCCTGAAGGGAACGTGCCGGGAGGCGGCGAACGGCTCGGTCAGCGGAGTGCGGATCCTGTGGGGCTCCGTGCTCGGCGCGACGCTCACCTTCGTGATCACGGCCGCGGTGGTGTACTTCCTGATGGTCGTGCCGATGTCGAAGTACCTCGCGCGACAGGCGGCCCGCAGGGCGGCGCGGGAGGGCACGAGGGAGGTCATCGAGGTGACCGAGCTGGAGGTGCTCAAGGAGATCCGCGACGCGCTGATCGCGCAGCGGGGACGAGGGCACGACGAGCGCTAGTGCTGTGCCCGGGAAGGTTCACCGGGTCGCTGCTGGCGCGAGTCACCTCGCGGCCGGTTGGATGTGAGGACACATCCGATCGGGTGCATGGAGGTGCGGTGGCAGAGCCGGTCAAGGTCCGGAGGCCGACGGATCAGGAGGGGCAACGGCTGCGGCAGATCGTGCGGCGGGGTAGCACCAGCACGGTGCGCTACCGGAGGGCGATGATGCTGCCATCACCCCAACCACGCCGTCCAGACCCGTGAACTGCACCGCTACCTGCGATGGCGCAACGCCAACGCCCGCCACCCCGACGTCCTAGCCGCCCAACGCCGCGAGCGCGCCCGCATCCGCAGCGAGAAAGGCATCCGATGGGTCGGCACCGCTCACGTCCGGCGCAGCGTGACCAGGCACAAGGTGAATTCACTGTCCGGGCACGGCGCTGCCGGCCTGTGACCACGCCGTCCGGACCGAACCCGGTTTGATCACCCGCGTAGGCCGGAAGCACAGCCGAGAGGAACAGCACCCGTGAGTGAATGGCAGCTGGCCGAGACATTCCGCAGCACGTCAGGCGACGTCCGCTGGGGCAGCCTCGGACAACCCGGCCGGGATCCGGTCGTGCTCCTGCACGGCACACCCTTCTCCTCGTATGTCTGGCGCGCTGTCGCCCGCTCACTCGCCCGCCGTCACCAGGTGTTCGTGTGGGACATGCCCGGTTACGGGGCATCGGAGATGTCCATCGGCCAGGACGTTTCCCTGGCTGCCCAGGGCAGGGTCTTCACCGAGCTTCTGGCGCACTGGGGCCTGGAGGAACCCCTGGTGGTCGCCCACGATTTCGGCGGCGCCGTCTCCTTGCGGGCGCATCTGCTGCACGGCGCCCGCTATCACGCGCTCGCTCTGGTCGACCCGGTCGCGCTGGCGCCGTGGGGGTCGCCGTTCTTCCGGCTTGTCGGTGAGCACTCCGAGGTCTTCGAGCAACTGCCGCCCGCACTGCACCACGCCTTGGTGCGCGAGTACATAACTTCGGCCAGCAGCCCCGGCCTGCACCCGGCAGTCCTCGACCGGCTCGTCCGGCCCTGGCTCGGCGAACCCGGCCAGGCGGCCTTCTACCGGCAGATCGCCCAGGCCGACCAGCTCTACACCGACGAGGTGCAGGACCGGTACGGCGAGATCGGCATCCCGACGCTGGTGTGCTGGGGGCAGGACGATACCTGGATTCCTGTGGCGAAAGGACGGGAGCTCGCCGCATGCATCCCGGGCGCGCGACTTGAACCAATCGCCGGTGCGGGCCATCTCGTCCAAGAAGACGCGCCCGCCGAGCTCACAGCCGCTCTCATCGCCTTCCTCCAGAACCCGCGCTAACGCCCGACAACCCGGTGAACCTTCTCGGTCACAGCGCTAGCGGCGCACGCGCGACCGGCTCAGAGGTGGTGGGGCGGCTTCTCGTCGAGGAAGCGCTTGAGATCGGCGGCGCTGTCCCCGGCCGGTCGCTCACCCCAGCCGCGATCGGTGTCGTCCGTGGACTGCTGGTCCAGCGGGTCGTCGAAGACCAGCGCGGGCTTCGGGTCGCGCGGCTCGGGTTCCGGGGCGGTGCTCATACCTCAAGGGTACGGCGGTGCCCGGGGAGGGTGCGGCCAGGCGGGTGCGGCTCCACCCGGAAACGCGCGGTGTACGCCGCCGGTCCGGCTCGGGGCCGACCGGAGGCGCACGCCGCCCGGTCCCACCCGACGGTCGGCCGGCCGAATCCCGGTGCGCGTCCGGCGCTGGGACAGACTGGCCCCCATGACAGTTGACGCATTGACGGACGTCACCGGGCTGCGCGTCGGGCACGCCACTCGTGGCGGGGACGGCTGGCTCACCGGCACCACGGTCGTCCTCGCTCCCGAGGGCGGCATGGTCGCCGCCGTGGACGTGCGCGGCGGAGGCCCCGGCACCAAGGAGACCGACGCCCTCGACCCCCGCAATGTGGTGGCGAAGATCGACGCCGTCGTGCTGACCGGAGGCAGCGCGTACGGGCTCGACGCGGCGTCCGGCGTGATGGCCTGGCTGGAGGAGCGGGGCCGGGGAGTGCCGGTGGGGACGGAGCCGGCGCACGTCGTCCCGGTCGTCCCGGCCGCGTGCGTCTTCGACCTGGGGCGCGGCGGGGATTTCCGCGCACGGCCGGACGCCACGACGGGGCGCGCGGCGGTGGAGGCCGCGGCGGCGACCGCGCCCGGCGCTCCGGTGGCCGAGGGCTGTGTGGGCGCCGGAACGGGCGCGGTGGCGGGCGGGCTCAAGGGCGGGGTGGGCACCGCGAGTACGGTGCTCGACTCGGGGATCACCGTGGCCGCGCTGGTGGTCGCGAACGCCGCCGGGTCGGTGGTGGATCCCGAGACGGGCGCGCTGTACGGGGAGTTGTCGCAGGGTCGGGTCGAGTACCCGGAGGAACGCGTGCACCGGGCCGCGCGCGACAGGCTCGCCGAGCTGGCCGCCGGCAGCGCGCCGCCGCTCAACACGACGCTGGCGGTGGTGGCCACCGACGCGGCTCTCTCCAAGGCACAGGCGCAGAAGCTGGCGGGCACGGCGCACGACGGCATCGCGCGCGCGGTACGGCCCGTGCACCTCCTGCACGACGGGGACACGGTGTTCGCGCTGTCCACCGGCGAGCGCCCACTGGACGCCCACCCGTTGGCGCTCAACCCCGTCCTCGCCGCCGCCGCGGACCTGGTGACCCGCGCGATCGTACGAGCCGTACGCGCCGCCGAGTCGACCGAAGGCCCGGGAGGAGTGTGGCCGTCGTACGGGGAGTTGTACGGCAGGGGGTAGGGGCGGGCGGGGAGGGGAGGGGCCGGGGGGGGAGCCCCCCCCGGGGAGCCCCCCCCGAGGTGGGGAGGCGGGGGCCTGAACCGCCCCGCCCCGGCCCCGATTGTCGCGGTTCTGTCACGTGATCGTGTCCAGGTACTACGGGGGGAACCCGGCCGGGCACCGGCGCCCTCCTTCTGGACGCAGTGAACGGATCACGCACATGACACGAACCTGGAGCAGCCCGTGACAACGCCGGAGATCTCAGCACGGCGCGCACTGGGGGCCTGTGCCGCCCTGCTGGTCGGCGCCCTCACCCTGACCGCTTGCGGCGGTGACGCCAGTGCCGACAACGGCGACGGCAAGGGCGGTAAGGACTCCCCGAGGACGTCGGTCGCGAAGATCGCGATCTCGGCCGAGGACGGTTCGACGGACGCGTCCATCAACGCGACCGGAGTGAAGGTCAGCGAGGGCAGGCTGACCGATGTGAAGATGACCGTGGCGGGGTCGGGACAGGCCGTGCCGGGGGCGATATCGGCGGACGGCAGTACCTGGAAGCCGAAGGAGCAGCTGGAGCGCGGGACGAAGTACCGGATAGGGGCGACCGCCAAGGACGCCGACGGGCGTACGGCGGCGGCCAACTCCATCTTCACCACCGTCAGCAAGGACCACAGCTTCATCGGCACCTACACGCCCGACAACGGCGCGACGGTCGGTGTGGGCATGCCGGTGTCGTTCGACTTCAACAAGGCGATCACCGACAAGAAGGCCGTGCAGTCGCACATCACGGTCAGCAGCAGCAGCGGCCAGCAGGTGGTCGGGCACTGGTTCGGGAACCAGCGGCTGGACTTCCGCCCGCGGGAGTACTGGAAGGCCGGTTCCAAGGTCACGATGCGCATCGACCTGGACGGGGTCAAGGGCGCCGAGGGTGTCACCGGGGTGCAGAAGAAGACCGTCACCTTCACCGTCGGGCGTTCGCAGGTGTCGACGGTCGACGCCCGGACGCAGACGATGACGGTGGTGCGGGACGGCAGGACGATCAAGTCGGTGCCGATCTCCGCGGGCAGCCCGCAGCACACCACGTACAACGGGCAGATGGTGGTCTCCGAGAAGTTCACCCAGACCCGGATGGACGGCTCGACGGTCGGTTTCGGCGGGGAGTACGACATCCCGGACGTGCCGCACGCGATGCGGCTGACGGGGTCGGGGACGTTCATCCACGGCAACTACTGGTACGACAAGGGCAACCCGCCCTTCGGTCGGCAGGGCACCAGCCACGGCTGCGTCGGCCTCGCGGACGTGCAGGGGGCGCAGGGCGACACGTCGGCCAAGTGGTTCTTCGACAACACGCTCGTCGGCGACGTGGTGATCGTGAAGAACTCCCCCGACACGACGGTCTCCCCGGACAACGGCCTCAACGGCTGGAACATGGCCTGGAGCGCCTGGACCGCCGGAAGTGCCTCCTGAGCGGCGGCTTTTGACGATACGGAGGGCCGCGCGGGAACTTTTCGCGCGGCCCGCGCGTTTTCCCGGCGCACGTTTTCCGGGTTCCCGGACATGATGTCCGAGCGAGGGGCTACGGTATGCACCCACAAGGTGACATGCAGCAACGCCGGGAGATGTCTTGAGCGTTCCGTACGAGACCGCAGCGTACGAACCAGCCGAGTCGCCCGAGTCTCCGGAGGAGCATCTCGAGCGACTCCTCGGCCGTGCCCTGAACTCCTTCGAGCTGCCCGACGAGGTGATACGGCGGCTCGACTGCGCGCTGGCGCACGACAGTTCACTGCACTCCGCGCATCACAGCGCGGGGCTGCACCGGGAGACCTATCGGCACACCTGGCTGCTCGCCGACGGCTCCGCGGTCACGCTGTGGGAGCTGGCGCACAACGCCACGCCGGGCGGCGCCCCGGAGCACGAGGTGTACGTCGACCAGGAGGAGCTGGGGGCCGCCACGGGCCGGCTCGGACTTCCCGCGGAGACCCCGGACTTCGAGGTGCCCGCGCTGATGCGGCTGTGGGCGATTCCCGAGCCCCGGCACGTGTTCGCCTCCGCCGACTCGGCGGACCACGCGCGCCGGCTCCTGCGCCGCGCGGAGAATGCCGACCGGCCCGGCGCCGAGACGGCGGCGCTGCTGGCGACGGCGACCGCGCACGAGATCACCCAGGCGTTCGGCCGCCCCGGCCGGGCCGGGCGTGCGGGGCTGAGCTACGCGCTGTACGAGCACGCGTTCCTGCTGCCGGACGGTACGCAGGTGTCCTTGTGGGAGGCCGAGCACACGGCGACTCCCGACGGGCGGCACATGTGCGAGGTGTATCAGTCCGAGGACGCGGCCCGGGACGCCATGGAACGGCGCGCGGCCCGGCAGGGGTGAGGTGACGGCGGGACCCTGAGGGCCCGACCGACAGGGGTTTGGGGCGCGGGGGCTTGGCGGACTCAGCCGTTGGCCAGTCGCCGTACGAGGCCCGCGAACGCGTCCTGTTCGGCGGGGGTCAGTTCGACGGACTCCAGCGGCGGCCCCTCCCGGCGCTGTCCCGGCAGGGCCGTCAGGGGCGGGGCGGGGCGCCGGGCGGTGGTCGGGCGCCCGGCGCGCAGCAGCAGGCGCCACAGGACGGCGGCCCAGGCGACGGCCGCCACGGCTAGGACGGCCACGCCGATCCACTGGAGAGTCGGGACGTGCTCAGGCATGCGTTCCAGTACACACCACGGTCCGGGACTTCTGTCCCGGACCGTGACGTATCTCGCAGGTGCCGTGAACAACTCACAGCGTCCCAAAGGGACAAGACTGCTGGGGCGGTGGGGTGTGGTGGTGCGGCGGAGGTCAGGTCGTGACCGGCTGCCTGGTCTCCTCCGGGGTGGTGGCCGGGCCGGCCGTGGGGCCGGTGGCGGCCGGCTCCGGGGTCTGCCCCCGCATTCCCTTGAGCAGAACCACCAGGGCCGTGGTGACGCAGACGCCGGCCGCGATGGCGACCAGGTACAGCAACGGGTTGCCGATGAGCGGGACCACGAAGACACCGCCGTGCGGGGCGCGCAGGGTCGCGCCGAAGGACATGGACAGGGCGCCGGTGAGTGCGCCGCCCACCATGGCCGAGGGGATGACCCGCAGCGGGTCCGCGGCCGCGAACGGGATCGCGCCCTCGGAGATGAAGGAGGCGCCCAGGACCCAGGCGGCCTTGCCGTTCTCGCGCTCGGCCCGGGTGAAGAGACTGCCGCGCACGGTGGTGGCCAGGGCCATCGCCAGCGGCGGGACCATGCCGGCCGCCATCACCGCGGCCATGATCTTCATCGCCGAGTCGCTGGGACTGGCGACGGCGATACCGGCCGTGGCGAAGGTGTAGGCGACCTTGTTGACCGGGCCGCCGAGGTCGAAGCACATCATCAGGCCGAGCAGGCCGCCGAGCAGGACGGCGTTGGTACCGGTCAGGCCGTTGAGCCAGTCGGTCAGTGCGCGCTGCGCGCCGGCGATGGGCTTGCCGATCACGACGAACATCAGGAACCCGACGATCGCCGAGGAGATCAGCGGGATCACCACCACCGGCATGATGCCGCGCAACGCCGCGGGGACGGCGAACCGCTGGATCGCCATCACCACACCGCCGGCGATCAGACCGGCCGCCAGGCCGCCGAGGAAGCCCGCGTTGATGGTGAGCGAGATGGCGCCGCCGACGAAGCCGGGGACCAGGCCGGGGCGGTCCGCCATGCCGTAGGCGATGTAACCGGCGAGGACCGGGACGAGGAAGCCGAAGGCCACGCCGCCGATCTGGAACAGCAGGGCGCCCCAGCTGTCGGCCTGGGTCCACAGGAAGTGGTCCGTCACCGAGGGCGCCTTGTTGACCTGGTAGCCGCCGATCGCGAACCCGAGGGCGATGAGGAGTCCGCCCGCGGCGACGAACGGGACCATGTAGCTGACGCCGGACATCAGCCACTTGCGGAGCTTGGTGCCGTAGCCCTCGGTGGAGTCGCCCGCGCGCTCGACCGGGGTGCCGCCCGGTGCCGCGGCCGGCGCGCTGGTCTCGCCGCGCGCGGCCTTCTCGCGGACCTCGGCGATGAGGTCGGCGGGGCGGTTGATGCCGGCCTTGACTCCGACGTCGACGGTCGGCTTGCCCGCGAAGCGGTCCTTCTCGCGTACGGGGAGGTCGTGGGCGAAGATCACGCCGTCCGCCGCCGCGATCACCGCCGGGTCCAGCCGGGTGAAGCCGGCCGAGCCCTGCGTCTCGACGACCAGCTCGACGTCCGCGTCGCGGCCCGCGTTCTGCAGCGACTCGGCCGCCATGTAGGTGTGGGCTATCCCGGTGGGGCAGGAGGTGACGGCTACGACACGGAAGGGCCGCTCGGTGGAGTGAGCGGCGGAGCCGACGCGCGCCGGAGCCGCCCCGTCCGGAGCCGCCCCGTCCGGAGTCCCGCCGTCCGGAGTCACGCCGTCCGGAGTGGACGCACCCGCCCCCGACGCCGTACTGCCCGTGCCGCCCGTGCCGCCCGTGCCGCTCGGCCCGGATGCCGTACTGCCCGCCGCGGTGCCGGTGGAGGCCGCCACCGGCGCCGCGGCGGTGTCTTCGTGGGCGCCGCCGGGACCCTCGCCGGCGCTCTCGCCGCTGCTTGCGGCAGGGCCGCTCTCCGCGGCGTTCCGCGCACCGTCCGTCCCGGTCGTCGTCTGCTGTCCCGACGGCGTCTCGTCGCCGCGGATCAGCGCCGCGGCCGTCTCCGCGTCGGTAACCGCCCGCAGCGCGGAGGTGAATTCGGCGTTCATCAGCTGGCGGGCCAGTGCGGCGAGGATCGTCAGATGGGCGTCGTCGGCTCCGGCGGGGGCCGCGATCAGGAAGATGAGGTCCGCCGGGCCGTCCGCGGCGCCGAAGTCGACACCGGCGGCGCTGCGGCCGAAGGCGAGGGTGGGCTCGGTGACATGGGCGCTGCGGCAGTGCGGGATGCCGATGCCGCCGTCGAGTCCGGTGGGCATCTGGGCCTCGCGGGCGGCCACGTCGGCGAGGAAGCCCGCCAGGTCGGTCACCCGGCCCTGGGCCACCATGCGTTCGGCGAGGGCCCGCGCCGCCGCTTCCTTGGTGTCGGCGGACAGGTCGAGGTCGACCAGGTCCGCCGTGATCATGTCGCTCATCGCGGGCTCCTATGCACGCGTATCGCCCGGGAGGGGCGGGCGGAAGAGGGGGTGTCTCGCCTTCGCCGGTACGGAGTGGCCGTACGGCAGGGGGTCGGGGGGTTTCCGCCGCGGCGGATCGGGAGGTGTCCGCGGCGGGTCCGGGTGGGCGCGGGGTGCGTCAGGGGGTGCATGACGCCGGCTCCGTCAATTCGTGCTCCAGGGGGATCCGGTCGGTGACCGTCACGGCGGCCGGGTCCAGGTCGGCGGGGGCCGGCATCACGCTGCCGGGGAGCCGGACGGCGGCGGCGCCGTGGGCCACGGCGGCGGCGAGGGCGTCGGGACCGCTGCCGCCGGCGACGAGGAAGCCGGCCAGGGAGGAGTCGCCGGCGCCCACGTTGCTGCGGACGGCGTCCACGGGCGCGCTGCCGAACCAGGCGCCGGAGTCCTCCACGAGGAGCTGGCCGTCGGCTCCGAGGCTGGCGAGCACGGCGCGCGCGCCCATCCCGCGCAACTCCTCGGCCGCTTTGAGGGCGTCGCCCACGGTCGTCAGGGGGCGCCCGACGGCTTGCGCGAGTTCCTCGGCGTTGGGCTTCACCACGTCGGGCCGGGCGCGCAGCGCCTCCAGCAGCGGCCGCCCCGAGGTGTCCAGGGCGATGCGGGCGCCTCCGGCGTGCGCCCGCGTGACGACGTCGGCGTACCACGAGGGCGCGAGGCCCCGGGGCAGGCTGCCGCAGCACGCGATCCAGTCGGCGCCGAGGGACTGCTCGCGCACCGTCTCCAGGAGCAGGTCCTGCTCGGCGGCGGTCAGTTCGGGCCCCGATGCGTTTATCTTCGTGAGCACTCCGTCGGACTCCACGAGTGCGATGTTGGAGCGGGTGTTTCCGGCGATCGGGACCGGCGCGACCTCTAGCCCCTGCGCGTCGAGCAGTCCGGCGACGAGTGCCCCCGGAGCGCCCCCCAGGGGCAGGACGGCGACCGTGCGCCGGCCGGCGGCCGCGACGGCGCGGGAGACGTTCACGCCCTTGCCGCCGGGGTCTGTGCGCTCGCTGTCGGCACGGATGACCTCGCCGCGCTTGAGTGCGAGGACCTCGTAGGTGCGGTCGAGGGACGGGTTGGGGGTGACGGTGAGGATCATGCGCGTACCACTTCCGTGCCGTCGCGCTCGATGGTGGCGGCGTCTTCGGGGCTCAGCCCGCTGTCGGTGATCAGCAGGTCCACCTCGCCCAGATCGCCGAAGCGGGCGAAGTGCTCCTGGCCGTGTTTGGCGGAGTCGGCGAGGAGGACGACGCGGCGGGCGGCGGCGACGGCGGCGCGCTTGACCGCGGCCTCGGCGAGGTCGGGGGTGGTCAGACCGTGCTCGACGGAGAAGCCGTTCGCGGCGACGAACAGCACGTCCGCGCGGATCTCGCTGTACGCGCGCAGCGCCCAGGCGTCCACGGCGGCGCGCGTGCGGTGCCGTACGCGGCCGCCGACGAGATGGAGCTGGATGCCCGGATGGTCGACGAGGCGGGCGGCGATGGGCAGGCTGTGCGTGACGACGGTGAGGGAGGACTCCAGCGGGAGTGCCGCGGCGAGCCGGGCCAGCGTCGTACCGGCGTCGAGGATCATCGTGCCCTCGACGGGCAGTTCGGCGAGGGCCGCCTTGGCGATGCGGTCCTTCTCGTCGGCCGCGGTGGACTCCCGCTCGGCGAGGTCGGGCTCGAAGTCGAGGCGGCCGGCCGGTATGGCGCCGCCGTGCACCCGGCGGACCAGTCCGGCGCGGTCGAGGGCCTTCAGGTCGCGGCGGATCGTCTCCGCCGTGACCTGGAACTCCTCGGCCAGCGACAGCACGTCCACCCGGCCGCCGTCGCGGGCCAGCCGAAGGATCTCCTGCTGCCGTTCCGGTGCGTACATGGCGTGTCCGATCACTTCTCTGGAATGCCCGAACGTGTGGTTTCGCCCTCAGGCTACGCCCGGCCCTCCCGGAAGTAAACAAGTTCGGGCCCCTCGCAGACATGAACGGGCACGAACGGGCGCAGTCGCCGACGGACGCGAAAGGGGCCCGGTACCTGTGCGGTACCGGGCCCCGCCGGTCCGGGTCGCAGGACGAGCCCAGGACAGGAGACGAGATCGGGCCGGGGGACGGGATGGGGCCGGGAGACGGGATGGGGCCGGGAGACGGGATGGGGCCGGGAGACGAATCCGGTCAGGAGACGAGTTCGCGCTCCTGCCGCCCCCGCTCCACGGCGGACTCCGTCTCGGCGGCCCCCTGCTCGTGCTGGGCCGGACGCTTGGGCAGGGCGGACATCAGCAGGAAGATCACGCCCATGATCCCGGCGACCCACCACAGCGCGTACTGGAAGGCGTGCACGAAGGCCGGGCCGACCTGGGCCGGGGTCAGCCGGTCGCCGATCCTGCCGAAGAACACCACCGACACGAGCCCGAGCCCCAGCGCGTTGCCCATCTGCTGCACGGTGTTGATCAGCCCCGACGCGGAACCGGCGTGCTCGCGCGGCACCTCCGAGAGCACCGCGTCGGTCAGCGGGGCGACGATCAGCCCCATGCCGGCGCCCATCACCACCAGTGGCAGCGCCATCTGCCAGGACGCTATGGACTGGCCGTAGCGGTGGGCCTCCCCGAGGTAGAGGAGTACGCCCAGGCCCATGACCAGCGCGCCCGCCTGGAGCACCTTGCGGCCGAACCGGGGGACCAGCTTCTGCACGGACAGCCCGGCCGCCGTCGACACCGCGAGCGAGAACGGCACGCCGGTCAGTCCGGCACGCAGCGGCCTCCAGCCGAGTCCGATCTGCATGTACAGCGTCCAGACCAGGAAGAAGATGCCGAGCGCGACACCGAACACGGTCTGTACGGCGATGCCGGCGGCGAAGCTCTTGACGCGGAACAGCGACAGCTCGATCAGCGGGGAGCCGTCCCGCGCCGCCTTGCGCCGCTCGTACGCGATCAGCGCGCCGAAGACGACGAGCGCCCCGGCCATGCACACGTATCCCCACAGCGGCCAGCCCAGCTCACGGCCACGGGTGAGCGGGTAGAGCAGCATCAGCAGGCCGAGGCTCACCAGGGCCACACCGACCAGGTCCAGCTTCAGCGCCTTGGGTGCGCGCGACTCGCCGATGAACCGGCGGCCGAGGAGGAAGGCGACGACGCCGACCGGCAGGTTGATGAGGAAGATGGGGCGCCATTCGAGGCCGAACAGGTTCCACTCCGTCAGCAGCGCGCCGAGCAGCGGTCCGGAGACCGCGCCCAGGCCGACGATCGCGCCGAACAGGCCGAAGACCTTGCCGCGCTCGTGCGCGGGGAAGGTGGCGTGCACGATCGACAGCACCTGCGGCACCATCATCGCCGCCATGCCGCCCTGCAGGATGCGGGAGGCAACCAGCATCTCCGGGTTGACGGCGAAGCCGCACAGCGCGGAGGCGAGCGTGAAGCCGCCGATACCGACCAGGAACAGCCGCCTGCGGCCGTGGATGTCGCCGAGACGGCCGCCGGTGATCAGTCCGGCGGCGAAGGCGAGGGCGTAGCCGGCCGTTATCCACTGGATCTGGCCGACGGAGGCGTGGGCGGTGCGCCGGATCGACGGGATGGCGATGTTCACGATCGTGACGTCGACCAGGTCCATGAAGGCCGCGGTCATCACGATCGCGAGGGCGAACCAGCGGCGCCGGTCGGCCGGGGCGCCCTGCGAACCGTCGGAACCCGCGGCGGGCCCGACGGGGTGGGTCTGTTCCGTGGAGGTCATACCGTGCACGCTAGGACCCCATTAGGTCAGATCGTGGCCTAGATCTGCGGCATGCTCGGATCCATGACGACCGACACTCCGGCCCGGCTGCTCCAGCTCCTCTCCCTGCTCCAGACCCCGCGCGAGTGGCCCGGTGGCGAACTGGCCGAGCGGCTCCGGGTGTCCCGCCGTACCGTGCGCCGGGACATCGACCGGCTGCGGGAGCTGGGCTATCCGGTGCAGGCCAGCAAGGGCGCGGACGGCGGGTACCGGCTGATCGCCGGCAAGGCGATGCCGCCGCTGGTGCTGGACGACGAGGAGGCGGTCGCCATCGCCGTCGGGCTGCGCGCCGGTGCCGGGCACGCCGTGGAGGGCATGGACGAGGCGTCGGTACGGGCCCTGGCCAAGCTGGAGCAGGTGCTGCCGGCCCGGCTGCGGCATCGGGTGTCCACGCTGCAGGCCGCGACCACCCAGCTGACCAGCGGTGACGGCCCGAGCATCGCACCGGAGACGTTGACCGTGATGGCCTCCACGGTGGCGGGACACGAGCGGCTGCGGTTCTCCTACCGCGACAAGGACGGCAGCGAGTCACGGCGGCTGACCGAACCGCACCGGCTGGTGTCGACCGGACGCCGCTGGTACCTGGTGGCCTACGACCTGGACCGCGCGGACTGGCGCACCTTCCGGGTGGACCGGGTGAGCGCACCGTTCGCGACCGGAGTCCGGTTCGCGCCGAGGGAGTTGCCGACGGGCAGCGCCGCGGAGTATCTGCGGCGCTCCATCCACCGGCGGCAGGAGACGTACGAGTACGAGGTGTGGTTCGCGGCCCCGGCCGAGCGCCTCGGCACACAGGTGCCGGCCCGGGCCGGGACGATCGAGGACGACGGGCAGGGCGGCTGCGTCCTGCGGGGCACCACCGGCGATCCCATGGAGTGGCTCGCGGTCCGGCTGGTGATGGCGGGATACGAGTTCACGGTCCGCGCGCCGGAGGAACTGGTGGCGTGCGTACGGGATCTGGGCGGACGACTGAGCCGGGCGGCCGGCTAGGGCCGCCACTCGCCCTAGGCCTGCGCGTCCCATTCGAAGTCGCCCAGGGCCCGCAGATTGCGCAGTGCCAGGGAGGCGGGGCCGTCCGGGCCGTTGGGCGGGGACGCCGTGCCGGCCCAGATCTCCACCGCCACCCGGACGGCGGCCCCGGCCACGGCGGCGGCGAAACGGAGGGAAGGGGTGGGGCGCGAGCCGGCCGCGGCGGGCGGCACGGCAACGTTGTCGGAACCCACCCCGGCGGACGCCCCGGCGGACATCCCGGCGGAACCGGCTTCGACCGGAACGGCGGCGTCACCCGAACCGCGATTGGCGGAAACAGTGCTGCCCGCGCCGCCCTCGCCGGAACGCGTCCCGGCGAGTCGGGCCGCCAGGATCTCCCCCAGCGCCTCCTCCGACGCCTGACACACCTCCGCCCAGACCTTGCGCAGCGCGGGGCTGGTGTCGGCGAGGCGGATCAGGGTGCGGACCCACTCCCAGGACGCGGAGGAGACGCCGGCGCCCGGGGTGAGGGTGTGGTGGACGGCGTGTACCAGCGCCTCCGGGACGGTGAGGTGGGCCGGAGCCGCGCGGACCGCCTCCGCCCAGCGCTGGGCACCCGCCGCGTAGAGGGGGGCGACCGCCTCTTCCTTGGTGGCGAAATAGCGGTAGAAGGTGCGCGGCGCGATGCCCGCGGCCTGGGCGATGTCCTCGGCACGCGTGGCCCGCAGTCCCTGGTGGACGAACAGGGCCGCCGCCGCCCGGGCGATCTCCATCCGGGTCTCGGCCTTACGGCGCTCGGTCAGCGAAACCGGCGCCGAGGCGGAAAAGGGCTGGTGGGCGGGGTTGCGGGTGGTGCTCATCCCGGCAGGCTATGCCCCTGTGGCAGAATCTGCCATCCGGCGGTCCACCCCGTGGTTCAGGTACGGGGTGGGCCGCCGCCTCCATGCGGAAACCGGGCTCCGGCGCCTGGGGGGGGGTAGGCGCCGGAGCCCGGTTCTGGAAGGTCCCGGCGCCGGGGGGGGATTGCGTCGGGACGTGGCTTGCGTGGGTCGGCTGGCTTGCGTGAGTCGAGTCTGGCCTGGCTTGCGTGGGCCGGCCGATGGCGCGGTGCCGCGGTGCGGCTGCTGTGCGAGGCACTCTCGCGTGGGGGGCGACAGTGCCTCGGCCCGATGATGCGATGCGGTGGCGTGGTGTCGGTGGTGAGGGTCCTGCGGTGGGGTGGGGAGTGCGATTCCCTCGGGCCCGCTCCTGGGCCCGGAAGGGTTGTTCCCTCGGGCTCGGGAGTTGAAGCGATGGGACACCGCCATGTTTGCGCCGTCTTTCACCACCGGTCGCGGCACACCGGCCACTCCGGCGCGCGCCCCGCAGGAAACGGCACGAGCACCGGGACCGGGGCCGCGGCATCCGTGGTGAGCGCCCCCGGCCTCGACGCGACGCCGCTACGCCGCCGCGTCGAAGCCGGTGTCGCGGGCCAGCTTCTTCAGTTCGAGCAGGGCGTGCTTCTCGATCTGGCGGATGCGCTCGCGGGTCAGACCGTGCTCCTTGCCGACCTCGGTCAGGGTGCGCTCGCGGCCGTCGTCGATGCCGTAGCGCATCTTGATGATGGACGCCGTGCGCTGGTCGAGGCGGCCGATCAGGTCGTCCAGCTCCTCGCTGCGCAGCAGGGTGAGGACGGACTGCTCGGGGGAGACCGCCGAGGTGTCCTCCAGCAGGTCGCCGAACTGGGTCTCGCCCTCGTCGTCCACCGGCATGTTCAGCGAGACCGGGTCACGGGCCCAGTCCAGGACGTCGATGACGCGCTCCGACGTCGAGGCCAGCTCCGCGGCGATCTCGGCGGGCTCCGGGTCCCGGCCGTTCTCACGGTTGAACTCGCGCTGCACCCGGCGGATGCGGCCCAGCTCCTCCACCAGGTGGACGGGGAGCCGGATGGTGCGGGACTGGTCGGCGATGGAACGGGTGATGGCCTGACGGATCCACCAGGTGGCGTACGTCGAGAACTTGAAGCCCTTGCGGTAGTCGAACTTCTCGACGGCGCGCACCAGGCCGGCGTTGCCTTCCTGGATCAGGTCGAGCAGGGGCAGACCGCTGCGCGGGTAGCGACGGGCGACCGCGACGACCAGGCGAAGGTTGGAACGGATGAACACGTCCTTGGCCCGCTCGCCGGCCGCGACCAGCGCTTCGAGTTCCCCACGGGTGGCGTCCGACTCGCTCTCCTCGAAACCGTCGAGGACCTGCCGCGCGAACACACCCGCCTCGATGGTCTGGGACAGCTCGACCTCCTTTGCGGCGTCGAGCAGCGGTGTACGCGCGATCTCGTCGAGGTACATGCCGACCAGATCGCGGTCGGCGATCTCGCCGCCATGGGCGCGAACACTGCTTGCCGAGTCGGCCGTCTCGCCGGTGGCGGACTTACGACGGGCGACGGCACGGGTTGCCATGCGAGCTCCCTTGCGATGGTGGGCTGGCGGGTGGTCGTGAACGCTCGGCACTCCGGGGACTGTTTCCGGGACTCTCTCCGAGTGCCCTGCTTCCGTGGGAAACAACGACTGGAATCCGGACAGAATTCCCCACCCACCCCCCGATTTTTCTGATCATGCAGTACCCTGCTCCACCACACCGGGGTACCGGATGGCGCTATCACCCGCAGAGGTGCAGGTCAGACCCGAAATCGAGGGTGACCGCCAGGCCCGTACGGCCCTCCACGACCCCTACGCGCGTGAGACGGCCATCACATGCGATATGACGGTCCTCACTGCGGGAGAACGCCGCCCTGGCCGCCCTCCCACCCCGGAAGACGGCACATACCGGCCGATGGTTGCCACGGACAGGGCCACGGTCCTGGTCGGGCCGGGCCGGTCGGGGCCGGCCTGAGCCCTGGTCGGCTTGGCTCCGCGGAGACGGGAGACGGGAGGCGGCGACGGCGACGGCGACGGGGGACGAGGTCACGACCCCGCGGCAACCGCCCACCCTCATCCGAACTGCACGGACCGCTTAGCCATTCCCAGCCAGAAGCCGTCGATCACCGAGCGCTGGTCGTCGAGCTCGCCGGCCGCCTCCGCCGCCCCCATGGTCACGAAGAGCGGGGCGAAGTGCTCGGTGCGCGGGTGGGCGTAGCGGCCGGCCGGGGCCTTGGCCAGGAAGTCGAGCAGCGCGTCCCAGTCCCGGGCCTCCAGGGCGCGCCGGCCCCAGTCGTCGAACTCGGAGGACCAGGTGGGCACGGAGCCGCCGGTGTGCCGGAGCGCGGCGAGGTTGTGGGTGAAGAACCCGGACCCGATGATCAGCACGCCCTCGTCGCGCAGCGGGGCGAGCTTGCGGCCGATGTCCATCAGGCGGACCGGGTCGAGGGTGGGCATGGAGATCTGCAGGACGGGGATGTCGGCGTCCGGGAACATCTCGACGAGCGGGACGTAGGCGCCGTGGTCGAGGCCGCGGTCGGGGATGTCCTGGACGGGCGTGCCGGGGGCGCGCAGCAGCGCGCGGACGGATTCGGCCAGCTCGGGTGCGCCGGGGGCGGCGTAGCGGACCTGGTAGTAGTGCTCCGGAAAGCCCCAGAAGTCGTAGACGAGCGGGACGGTCCGCACCGCGCCCAGCGCGAGCGGGGCCTCCTCCCAGTGGGCGGAGACGATGAGGACGGCTCTGGGGCGGGGCAGTCCGGCCGCCCAGGCGGCGAGCTGGCCGGGCCAGATCGGGTCGTCGGCCAGCGGCGGGGCGCCGTGGCTGAGGTACAGGGTGGGCATGCGCTCCGGGGTGGTGCCCCGAGTGAAGCCTTCGGCGGTGGCGGACATGGTGGCGGCTCCCGACATCCGAATCTCGGCGTGCCGGGCACTGGACCCAGACACATTTACTTTAACTCTCAAGCGAATACGCCGAGGATACGTCCCACTTGTTCAACTTTCAAGGAGCGCCCTCGTACAGTTGAGGCATGAACACGGCACCCCACTCCGCCTCGGAACACCGCTGGCTCACGGACGAGGAACAGCGCGTCTGGCGCGCCTACCTGCACGCCACCACCCTGCTGGAGGACCACCTCGACCGGCAGTTGCAGCGCGACGCGGGCATGCCGCACATCTACTACGGCCTCCTCGTCAGCCTCGCCGAGGCACCGCGCCGCCGACTGCGGATGACCGAGCTGGCGATGAAGGCGAAGATCACCCGCTCCCGGCTGTCCCACGCGATCGCCCGGCTGGAGAAGAACGGCTGGGTGCGCCGGGAGGACTGCCCCTCCGACAAGCGCGGCCAGTTCGCGGTGCTCAGCGAGGAGGGCGTGGAGGTGCTGCGGCGCACCGCGCCCGGCCATGTGGCCGCCGTACGGCAGGCGTTGTTCGACCGGCTCAGCCCCGAACAGCAGAAGGCCCTCGGCGAGATCATGGGGATCGTCGCCGAGGGCCTTCAGCCCGATGAAGCGGGTGCGGACCTGCCCTGGCTCCGCTAGGTCGTGTCCGCAAAGTCAGGGCAGCCAGAGTCGTAGGCAGGCGAGGGTGACCAGTGCCTGGTAGTGGCGGGCGCGTTTGTCGTAGCGGGTGGCCAGGGCCTTGTTGTGTTTGAGCCGGTTGAAGCAGCGTTCGACGACGTTGCGGCGGCGGTAGGCTGCGCGGTTGAGCCGGCACCGGCTCTCGCCTCGCCGGATCCGGCCGTTGATCTGGTCGATGCGCTCGGGGATGGCGGCCTTGATTCCGCGTCGGCGGAGATAGGTGCGGATCTTCGTGGACGAGTAGCCCTTGTCCGCGGCCACCAGTTCCGGCCGGGTGCGCGGGCGGCCAGGCCCGCACCGCTCGATGCGGATGCGGGCCATGACCTGCTCGAACTGGGTGCAGTCGTTGACGTTGCCGGCGGTGAGGGTGAAGGCCAGGGGGCGTCCCTGCCCGTCACAGGCGAGGTGGATCTTCGTGGTCAGTCCGCCGCGGGACCGGCCGATCGCCTCGCCCTGCCAGGTCCCCCTTTTCGCGCTCCGGCGGCATGCTGGTGGGCCCGCACGGTCGTGGAGTCCACGCACACCACCGACCAGTCGACAGCTCCCACGGCATCGGAGTGCTGCTGGACGTGGGCGAGCAGCCGGTCCCAGGTTCCGTCGGCCGACCAGCGGCGGAAGCGTTCGTAGACGGTCTTCCACGGGCCGTAGCGCTCGGGCAGGTCCCGCCAGGCCGCACCCGTGGACAGCTTCCACAGAATCCCGTTCACGACCTGACGGCGGTCCCGCACCGGCCGACCCATCCGGGAAGGGGCCAGCAACGGCTCGATCACCGCCCACGACTCATCAGTCAGCTCATGACGACGCACCACGAACAGACAAACGACGCCGCGACTTTACGGACACGGCCTAGGGCCTGTCTTTCGGATCTTGCCGGGGCCGGAGGAGAGGCCCTGGCCCCCGGTGCGGACGGATCAGTGGGCGACCACCGGCACCGATCAGTGGGCGACCACCGGCACCATGAACTCGTCCTCGGCACCTTCGCCGGAGGCCATCGCGGTGCCCGTGCCGCCCGGCCGTCCCGCGTTCACGAAGGTGAAGGCGATCGCCGAGGCGAGCGCGAGGATGCCGACGGCGAACCAGATGGCCGCGCTGTAGCCGTGCACCATGGCCTGGAGCTGGACCAGCTGCTGCTGCGGCTTGCCGGCCGCACCGGCGATGTGGTCCTTGAAGTACGACGTGGTCGCCGATGCGGCGAGAGTGTTCAGCAGGGCGGTGCCGATCGCGCCGCCCACCTGCTGGGAGGTGTTGACCATCGCGGAGGCGACACCGGCGTCCCGGGGCTGGACGCCCTGGGTCGCCAGGGACATGGCGGGCATGAACGCCGTACCCATGCCGAGGCCCAGCAGCACCATCGCGGGCAGCAGCAGGGTCCCGTACGACGAGTCGATCTTCAGCTGGGTCAGCAGCAGCATGCCGAGACCGGCGACCAGGAAGCCGGGGCCCATCAGCAGGCGGGCCGGGACCCGGGTCATCAGCCGGGCGCCGATCTGGGTGGACCCGGTGATCATGCCGGCCACCATCGGCAGGAAGGCGAAGCCCGTCTTGACCGGCGAGTAGCCCTTCACGACCTGGAGGTAGTAGGTCAGGAAGAGGAACAGACCGAACATGCCGATGATCGCGAGGCCAAGGGAGAGGTAGACACCGCCGCGGTTGCGGTCGCTGACCACGCGCAGCGGCAGCAGCGGAGCCTTGACCCGCGACTCGACGACCACGAACGTCAGCAGCAGCACCCCGGAGGCGACGAACATCGACACGGTCACCGCGTCACCCCAGCCGTCGGACGCGGCGCGGGTGAAGCCGTAGACGAGCGCGACCAGGCCGAGCGTGGACAGGATCACGCCGGGGACGTCGAGCGGGGAGCGGTTGCGGCCGCCCTCCGGCTCCCGGATGACGAAGTAGGCCCCGGCCGCGGCGACGACGGCGAACGGGACGTTCACGAAGAAGGTCCAGCGCCAGTCCAGGTACTCGGTGAGGAAGCCACCGAGGATGAGGCCGACGGCACCGCCACCGCCGGCGATCGCGCCGTAGATGCCGAACGCCTTGGCGCGCTCCTTGGCGTCGGTGAACATGACGGCCAGCAGGGACAGCGCGGCCGGCGCGAGCAGGGCGCCGAAGACGCCCTGGAGGGCACGGGCGCCGAACATCATCGCGCCGGTCGTGGCGGCTCCGCCGAGCGCGGAGGCGGCGGCGAACCCGCCGAGCCCCAGCACGAAGGCGCGCTTACGGCCCCACAGGTCGGCGATACGGCCGCCGAAGAGCAGCAGACCGCCGAAGGCGAGGGCGTAGGCGGTCACCACCCACTGGCGGTTCCCGTCGGATATCCCGAGGTCCCGCTGGGCGGAGGGAAGGGCGATGTTCACGATGGTGGCGTCGAGGACGACCATCAGCTGGGCGAGCGCGATGAAGACGAGCGCTTTCCAGCGGTTGGCGTCGCCGGCCGGGGCGGCGACGCCGGGAGCCTTGAGGGCTGTGTCGGACATGGAGGTACCCACTTCGGGACTTCGTGACGGAAAAATGATGAGAAAACGCTGCTGGGCGGTGAACGGCGGCCGTGGAGGCGCGGGCGTGGACGTGGGGGCCCGCGGGCCGCGGTGAGGTCGGGTGGTGGAGTGCGGTGTGCTGCCGTGCGGTGTGCTGCCGTGCGGTGTGCGGCCGTGCGGTGTGCGGTGCGATGCGGTGGCGACGGTCGGTGGACTTCGGACGAGGGCCGCACTCATCGGTGAGGGCGACTCGCTGCGCTTCAGTGGCTGCTCAGTAGCTGCTCAGTGGCCTGTCAGTGGCTGTTCCCGAGCCGCCGTTGGCCGGGATGCCCGGCCGGGACGCCGGCCGGGACGCCGTCCCGATCACCGATCAGGCCCCTCGTTCGTGCGGATCGGTTCGTGCGGATCGGTTCGTGCGGATCGATGGTCTGGTCGCTGGTCGGTCAGGACGGGCGCAGCTCCTTGATCGTGACGGCCGTGCCCGGGAGGGCGGAGCGGGCGGGGGCCCGCAGGCCGTCGAGGAACAGCTGGAGGTGCCGGTGGACGAACCGGTCGCCGTGCAGACAGTCCGTGCCGGCCGGGGGCCGGCTCAGCTGCGCCACGACGATCAGCAGGTCGCCGACGCCGACATCGGCCCGCAGTTGCCCGGCGGCCTTAGCCCGGCCCATGACCCCTTCCACGAGTTGCTCGACGCGCTCGCGGGCGGCCTCCAGGTCGGGGTGGTGCTGGTCGAAGGTGTCGGAGATCATCGGGCACAGCGCGCTGATCCGCTCGTCGGCGGCGGCGTGCACGAAGCGCTCCAGGGCCGCGAAGGCGTTCCCGGTCTCGGCGAGGGCCGCTTCGGCCGCCTCGGCCGTCCGGTCCATGACGGAGCAGACGACCTCGCGGACGAGGGCCTCACGGTCGGGGAAGTTGCGGTACACCGTGGCGTTGCCCACCCCGGCCCGGCGGGCGATCTCGTCGAGAGGCACGTCCGGACCGTGCTCGACGAACATCTCCCGGGCGGCGGTGACGATCCGCTCCCGATTGCGCACGGCGTCGGCACGGGGCCGGGGCGCCCTGCGCTGCGCGGGGGAGGTCGCGGTGGGCACGGTGTACTCCTTGAGGCGTTGGGGGTGATCCGGGGAAGCAGTCCCCGTTTCACTCGGACACAGGGCTAAACGGGGAAGCAGTCCCCGGTTATTTCCCAACGCCGCAAGGAATCACTGTGACCTGAGGCACATTCAATCTCCGCCTCGATTCACCCTCCTGCGGGCCGCGCTTCCCACGATCGGCTCCTCCAGCGCGCGCCCGCCACCCCGCCGACCCAGGGTGATCGCAAGGGTGCAGCCGGAGACCGGGGGCTGCCGTGGAGCGAGAGGTCCATGCATGCAGCCGCACTCACCCCGCCGCCGCATACGCCCGCACCGCATAGGCCCCCACCGTGTACACCCGCGCCGGATACGACCGGGCCGCATACGCCCGCGCCGCACGGCCGCCCTCGCCGCCGTGACGACGCTGACCTTCGTGGTGTGCACCTCGGCCGGGGCCGGACACCTCACGGCCCCCACCGCCGCCGGCCCCATCGGCCTGGCCCACGCCGCCGCGCTCTCCCCCTGTCTGCTCCACGCGGGCCTCGACGTACAGATGACCGAGGGGCTGCCCACACCGCGCGGCTACTCCCGCTCCACCGGCACGGTCCACGCGCTGACCCTGATGGTCGACTTCTCCGACGCGCCCGGCAAGGGCAGCGCCATGGACCGGTTCCACGAGTTCTTCCCGCAGACCCAGGAGTGGTTCCGCAACGCCTCGTACGGCCGGCTCGACTACCGGCCCGAGACGCCCATCACCACCTGGCTGCGGATGCCCCAGAGCTTCAAGGCGTACGGCATAGAGCGCGGCGCGCCCTTCGACCCCGGCTACCGGGAGCTGGTTCAGGACATCGTGGCCGCGGCCGATCCCAAGGTGGACTTCCGCACGTACGACCTGCTGAACGTGCTGGTCACCCCGAACGCCGGGCCCTCCGCCCTGGACACGGTGCTGTCCGTGACCTTCGCCGGGAACGGGGAGGCCCCGGTGGCCGACGGTGTGCCCGTCGCCAACGCCTCCTTCGTCTACTCCCGCCAGGACGACGGCTCGGGGTCCTACGCCCACACCGGCTACCGGGTGCTCCCGCACGAGAACGGCCACACCTTCGGCCTGCCCGATCTGTACACCCAGGAGGGCGGAGGCGCGGTCGGGCACTGGGACATCATGAGCGAGGACTGGGGCGCCAACAACGATCTGCTCGGCTGGCACAAGTGGAAACTGGGCTGGCTGGACGGCAACCAGGTCGGCTGCGCGGCGACCCGGGGCAGCGTGGAGTACGTGCTGACCCCGCTGTACAAGGCCGGGGGCGGCAAGCTGCTGCTGGTGCCCATCGACGGGCGCAGCTCCTACGCGCTGGAGCTGCGCGCGCAGGGCGGCAACGACGAGACGGTGTGCCGGCCGGGCATCCTGATCTACAAGGTGGACGCCAAGGTCGACACCGGACGCGGTCCCGTCACCGTCTACGACAGCCACCGGGACAGCGGCGGCTGCACCCGCAGCCCCAACGTCCACGCGGAACTCTCCGACGCCCCCTTCTCCCCCGGCGAGACCTTCAAGGACCCCCGCCATGCCATCACGATCGGCGTACTCAAGGCGGACGAGGAGGGCAACTACCGCATCCGGATCACCCGAGGCTGAACCTGGTGTTCGGTGCCACCCGGGGCGACCGCCGAGCGGCCCACACCCGGTGCGCGCCCGCACCCGCACCCACACCCCGCACCCTGGAAACGCACCGTTTCCCCCACCCTGCCCCGGATCGACCCGCCGACCCGGCCCTTCCCTCCCCCCTGACCGATCAACACCCCCCAGCTCCCCCTCCCCGATCCGGTACTCTGTGGACCGAGTAGCGCGCCTTCGTAGCTCAGGGGATAGAGCACCGCTCTCCTAAAGCGGGTGTCGCAGGTTCGAATCCTGCCGGGGGCACAGCGAGAAGGGCCAGCTCAGGAGGGGTTACCTCCCGGGCTGACCCTTTGACGTTTCAGGGGTCGTGCCACAGGCGTGCCACTACACCGGCACTTTCGCCTCGGGCGGTTCGCTACCTACGCACGAGAGACCACGCGGCGAATCGCCCCAACGCGCTCATGAAGCGTGCCGGATAGACTGCACGAACTCGCCGGATCCGTCATCGAGCAACCAGAACGACCAGCCGTTGCGGTTTGGGTTGACGTCCGGCTTGTAGTGCATCACCACAGCCCGAGCCGCTCCGGTAGGCGTCTTGAAGCTTTGCCCCGCAAGCGGTCCCGACGTGATGTCGATCCTCTTCGTGTCCCGGTCATAGCTGCCACGGGTCCGATGACCTTCGTAGTCGGCATAGACGTCGACCTTGCGCTCCGCCTTCGCATCCTGCCCGTTGGCGGCGGCTGGCGCCGAGGACGGCACACTTGCGGTTCTCACAAGCCGAGCGACGACCTCGCCTGCAGTTGTGTTCCCCATGCGCGCGGCGAACTCGATGTAGCGATAAGTCTGCGCATCGACCTCGATAGTTGGGCTCATGCCTTCCCCCTGTCAGCCGGTTTCGACGAGCAGAGCGTAACACGGATCGAGGACGCGAGTCACGTAAAAGGAGAATGAGAAGAAAACGACGAACGAATCAAGAGGACGCAGGTGGATGGGCCAGCCCGAAAGAGGAGCTCTCACGTGCCGGCCTCGCACTCTCGCGTTGTGGCTATGTACCGGTCGCAACCGCCGCCCGGGGATCTCGCTCGACAGATCCGAGGGTGCTCTCCCATCGCCTCGGATCATGGCGCCGAGCCGGTCAGCGATGGCCCGGTCCCGGTCGCTGGTTCCTGAGCCCTGCTATTAGGGAGACGCGCCACGGCGACGACCTCACACCACCGCCACCGACCCAAGGACACCCGCTATGACCAGCGTGTTCTGCGGCATCGACTGGGCCACCGACCACCACGACATCGCATTGCTCGACGAGGCCGGCGCCCTCCTGGACAAGCTCCGCATCGACGACACCCCAGTCGGCCTCAGCCAGCTCCTGGACCTGCCGGCCCAGCACGGCGACAGCTCGGACAACCCGATCCCGATCGCCATCGAGAACCTCTCACGGACTCCTGGTCGCCTGCTTACGCGCCACCGGCAGACTCATCTACGTGATCAACCCCCTCACCGCCGCCCGCTACGCACTCAGCCGCAAGAAGTCCGACCACCTCGACGCCAAGGTCCTGGCCAACATCCTGCGCACCGACCCCGCAGAGCACCGGCCCCTGCCCGCGGACAGCCACCTCGCCCAGGCCATCACCGTCCTGGCCCGAGCCCACCAGGACGCCGTCTGGGACCGCGTCCAAAGCGGCAACCGCCTGCGCTCCCACCGGCGCGAGTACTTTCCCGGCTTCCTCACCGTCTTCCGCCACTTCCGCGAAGGCCTCGCCTCACCCGTCACCCGCACCCTGCTCGCCGCGGCCCCCACACCCACCCAAGCCGCCCAGCTCACCCGCCCGCAACTGCGAGCGATCCTGAAGAAGGCCGGACGCCAACGTGAGATCACCGGTGAAGTCGAACGACTCCACACCCTCCTCCGCGAGCCGCAGATGCACCAACCACCCGTGATCGAGCAGGCCATGGGCACCAAAACCCTCGCTCTGCTGCGGCAGTTCAACGCCACCTGAGCCAGCGCCGACGACCTCGAAGCAGCCACCACCGCCGCCTTCGCCACCCACCAGGACGCCGAGATCATCACCAGCTTCCCCGGCCTCGGCGCACTGACCGGCGCCCGCGTCCTGGCCGAACTCAGCGACGACCACACCCGCTTCGCCAACCCCCGAGCGCTGAAGGCCTACGCCGGATCCGCCCCCATCACCAGATCCTCCGGACGCAAGACCACCGTCCTGGCCAGGCACATCAAAAACCGGCGCCTCGCCTCAGCCGACTACACCGCCCTCACCGCGTCCCCCGGAGCACGAGCCCACTACGATTGCCGCCGCCAAACCGAAGACCGACACATCGCAGCCCCACGCAACCTCATCGGGCGCTGGCAAGCCAGCGTAGTCATGCTCGTCCCAGACGAAACTGACCACCTCTCTGGCACGCCTCCTGAGCCAACTGGCCCTTATCCTCATCCGGATTGCTAGCCACGCGCCCCAGCTCGTTGAGAGCGACGCTGAGCTGCTGATAGACCACGTCTCCACATACGCTGTCAGTCAGGTCTGCGGACTGAGGCAGCTGTCCAATTCCTGGTTGCACTGATCGTGGCAAGACCGCCACTCATAGTACGCATCGGGCGAATCGTCCAGTATCTGCTGACATCCGGCCTCGCAGGTGTGGTACCGGTTGTCGCAATAGATCAGATGTTGCCGCTCCTCTTGGGTCCAGGCAGGCACGATCCGGTGACCGCGGGCGCCGACTCGCGGTCTCTGCGTGTATGGGCTGGAGCGCTGGTACAGAGATGCCTCGGCGTGGAATCCAGGGATGGCCATGATGGATCTCCCCTCTGCGTGGTCTGGATTCGGAAGCGGTACAGACGCCCCGCCCATCGATCGCAGGCGCCTCGCGCTTACTTCCCCGAGCGCCGCCCTGGTGGTTCGGTGCGGCGGAGTGCATTCCGTGCTCTCCCTCCACCGTACGCTCCCGAGGTCCGTCCGGGATCTCGACCCTCGGCTGCGGGACCGGATTCTCCGGGCAACCCCCAACCGCCCGGCCGGTTTTCGATCGTCCCGAGGTGCCGTCGGCGCCGAGTCGACGCAGGATGGAAGGTAAGCGGATAACCGCGGCTCCCGGGTCACGTCCTGGGAGGGCGGCTGTGCGCCGATAGCCAGGTTCCGTCCCGGGAACGGGAGTGTGGAAGATGGCCAAGGACGATGCGCGGGACGATCCCGCCAAGGGTGCCCGGGTCCGGCAGCGCCGGGTACGCATCCCCGGGTTCGTCCGGGACGAGGAGATCGGACTCGGGGATGCCGTCAAGCGTGTGACGTACGCGATAGGAATCAGGTCCTGCGGAGGTTGTGACCGGCGCGCGGCCGCACTCAATCGTCGGGTGGTGCTGACGACGCGTCGAAGGTGCTGACGCTGTGATGTGTGCGCATTCTGTTCAGCGCTTCCATTCAGCGCTTCCACGCTTCCACGCATTCACCTATTCACGCATCCCCTTTGTCATGTCCTCTCATACAAGGAGCCACTGATGGAAGAGGAAAACCGCGAACGGGTGGCGGACCCCCCGTCTGAGGTGCCCGATCACATGGAATCGGTAGCGGGATCCGTCCCGTATGCGTGGCACACCCCAGCGGATTGCGGCTGTGGCTGCGACCGAGGAGAGGTACTGGCCGCCGAAACGGATTCGGTTCATGAGGACGGCGGATGCGGGCCTACTATTCCCTCCTACGTATACGTGCTGGGCAAGATCGACTACGTGCCCCCGAGTCGGTCGATCGAGAAGGAGCTCGCGCAGATTGTGGGACGGGCCGATGCCTCCCAGCTGACCGACCGCCAGGCTGTCCACCAGGTCATCTCACAGCCCGAGAACCGCTATCTCGCACGGCAGTTGTGCTATGTGCTGAGCGTGCACGGCATCGAGACCTACATCCTCCGCCCACGTGACTGCTACGGCCTCGATCTCCTGATCGACGCCATCCGCCCGGAACCCCGCCCCTCCGACCTCGACGTCGTGATCGGAGTCCGCGGGCCGCTGGCGTCGCCCGCACTGTGTAACGGGCTTACCGTCCCGGTCGTGACGTTCGACCAGATCTACTCGTTCGACACCGAGGAGCTGGTAAGAGCGATCGAACGGCCCGAGGGGATGACGGCCGAGCAGTTCGAGCCAGCCTGTTACGACCTGCTGCGCCAGGTCATGCAGCTCGGCGACAACGCAGGGGACACGGACGAGGCTCGCGTGCTCAACTACATCGCCGTCCGCTACCCGCGCTTTTACGAGAAGACTGTGGAAGCCTACGCCGACAACTTCGCGCTGAGCGCTGTGCAGTTCCGAGCCTCCCGGTTGAGCGGCACCAGCAGAATCATCGATGTCGTGGTGTCGTACACACACCGGCGCACCGATGTCACGGAAAAACACTTCGTGCGGGTGGCGTGCGACGGGGAATTCCCGTATCTGGTGACCAAGCTCTCGCCCTATTACGACCGCTGACACACGGCGGCCGCACTTCCGAAAGAAGTGAACGAGCATGAGAATTCCGGGATTCACCGCCGACAGGGCAATATGCCCAAGTCACGGCAACTATCGCCCAGGACGACATGACGCCCCGCCGGGCCACCGCATCGTACCGCAATATTACATCTGCTACGACGAGTGCCGGGGATTCTGCTGGAACGAATGTCGGGGCAACTCCAGGAGCGCCGGCTGCCTCAAATGCAGAAAGGAATGCATTGACCAATGCAGGGAAGGCCTATAGCACTAATAGCGCAATAGGTCGGACGGTCTCCCTCAGAAGGCGGCGCAATCGTGGGGCCATTGGATTTGGTCAAGCTCACTCCCCTGATGGCGCGCAGCGCGGGTAGGCCGGAAGTCATTGTTGGAATGATCGACGGCCCTGTGGCCGTCGGCCATCCCGGACTCGCCGGCCGGCGCGTGCGCGTACTACCGGGGGCCGGGCGTGGCAGCGGATGCGCCGCAGACACCTTGTGCCGTCACGGCACGTTCGTAGCCGGCGTCCTGAGCGCCGGACGGTCGTCTGTGGCGCCGGGCATCTGCCCGAACTGCACGCTCCTGGTACGCCCGGTGTTCGCCGCGGAACAGCCGGGCTGCCGGCCGGAGCAACTCGCGGACGCCATCGTGGAGACGGTGCGCAGGGGCGCCCGGGTGCTCAATCTGAGCGCTGCGTCCGAACAGCCTTCCAGTGCCGGGCACCGGGCATTGGAGGGGGCGTTGGACTATGCGGCGAGCCGGGGTGTGATCGTGGTCGCTGCCGCAGGTAACCAGGGCAGACTCGGCACCTCGGTGATCACTCGGCATCCGTGGACGATCCCGGTGATCGCGTACGACGGGCGGGGCAGACCGATGAGCCTGTCGAATCTGGGCGGCTCGATCAGCATTCGCGGCATCGGCGGACCCGGCGAAGGCATCGTCAGCCTCGGTACTGGTGACCATCCGTTCACCATCACCGGCACGAGCGCGGCCACCCCGTTCGTGTCCGGCGCAGTCGCCCTGCTGATGTCGGAGTTCCCCGGCTCGTCGGCATCCGAGGTACGGTCGGCCGTCACCCGCGCCAGCACCTCACCCCGGCGGCCCCTCGTCCCCCCGCTATTGGACGCCTGGGCCGCGTACGAGGCCTTGCGGGGACGCCCGGACGTGGTGCGGAGCCCTCCGCCTCTCTGCGCACACCAGCGCTGTCGCCGCGTGCATGAATCGTCATGAGAAACCCCGGCTGGCAGCAGTTTCATGCCAGGATCGGAGGCCGGGAGTCCCGTTGAGGGCCACGAAGAAGGTAACTGTGAGTACTTCTACGGCCCTGGGTTGGTTTGCTGCCACACGGGACCCCGCTCGCGGCCCTGCCGATCGGCGGCAACCGTAACGACGTCGCCCGGCTGATCCCGTTGCTCGATCCGATCCCGCCGGTCCGTAGCCGAGTAGGGCATCCCCACCGCAAGCCGACTCGCTGACCGCGGCTACGACCACGACGTCTACCGCGACCAGGGCCGCGCCCGCGGCATCGTGCCCGCCATCGCCCGCCGCGGTACCCGGCACGGCACCGGACTGGGTGCCTACCGATGGGTGATCGAGCGGACCTTCGCCTAGTTGCACGGCTTCCGCCGCCTGCGCATCCGCTTGGAACGGCGGGCCGACATCCACGAAGCGTTCCTCAAACTCGCCTGCTGCCTCACGACCCACTGACAGCGCGGATCATTGTGTAAGCCGATGTCAAGTCGTCGAGTTGCGCAGGCCTGCCGCAAGTGCATGCTGTAGCTAAGTGGTCGGTCTATGAGCGATTTATGTGGAGGTGGCCCTATGGCAAAGTTCACACCGGTAGCACAAGAACCGCATCAGATGGAAGTTCACGAAGTAGAACTTACTCCGGAGGAATGGGATACCTACCGCGCGTCACCGATCAAATTCCTGAAGGAGCTCGCCGAGTCCGATGGAACCAAAGTCAACCGCCTAATGCTCGACGCGCAGATGGTCCAAAGTTGGGACGCCAACGATGATGGCCCGCCCGGCATTTGTCATGGAACTCTGACGAGGCATCATATCATCTCAGGCCCATTCCGGTCGACTGTGGCATGGCACTGCTCCGGCCCCTGGGAATAGCATCCTCGACGTCCGGTGCAGTTAGTACCCGTGCCGAAGTCCGAGCACGCGTGCCACTGCCTGTACCGCCTACGCGACGAGACGTTTCATGTGTACCGTCCTTCCTCACCTACGCGGTGCTTCCAGGCGGACTTAAGCTGCTAAGAACGGCTAAGCGCACTGAGGTGGATCGGCACTGAAGGTCGTGTGCCACAAGGGAGTTGAGTGTACGGCCGACTGTGGGGACATCGCCAGGGCGGCTGAGTCGCAGCCGGTGCGGAGTGTAGGAAGTCGAGCCGGTCCGACTTCCCACACTCGCAACAGTTCAGGGCGCGCGACGTCAGACTTCACCCGCATGGTGCCTTGTCCGGCCCGGCAGATCGAATACAGACTTCCTCCGGAAAATTCCATTTCACCAGAGGACAGCGATGACTAACGCCAAGCGCGGATCCGAGGCCCTGATGGAAGCCTGGCGTAACGCCGGCCAGCCGATCAGCGAGGACTTCGTCTCCGGCCTCGCCGAAATCACGTCCGAGCTCGTCCTGGAGCGGATCCTGATCCGCGGCACTCCCCGCCCCGATGTCCTGCAGGCCACGTTCCGGGTAGATGGCAACAGCCACGGCTCGCAGATCGGTTCGGTGGTCCAGAGTGTGGTGGATTTGGCCCACCGTACGAATGTCGTCCAGCACACTGCCCTCACTTGGCAAACCCGCGGACTCGCGCCGGTCATCGACGCCCAGGTCATCGAGGTGTCCGTCGGGGCCGACAACCGCGCCCGCTGATCCCCCGCCCGCGCATTCCGATGACTCTTCCCGATCGGGCCTACCTGCAGGTCCACCCAACCCGGCGCTGCAACCTCCGTTGCCTGCACTGCTACTCCTCCTCCGGGCCGGATGTCGCGGAGACCACCGAGTTGTCCGTCCTGAAGCAGGCGGTGGCCGACGCAGCAGCCCTTGGGTACGACGTACTCGGGGTGTCCGGAGGTGAACCGACGTTGTACCGTCCGCTGGACGACCTGCTGCGAACGGCCCGCTCGCACGGCATGCGGACCACCGTCACCAGCAACGGCATGCTGCTCACCGGCCGCCGGCTCTCAGAACTGGCGGGCCTCGTAGATGTCCTGGCCATCTCGCTGGACGGTGTGCCGGACAGTCACGTGCGGATGCGCCAGGATCCCCGGAGTTTCGCGGCCATGCAGCGCAGGCTCCCGCTGGTCCGGGACTCCGGGATCCCCTTCGGCTTCATCTTCACCCTGACCCAGTTCAATATCCAGGAGCTGGCCTGGGTGGCCGACTTTGCCGTCGCCGCAGGGGCCGCCCTGCTGCAGATCCACCCACTCGAAGCAGAGGGCAACGCTGTGGGCGCCTTGCCCGACGCGGTGCCCGACGTGACCGAGATGCTCTTCTCGGTGTTGGAGGCCGCGCGGCTGCGGACGTCGACAGACCTCGTCATCCAGCTCGACCTGGTGGAACGCGGAAACCTGGTATCCCAGGCCGACCGCTTCCGCCTCGGCGACAGCGGCGACGAGGGCGACGGTCAGGGGGATGGGCCAGCCGAGCGACTCAGTTCCTGGCTGTCACCGCTCGTGGTCGAGACGGACGGTACGGTCGTGCCCTTCACCTACGGGTTCGACCGCCGGTTCGCCCTCGGCAACCTGCACGAGACACCGCTGTCCGCCCAGGCCCGCACCTGGGACCCGGCCCCCTTCCGCGACCTCTGCCGGAGAGTGCACGCCGACCTGGCCAGCGACTACGGGCCCGCATTCGTTAACTGGTACGACGAAGTCACTCGCGCCTCGCGGGCGAGCCTCGTCGGTTGAGCGGACAGGTCGGCGGCCCGGTGCAACAGCCGGGACCGTCGGCCTCTACAGCTGGACTGATTTCTGCTTCTCCGGGTGGGACGTAGCCCTGCGGCCACAGCGTCTTCAGAGTGTGGACGACGAACAGGATCTCGGATGAAGCGCCGGTACGAAGAGGAATTCATGGCGTTCGCCGCTGCGCGATCCGCACCTCTGTTCCGCTCTGCGTGCGTGCTCACCAGCGGTGATGTGCACCTCGCCGAGGACTTGGTGCAGGACACGCTGGGCCGGATGTATGCCAACTGGCGCAAGATCGCGCAGATAGACGACCCGGCGGCCTACACCCACACCGTCCTCGTACGGACGTATCTGTCCTACCGCCGTCGGCGCAGCAGCTCCGAGCAGCCCACCGGCACTCTCCCGGACTCCGGTGCCACCACCGAGCATGACGCCACGCTACGGGTCACGTTGCTCGACGCTCTCGGCCGACTCTCCGCCCGGGACCGGGCCGTACTGCTCCTGCGCTACTGGGAGGACCGCAGCGTCGAGCAGACCGCCGCGATCCTTCAGGTCCGGCCGGGCGCGGTACGCAACCAGAGCATGCGCGCACTCGCCCGGATCCGGAACCTGCTGGGCCACGACCTGTCCGAGCTCGTCAGCCCCTGACCCCGGTGCCGCAGCACCTCCCTCGCCCTCTGCACCGACCCCGAAACGCGGTGACCCGTCATGCCCATCGAAGAAGATTTCACCGACGCCCTCCGCACCACCCTCCTGACCTTCGAGCCGCCCCACACCGCGTCACTTGTGCAGGCCGGTGTCCGCAACGGCCGGCGCAGGCGCCGCCGCCGCGCCGTGGCCGTCGGCGTGAGCGGGGCAGTCGTACTCGCGCTCGCCGGGCTCGGCGCGGCGGTCGTTCCCGGGCAACTCTCCGACGGGCGAACAGCCGACCACGGGATCGCCGGGCCGGCGGCCGCGGCCACAACCGGATCGGCCACGGCATCCGCCACCCCGAAGCCGACCTTCACCGGCACACTGTCCGCCGACCGCGCCCTTGCCACCCTGACCGCGCTGCTGCCGGCCGGCCTGACCCATTCGAGCCCGCCCGGCGGCCGGCAGTCCGGGCAGCTGTGGGTGGACGACGGCCACGGCAAGTCGCTACTCGAAGTGCACGTCTCCCGGCAGACCTCCACCACCGCGATCCGCGGCCACGTCTTCGCCGGCACCACACCCCTGGCCGACGGCACCCTGATCAAGTCCTGGCAGGCACCACCCGGAACGGACCCGGGTCACGCGGCGGTGAACGTACTGCGTCCTGACGGGCTCTACGTCACCCTCATGGAGTGGCAGGGACCGAGCCAGAACGCCCCCTCAAGTCGTACCGCGCCGATCCTGACGCCGGCCCAACTACGGGCCATCGCAACCAGCTCACAGTGGCGGTGACCCCCGCAGAGGCCATGCGGCGGGCCGACACGATCACGGTGGGCATCACCTCGGCGACTGTCTGGCCGCGTCCACGCCCGCGTCGGCAGTACTGATGTGCCTTCAGCACTTCGCCAACCCACTGGTGGCCCGCATCGAGCAACCGACGAGCACTGGCCTGACCATCACCGACTGACCGACATCACGAATTCAAGTGCAATGCCCTGGCGAATCGCCATCAGTACTTTGGATGCACCGTCTCCGAAAGGTGTCGATCACGAGCCGGATGCCGCCATGAGTGCGCGTGCGGTGTGCCACTGGCGGATATTCAGGCCAGGACCTCTCGGTTGAATTGTGATCGCAGCCGGGCGTGTCGCCTTCCTGTCGATTGATCCGACATGAATCATTTCTGTTGGTGTTCCGGTATCACTCACGGGAACGACACTCGCGATCCGCCCAAGGAGCCCCGATGCGTCCGAGTATCCCTCGTATCGCCCCCATTCTCATGGGCCTCACTGCCGCCGCTTTTGGCTTCGTCACGCCGACCGCTACCGCACAACCTGCCCCACCGGCTCCGGACCCACTGGGCGTGTCGCAGTCGGCCACGGCGCCTACCAACACAGTGGTCGGCACTTCCTCGGCCAAGGCAAGCGGCACCACTCCTGCCACCAGTCGGTCGCTGACCGTGAACGTGCCCAGCTGCAACGAGAGCGACCTGCAAGCCGCAATCGGCGCTGTCGCCACAGTGGGTGGCACGGTCAACCTCAGGCGCGGCTGCACCTACACCCTCACCGACGCCGCGCCGCCCAACGACGACAACGGACTGCCGGTCATCACGAACAGAGTGACGATCAACGGATACGGCGACACCATCACCCGCGCCGCAACCGCGGCCAACTTCCGTTTCTTCGAAATCGACGGCCCCAATGGAAACCTGACTCTCAACGCCCTGACCCTCAGCAACGGTCACGCATCCAGTGGCCTTGGCAACGGCCGGGGCGGTGCCATTTGGCTCCAGGGTGGCGGTTCCGCGCTGACGCTGAACAACACCAGCCTCACCACCAACACCGCCGACACCTTCGGTGGGGCCATCGACAACGACAATGGCACGGTGAGCGTCAACAGCAGCACGCTCTACAACAACACGGCGAGGGCCGGCGGGGCCGTGTTCGTGAGCCCATTCGGAGGTTCCGGCACGGCGACCGTCGACAGGAGCGGGATCACCGGCAACCACGCAACCCAACTGGCCGGCGGTATCGCCGCCGCCGTCGGCACGAAGGTGACGCTGACCAGCACCCAAGTCAGCAGCAACGATGTCACCGGTACCAACGCGCAGGGCGGCGGCATCGCGCAAGCCGGAACCATGACGCTGAAGAGAAGCCCGGTCATCGGCAACACCACCAGCGGCAACAATGCGCAGGGCGGCGGCATCTACAATACGGTCGGCACGGTGCAACTCACCGACAGCCCGGTCACCAACAACACTGCCAACGGCACGAACTCCCGCGGTGGCGGCATCTACAATACGGTCGGCACGGTGACTCTCACCCGTAGCCCGGTAACCAGGAACCGAGCGCTGGGAACGGGTGCAGACGGTGGCGGCATCTTCAGAGCCAGCGGCACGGTGACGCTGATCGCCAGTCCCGTCGTCGGTAACCAACCCAACAACTGTGGTAGCCCCAGCACCGTACCCGGCTGCTTTTAGTACGGGAGTTCATCGGAAGTATCAGCGGTGCGACTGTCTCAGGTTCGATTCCTGCCCAGAAGCACCAAGGCCCCGGGTCGATCGTGATCCGGGGCCTTTGACATATGACGACGGTCCTCTACCGGCGGCGGGATGGGCCCGGCTACCGACAGTAGGCGACGGTGGGGCCCTGTCTCAGCGTGCCACCAGGCTCAGGGCTGCTGCGGGTAGTACACCGAAGTGCCCGCGTCGGGGTAGTCCTGGAAGAGCTCCCTCTCCAGCGCCCAGCGGGCGTCCCTCAGTGCGTCCTCGGCCTGAGTCAGCCTCTTGTGCGGAAGGCTCTCAGGTCCGGTGCGGGGGAAGGCGTTTGCCACCTTGACCCCCAGGCGCACTAGTTCCCTCTGCATCTCGGCCAGTTGCTGTCCGATCTGGGCGTGCTCTTCTTCGTTGAGACGTGGCTTCGTCATGCGACCATCGTCTCCGCTTCGGTGTGCTGGGGACGGGCTTCGGCTTCGCCTTCACCCAGAGGGGGCTCCCCTTGCCAAGGGTGCCGCGGCGGCGACGGACGTCGGCAAGCAGATGACCAGCCACCCTCGGTGCCTCGCAGCGAACTTGCATGCCGTGGGCGGCAAGCGGGGCGTTCGCCGCGTCCGGCTTCGAGATGCGGCCCCGGGCACGTGCTGGATACGCTCGCTGAGCGGCAGGGTGATGAGGGCCCCAACGCCGGCCGGGCGCTGCGGCCGCCCCACCCCGCCCGACGGAAACGAAGACAGCCGCAGTCCAGGCCTCGGCAGGACTCACCCCTCCACAGGAGGAAGGTTTGCTATGAGGTTCACCCGCACGCACACAGCAAGAGCCACCGCGGCAGTTGTGGTCGCCGTCCCGCTCGCCCTCGGAGCTCTGACGTCGCAGAGCCATGCGCAGGATGCCTCTCCCAGCCCGTCCGGCACGTTCGGTTCCGGCTGTTCGGCGCTCTCCCAGAAGGCCGATACGGCCAAGGACAAGGTCGTGGAGGCCGCAGCTGCCTACCCGCAGCTCAGCCAGCTGGTAGCAGCCGTGGTCAGGGCACGGCTGAGCGGCACCCTCGACGGGAAGCCCGGAGTCACCATCTTCGCTCCCAATCAACAGGCCTTCCAGAACGTGCAAGCGTCACAGCTCTCCTCGCTGCTCGGCGACCAGGGGCAGCTGAAGAAGGTGCTGACGTACCACGTGGTGGACAAGCAGATCACCCCGAGCGAACTCTCCAAGGGTTCGTTCACGACGGTGGAAGGCAGCAAACTGACCACATCGGGCTCGGGCACCGACTTCAAGGTCAACGACAAGGCGAACATCGTCTGCGGCAACATCAAGGCCGCTAACGCCACCATCTACGTCGTCGACGCGGTCCTCCAGCCCCCGTCCTGAGTCACGAAGCCGAAGGTCGGCGGCGGAAGTGGCCCGGAGGTGTCCACCTCGCCGGGGTTCACTTCCGCCGCCGACGCCAAGAGCGCGATGTGCAGACGTGAGGTTCGTCGGCAAACGGCACCCTGGGCGAGCTCACGAATGGCGCAACGCGACGCTGGGAGGTGAAATGGAGTTTCAGCCCGGGAGCCGTCCCTGGCACGAGTTCGGTCGTGGCGTAGTACCGAATTAGGGCACGCGAGAGGAGAAGACCATGCGTATACGACGGCTGCTGGCGCTCGTGTTCGCCACAGCGACCCTGGCCGGCGTGAGCGTCGTCGGCGCCGCCGCCGCTCAGGCAGCGACGTATCCGGGTATCTCGGCCGAACAATGCACGGCCCAGGGTGGAACGGTCAACGCGGCAATGCCCTACCGCAGCGCCACGTGCACCTTCCCCGACGGGCACTCGGAGAGCATCACCTGAGCCCGCCGGGCCAGCCATTTCCGACGGCAACATCGGTCGACCAACCCCGGAGAGTAGGTGGCTCCCATGCGCACATCGTCCCGCGCGGCCGGTCTCCTCACCGGTCTGACCCTCGCCCTGGGCGTGGCCTTCGCCGCCCCCGCCGCCCACGCGGACATCCCGGCCTGCACGAACCTGGTCCAGGGGACGGGCGTCCAAGTCTCCGATGCCGTCAGCTCGGCGTGTACCCGAGGTGTGCACAACGACCTGCAAGGCTGCGCGAAGGGCCTGACCGAGGCCGGTGTGCCGGGCGGCGCCGCGAACGGTGCCTGCCGGCTGGCGGCCAACCCCCCTCGCTGAACCTGGCTCGCCGAGGACGAAGTCCGGGCCGGCTGCGGTCACTTGCGTGGCGAGAGCCACTGGTGGCGGTGCGCTGGTTGGGCCAAGCTGCGGCACATGGACTGGATGCCGCTTCTCTCGACGCTGACCGGTGCCGTCATCGGCATCGCGGCCACTCTGATCGCCGATCGCAACCGGTGGCGGCGGGAGGAGGCCAGGCATGCGTGGGAAGTACGGCGCGAGGTGTACACGGAGTACGTGTCCGCCCTCAAAGCGGCAGGAGAGGAGATGCGGGCCGTCGCCTTGGGCGATCACATGTCCGATTCGGTGCGTGACGCGGCCGTGAGGGAGGCCGTCCGCGGCGCCGGTCTCTATACCGCCAGTGAGCGCCTCTGGCTCGTGGGGCCGCCGCAGGTGGTGGCGGCGGGTAACGAGGCGTTCCATGGCCTGCGCGCGATACGCGACGCCTACGCCCGGGGGGTGGCGGTCGGCTCCGCCGAGGAAGCGGCCCTGGTGGGAAGGCGCCGTGCGGCCATGGCTCAGATGCGTCGTCTCATGCGTGAGGACCTGGGTTTCGGGCCTCTCGGGATCGAGTGATCGTCAGCGGGCAGGGCCGGGCACGAGGGTGTCATCCGGCGGGGCTAGCATCCGCCCATGACGACTACCGACCGCAACGACTCCCCGCTGGACGTCGAGATCGAGGCCCTCCAGGGCGGCTCCGCACAGCTGTCCCGGTTCTCGGGCCAGGCCGTGCTCATGGTGAACGTGGCCTCCAAGTGCGGCCTGACCCCGCAGTACTCCGGCCTGGAGAAGCTCCAGGAGCGCTACGCCGAGCAGGGCTTCACCGTGCTGGGTGTGCCCTGCAACCAGTTCCTCGGGCAGGAGCCCGGCAGCGCCGAGGAGATCGCCGAGTTCTGCTCGGCGACGTACGGCGTGACCTTCCCGCTGACCGAGAAGGTGGAGGTCAACGGCGCGGGCCGGCACCCGCTGTACGAGCGGCTCGTCGGTGTCGCCGACGCCGAGGGGTACACCGGTGACATCCGCTGGAACTTCGAGAAGTTCCTGATCGGCCGGGACGGGACGGTCGTCGCGCGTTTCTCGCCGCAGACCGAGCCCGAGTCGGCCGAGGTCGTCGCGGCCGTCGAGAGGGCCATCGAGGGCCCGCTCGGCTGAGCACGGCTTGACCTTGCCCCTGGGGCAGGGATCACCCTCCTCCTCGCCGGGCGGAACCGAACCGCCCGGTGACGGAGGATGGCGACGTGGACGACGAGCTGCTCACCATCGGCGCCTTTGCCGCGCGGACCCGGCTGTCGGCCAAGGCCCTGCGGCTGTACGACCGGCTCGGCCTGCTGTCGCCGGCCCGGGTCGACGGCCCCACCGGCTACCGCTACTACCGCGCCGACCAGGCCGAGCGAGCCCGGCTGGTGGCGCTGCTGCGGCAGCTGGACATGCCGCTCGCCCGGATCGCCGAGGTGGTCGGGGCCGAGGGCGCCGAGGCCGCCGACCGGCTCGCCGCCTACTGGGCGGCCGTGGAGGCCCGGGTAGCCGGACAGCGGACCCTCGCCGAGTACCTCCGTGGACGGCTGTCGGGGAGGAGCTCCGAGATGTACGACAGGTTCGTGATCGAGACCGTGGACGTGCCGGCGCGGGTGGTGCTGAGCGAGTCGCGGCACACGCTGGCGGATGAGTTGCCGACCTGGATCGGCGCGTCCCTGGGACGGCTGGAGGCGGCCGCCCGGGAGTGCGGAGGCGTCACGGGGGCGCCGTTCGTCGTCTACCACCGCGAGGTGTCGATGGAGAGCGACGGACCGGCGGAGTCCTGTGTGCCGGTGGCGGACGAGGCGGCGGCCCGGTCGTGGGCCGGGCGACAGGGGCACACTTGGCGGACACGGGTGCGGACGGAACCCGCGGTGCGGCTGGCCTACACCCGGATCACCAAGGCCCAGGTGGCGCATCCGCAGATCCTGGCCGCCTTCGAGGCGGTCGAGCAGTGGATCGCCGGGGAGGGGCTGGAGGTGGCCGGCCCCTGCCGGGAGGTCTACTTCGCGGACTGGGACGCGGCGACCGCCGAGGACCCGGTCTGTGACGTGGCGTTCCCGGTGCGCTAGGGCCTGTCGACACGCTCCCGTCGTCACACTCCGGTCGTCACACTCCGGTCGTCACACGGCCGTCGTCACTCCGCCGCCGGGGAAGCCGGGGAAGGCGGAGCCCCCTCGGCAAGGACGGCGACTGGTCGAGAGGGCTCTCCTGGTGGTGCTTGTGCAGTTGTGGCGGCCGGACCGCTACGTCCGGCGCTTCTACCGGCGAGGGTCAGGGAGAGCCCCTTACGCCTTGACCGAGGCGACGAAGGTGTTCCACGCCTCGGCGGGGAAGGCCAGGGTCGGGCCCTCGGTGACCTTCGAGTCGCGGACGGCGAGCTCGGCGGCGGCGGGCGACTTGACCTCGACGCAGGCGCCATTGCCCGCGGAATAGGAAGACTTCATCCACGTCTCCGAAGCGCCCTGAATCAGTGCCATGTCCACTCCTGTTGCGAGTTGCGGTAGTGCGGTTCACGCCAACCTTGTCGTCTGGTTGGCGTGATCGACGCTACCGGGCAACTGCCGCCGCCGTAGTGGTCGTTCACTCGACCGGATGGCATATTCCAGGCGAGCCTTCCACTGGAGTGGACCTACGGTGTACGATCCGGCGCCCCCTGTGACAGCAGCTCACTCGGCATAGATTTTGGCCCGTTCCGCAATGAACTGTCGGGATTGCTCCACATTCAGGGACTGTGCCCGCAGATGTTCGTACATCACGGCGTACTTCTGAACGTCCTGGGCCTTCTCCAGATACAGGTCACTGGTGACGCCCTCCAGGTACACCACGCTGGAGTCGGCCGCGTCGGTGAACTCCAGGATCGCGTACTGGCCGTTCAGCCCCGGGTGCGCACCCACCTCGAAGGGCAGCACCTGCACGGTGACGTGCGGCAGCTGGGACATCTCGATCAGATGCTCCAGCTGTTCCCGCATCACCAGCTTGCTGCCCACGACCCGGCGCAGCGCGGCCTCGTCCAGCACCACCCACAGCCGCAGGGGGTTGTTCTCGGCGGTGATACGTTCCTGTCGGCGCATACGCACCTGCACACGTTTCTCGATCTCGGCCGTCGACGTCTCCGGCAACGCGCCCTGCACCAGGGCCTCCGCGTAGGCGCGGGTCTGCAACAGACCTGTCACCAGCTGGGGTTCGTAGACGCGCAGCGACTCCGCGTCGGTCTCCAGCCCGATGTACACGCTGTAGGGGATGTCCCCGAACGTGTGCCACCAGCCCTGCTGCCGCGAGTCACGGGCCATCTCCATCAGCGAGTCGACGATGCGCTGGTCCTCGACCTCGTAGACCCCGCACAGATCGCGCACGTCGCGCTGGCTGATGCTCCGGCGGCCGTTCTCCAGCCGGCTGATCTTCGACTGCGACACGAGCAGCCGCTCGGCCACCTCTTCGGCCGTCATGCCCTTGAGCTCACGGAGCCTGCGCAACTCCTGGCCCAGCCGGCGTCGCCTGACGGTCGGATTCACATTGGACGCCACGGGACGTGCACCTCCGGCTGCCTGCCTGTTACTTGACACTTTGCGTATCTGCTGTTGAGCAGATTGCCACCAAGGTGCTTTCTACCGCTGGCAAACGAGGGATATGCGGTGCGTACGGCACAAAAGGCCGGGACGCGGCCGAGCGGGGCGGCGAGATCGCAAGGACCTCGCCGCCCCGCTCCAACCAGCGGCTCCCGAAGGCTCAGTGGGCCACGGCGCGCACCATGGACCCGCGGTGCGGCTGCATCGGGACCCCGTGCGCGGGTTCCGTCACGGGCCTGGCGCCCGACACGGCCGGCCGGCCGGTCGCGGCCGGGCCCCGGCGCGGCTGTGCGGCCGCGCCGTTCTGCACGTCCATGACGGCGTGGGCGACGAGCCCGCCCATCGGATCGTGCCGGATCAGGTCCCGCAACCGGGACCTGGACGAACGCCCCTCGTTACCGGGGTAGAGATGCTTGCCCAGTCCGACGGCGTGCGCCAGGGCGGCGAGCGCCGCGGTCCGCGGGTCCGGTGGCACACCGGTGCGGATCGCCGAGTCCAGCCGGGTTCGGATCTCCCGGCTGATCTCGTTGTCCGCCGCCTGATAGCGCGTCGTCGGTAGCACCCCGCACATCTGACCGGCCACGGCATGCACCATGCCGCACCGCTCCAGATGCGAGAGATACGTCTGACGGAGCCCCAGCCGGGGTCCGCCGATCCAATGGACGGCACGTACGGGAGCGCCACGCCTTCGCAGCAACTCCAACGCGCAGTCCAGAGTCGGATCTCCTGTCGGCCGTGGCACCACCACGGCGATACGATCCCCGTCTGGGGCTATCCGTCCGGCCAGCGCCAGCTCCACTAGCTGTGCTCCGGCCAGACCGAGGTCGAGCGACTGCGGCTGTGCAGTGGTACCCGTGGCCGGGTCCAGTGCCAGCAGCAGAAGCTCCTCCGGAATTGTTCTGCGGCTCCTGCCCATCCATGCCTCCCCGCGTGGATGAATGACAGGGTGACCCCTCTCACATTGGTCTGTCGAGGGCGCGTGACCGGTTCGTGAGGGAACCGGCATGTATGTCGTTCTCGTCTACCGCAGGGGCCAAGCCCTCACACAGGACACTGGTACATGGTTCGGACAGGGCGCGCGCGCGAGCGCGCGGCGCATGGAGGAGGCATCGGTGGCGGGCGAGTCCCCCGACAGGTCGAAGCAGCGCGAGTCGTCGGCGGAACCGACGTCGGGGAGCGGGGGTTCGGTTCCCGAGGCGCGTGATCCGCGTCTCGCGGTCACCCGCGAAAAGGATTCCTCGGGTGGTCGTGCGGACACGGCGACGAAGATCCTGTCGGTGCGGGACGTCAAGCGACGGGCGGCTGCCGCGGACGAGCCCGCCCAGTCCAAGTCCGGGGCCGAGTCCGAGGCTGCGGCCGAGTCCGAGTCCGAGGCTGCGGCCGACTCCGGCGAGACGGCCGACGCCGAGCCCAAGGACACTCCCAAGGAGGACGTCGCCCTCCGCGAGGCGGTCTCGGCATGGGTCCGCGGCGCGGAGGACCCCAAGGGGCAGGACGACACGCCCCCGCAGAAGGCCGCCACGAAGGGGGAGAAGGCCCCGGAGGCGGAGAAGGACACGGAGGCCGACGCCGAGGCGGAGGAAGCCGAGGAGGCCGACGCCGAGGCGGAGGAAGCCGAGGAGGCCGGGAAGGCCGCGCACGCCGCCACCGCCGCCAAGGCCGACGCGGATACGGCGACCGAGTCCGCCCCGAAGCCCGCCGCGGACACCGCGGACACCGCGGCCAAGTCCACCCCCGAGACCGACGCCACCCGGAAGCCGAAGCCGGACACCACGGCTGAGCCGAAGCCGGACGCGAAGCCCGAGCCGAACTCCAAGGCCGAGCCGAAGCCGGACACCAAGGCCGAGCCGAAGCCCGACACCGAGACGAAGCCGGCCGCGAAGCCCGGGCCGGGCACCAAGGCCGGCGCCGGCTCCGCGTCGGACGCGAAGGGCGGCACCGCCCCCCAGCCCGGCGCGGGCGCGACCGCCGGGGGCGCCGAGGGCGAGCCGGACGAGCCGGAGGCCGCCGACGGCGAGGACGCCCCGCAGGGGCCACCCGCACCCGACGACGAGACCCGCACGGGTGGTGCGGGTGGGAACACGGACGCCGAAGGCGAAGCCGAGGCGACCCCCCAAGCCCCCCGGACCCCCCGGACCGGCACCGGCACCGGCACCGGCACCGCCGTGGACCAGCCGACCGCCGTCTTCAAGGCCCCCCGCCCGAAGAGCCCCGAGGTCGACCAGCCGACGACCATGCTCAAGCTGGGCGGCACGCCGAAGGCCCCCACCCCCCGGACCCCCGAGTCCGACAGCGAACGCACCAGCAAATTCGTCGCGCTCAAGAACGACATGCGATCGGCCGTGAAGCCGGGCACCAGGCCGGCCACCGGCCCCGGTACCAAGCCGGACGCCGAACCGGACGCCGAACCGAGCGCCAAGCCGGCCACCGCGCCGGACGCGACCGCCGCCGTTCCGCAGGTCGGCCCCGAGCGCACCACCCAGCAGCCGCTTCCGCCCAAGCCCCCGCTGGACCTGCTGGCGGAGCTGACGAACACGCCTCCGCCCGCGGAGACCCCCGTCCGCACCCTGATGCGCCGGGTCAAGATCTGGACCCCCCTGGTCCTGCTCCTGGCGATCATCTTCGCGGTCGTACAGAACTTCCGTCCGCTGCCGTCCCCCACCCTCGCGCTGACCGGCAAGGACAGCTACACCTTCCAGGGCGGCGCCACGAACCTGCCCTGGCCCGGCGAGGGCCAGGGCTGGATCGACGGTGACGGCATCGGCACGATGGGCCGCTTCGGCAAGCAGACGCCCGTGGCCATCGGCTCGGTCGCCAAGACGATGACGGCGTACATCATCCTCCGGGACCACCCGCTCAAGCCGGGGCAGGAGGGCCCGAAGATCAAGGTCGACGCGACGGCGGAGAAGGAGGGCGGCTACAACAAGGACGGCGAGTCCACGCTCAACACCATCAAGGCCGGCGACAGCCTCACCGAGAAGCAGGCGCTGTCGGCCGTCATCATCCCCTCCGCCAACAACATCGCCCGGCTCCTCGCGCGCTGGGACGCGGGCTCGGAGGCGGCGTTCGTGAAGAAGATGAACGCCACCGCCAAGGAACTGGGGCTGACCCGCACCACGTACACCGACCCCTCGGGGCTGAAGGAGACCACCGTCTCCACCGCCGAGGACCAGGTGAAGCTCGGCCGCGCCTTCGTGAAGGTTCCGGCCCTGGTCGCCATCAGCAGCGCGGCCAGCTGGACCGACCCGTCCGGCAAGTTCTGGCCCAACTACAACGAGCTGCCGTTCCGCGTCGGCGCGATCGGCATCAAGACCGGCAGCACCACCAAGGCCGGCGGCAACCTGCTCTTCGCCTCTCGCAAGCAGGTCGGCGGGCAGACGGTCACCATCGTCGGAGCGATCCTGGGCCAGCACAAGCCGGACATCCTCCAGACGGCCAACGAGGTCAGCAAGACCGCGCTGCTCGCCGCCGAGAAGGCACTGACCTCGGCGAAGATCCTGAAGAAGGGTGACGTGGTCGGTTATGTGGACGACGGACTCGGCGGCCACACCCCGATCGTGATCACCAAGGACGTCACGGCGGCCGGCTGGGCGGGCCTGAAGGTGCGGCTGTCCTTCGTCTCCGGCACCGTGCCGCACACCGCGAAGGCCGGCACCACGGTCGGATCGCTCACGGTGGGCGACGGTACGGCGCGCTCGGTGAAGGTCCCGGTGGCCTTGCGGAAGGATCTGCCGGAGCCCGGGTTCGGCGCCAAGCTGACCCGTCTGCGCTGACCACGCCACCGCCGGTCGCCCGCGCACCCCGTCGACGGCGCCCCACCCGGGAGCCCGTCGGCGGGGTGCGTGCTAGCGTCACGAAACGGGGCAGGTCGACGGTCGGGGGACGCGGCCGCCGACTGGACCAGAAGCGGCCGGGAAGACCGAGGAACGGGGCCGCGCACAGAAGACGGGACACGGGGAGTGCCTTCAGGTGGCCACAGCCGAGCGGACACACGCCGACGACGCCGATCCCGGCCCGGGATCCGGCCCTCGAATACGCCTGTCCTCGCCTGACGCCGCCGGCCGGGACGACAAGGACGTCCCGGGCGGCGAAAGCGGCACGGGCGAGGAGCGCGTCGGGAGCGGCGGCGGCAGTCGCCCGGCCGGGAGACTCGGGCGACTGCTCGCCGCCGCCGAACCGCTGCGGCAGCGGATGCTGGCGCACCCCGTGCTGTCCGTCACCGCGCTCGCGGGTGTCCTGCACATCATCTGGTTCTTCACCTTCGCGAACAGCGGTGGCGATCTCGCGGCGCAGGACGCCTGGGCCGAGTTCGTCGGCCGGCACCCCGACTCGGCGTACAACCTCGCCTGGTACGGGGGCATGCACCCGGTGTCGTACAGCGTGGTGTCGCCGTATCTGATGTCGCTGCTCGGTGTCCGTACGACGATGATGATCGCCGGAACGGTCTCCGCGGGGTTGCTGACCCTGGTCCTGATCCGCAGCCGGGCGGTGCGCAACCCGCTGTGGGCCTCGCTCGCCGGGGTCTTCGCGCTGCTGTGCAACGCGGTGTCGGGGCGGGTGACCTTCGGGCTCGGCACGATGTTCGCGCTGGGCGCGACCGCGGCCGTCTTCTGCTGGCCGTACCGGTGGCGGTACAAACGCTGGGCGAAGGCCCTGGTGGCGGCCCCGCTGGCGGCGCTCGCCACGATGTCCTCGCCGGTCGCGGGGCTGTTCGTGGGGCTGATCGCGGCCGCGCTGTTCCTGCAGAAGCGGCGGCCGGGCGCCTGGGCGCTGGGGATCGCGCCCTCCGCCGTGGTCGCCGTGTCCGCCTGGCTGTTCCCGTTCTCCGGCACCCAGCCGATGACGATCGGCTCGGTGATACTGCCGCTGCTGTACGGCCTGCTGTGCCTGTTCCTCGTGCCGAAGGAGTGGGTGACCGTCCGGCTGACGGCCGCCGTCTACAGCCTGGCCGTCGTCCTGGTGTGGCTGATCAGCTCGCAGATCGGGTCGAACATATCGCGGCTGCCGATGCTGTTCGCGGGTGCGGCGCTGATCGCCGCGCTGCCGTACACGGTGCCGAAGTCGCGCAAGTGGTACGTGACCGTGCTGGCGTTCCTCGGCTTCGTCGGCTGGATCGGCTTCAAGTCGGTGGACGACATCATGCACACCACCCCGGCCGCGTCCTGGGCGCGGGAGCTGGCCCCGCTCGTCGACAAGCTGCAGAAGGTCGACGCGGAGAAGGGCCGGGTCGAGGTGGTCCCCGCGCGCTCGCACCGGGAGGCTTCCGCGCTCGCCCCGTACGTGAATCTGGCCCGGGGCTGGAACCGGCAGGCCGACATGGAGCGCAATCCGCTCTTCTACGACGACACGCTCAACTCGGCGAACTACCACGAGTGGCTCCAGCGCTGGGCGGTGCACTACGTGGTGCTGCCCAAGGACAACCCGGACGGGGACGGCGGCCAGCGTGAGCGGGAGCTGCTTCGGCGCGGCATGCCGTATCTGACGCAGATCTGGGGCGACGCCAACTGGCAGCTGTTCAAGGTGACGGATCCGGCGCCGCTCGCCGAGCCCAACGCGGTGGTGGACCGGGCCGACCAGGGCGAGATGACGTTGCGGGTGAGCAAGGCCGGGCGGGTCCTGATCCGGATCCCGTACTCGCCGTGGCTGAGCGTCGTCGACGAGCACGGCAAGAGCCTGAAGCCGCCGCAGGAGACCGAGGCGTCCAAGCACCGGGGTCCCGGCGTCTCGAAGTCGTACGACAACCCCAACGGGTGTCTGATGGAGACGCCGGAGGATGTGAACGGCGACAAGTGGACCGAGCTGCTGGCGCCGCGCGCCGGCACGTACCGGCTGGCGGCGCCCTACCAGCTGCCGCGCGGCACGCCCTGCCCGGACGAGCTGAAGTAGGGGGCCGGGCCGGCCGCGGGGCCGGCCCGGGCGCCTCACCCGCCCCGTAGTTCGGACACGTACCGGTCCGTGCCCGGTACGGTCGGGATGAACGGGGCCACCAGTTCCACCCGGCCCAGCCCCGACTCGGCCACCTCCTCGTCCAGCCCGGTGAAGTGCTCCGCCCAGCACTCGCGCGGGTCCGTCTCCAGGAACCACAGCAGGGTCAGCCGGGTGTCCACGCCCTCGACCTGCTTGACGTACGTCATGCGGTCGCCCGGCAGCGGTGTGGGCCGGAACACGGTCACCATGGCGGCCGGGGAGCCGGCGAGGCGGCCGGGCAGAGCGCGGGTGCCGAGCCATTCCAGCAGCCGCGCCCGCCGCTCGGCCGACTCCGCGTCGATCACCTCCAGCACCAGTCCGGCGTACGGATGGTCGAGGGCGTGGACGTCCCTCGGTCCCGCCGGGCCGTCCCGGTAGACCGTGCGCTCGTGGTCCTGGAACGCCGTGAAGACGTGGGTGCGCTCGTGGTGCACGCGGGCGTCCCGGTTGAGGCGCCTGTTGACGGCGACGGTCCACTTCATGTGCTCGGCGTAGCGGCCGTCGGTGATCCAGTAGGTGGACAGGTAACAGCCGGCGGTGACCGGCCGGGCGATCGCCGACTCCCCGGGGTAGCGCAGGAGTTGCAGCTCCCGGGTGGCGACCCAGCGGCGGCCGGCGTACATCCAGGGCATGGCCATCGCGCCGGCGTAGTAGTGGTCGTCCTCGTACCAGCGGTTGTAGGCGTACTCGTGGCCGGGGTGCGGTTCCACCATGGTGATCAGGGCGTGGCCGGGACGTACGCCGTACGGTCCCACGGCGGCCAGTTCGGCGTACAGCTCGCTGCGCGTGTCCTCGCTCATGCGGTCTCCCCTCCCGTGCGGTCCTCCGGCGCTCCCGCCGATCCCCTCATGTCGATCCCCTCATGCCGGTCCCCTTCCGTCGTCCTGCGCTCGGCCCTACCCTGACGCTCCGTCAGATTGAGCGCCAGACCCCGGGAGGCACCGATGTCCCTGCTCGCCGGCAAGACCGTCGTCGTCTCCGGCGTCGGGGCCGGCCTCGGCCACCAGGTCGCCGCGGCCGTCGTACGGGACGGCGGCAACGCGGTGCTCGGGGCGCGTACCGAGGCGAATCTCGCCAGGAGCGCGGCCGGCATCGACCCGGGGGGCACGCGTACGGCGTACCGGGCCACCGACATCACCGACGAGGGGCAGTGCGAGGCGCTGGCCGGGCTGGCGCGGGAGCGGTTCGGCTCGGTCGACGCCGTGGTGCATGTGGCGGCCTGGGACTCCTACTTCGGCGGGCTGGAGGACGCCGACTTCACGACCTGGCAGTCGGTCCTCGACGTGAACCTGCTGGGGACGCTGCGGATGACGCGGGCCTGCCTGCCGGCACTGCGGGCGGCCGGGGGCGGGTCGGTGGTTTTCATCGGGACGCAGTCGGCGCTCGCCGCGCCCTCGCAGGTGCGACAGGCCGCGTACGCCGCCTCCAAGGGCGCCCTGACCAGTGCGATGTACTCGCTGGCGCGCGAGCTGGGGCCGCACCGGATCCGGGTCAACACCGTACTGCCGGGCTGGATGTGGGGCCCGCCGGTGGAGGCGTACGTCCGGTTCACCGCGCGGACGGAGGCCGTGCCGGAGGAGGAGGTGCTGGGGCGGCTGACCGGACGTATGGCGCTGCCGGAGCTGGCCACGGACGGGGATGTGGCGGACGCGGCGGTGTTCCTCGCCTCCGACCGGGCGCGGGCGATCACCGGACAGCAACTGCTCGTGAACGCCGGGGAGCTGATGCGATAGGCCGTTTCCCTCACTTCATCCGTTCATCCATCTGAACACAGGTCATCAAGTAGAACGATTTTGCCGGGCCTTGACCTACCGCTTGCTTGTCGTGTTCATGTAGCGGGACCCACGATCGGGGACATGAACAGTCTCGACTGGGCCGTGCTCATCGGCTACTTCGGCGTGATGGTCGCGATCGGCGTCTGGTCGCACAAGCGGGTGGACAACGTCTCCGACTTCTTCACGGCCGGCGGCAGGATGCCCTGGTGGCTGTCCGGCATCTCGCACCACATGTCGGGCTACAGCGCGGTGATGTTCACGGGATACGCGGGCATCGCCTACACCTACGGCGTCACCTCCTTCATCACCTGGTCCTTCCCCATCGCGCTCGGCATCGCCATCGGCTCGAAGCTGTTCGCGCCGCGCATCAACCGGCTGCGCTCGCGGCTCCATGTGGCCTCCCCGCTGGAGTACCTGAAGAACCGCTACAACCTGCCCACACAGCAGGCCCTCGCCTGGTCCGGCATGCTGCTGAAGATCGTGGACGTGGGCGCCAAGTGGGCGGCGATCGCCACCCTGTTGTCGGTCTTCACCGGGGTGTCGCTGAACCAGGGCATCCTCATCACCGGCGCGATCACCGCCGTCTACTGCACGATCGGCGGCCTGTGGGCGGACGCCCTGACCGAACTCGGCCAGTTCGTCATCCAGTTGCTGGCCGGCGCCTCGATGTTCGTGGCGGTCGCGGTGAAGCTGAGCGACCGGCACATCGGCCTCCTCGACGCCTGGGACGAGCCCGCGCTGCACGGCCACGGCAAGCCGCTGGTCGGCCCGTACGGCACGGTGTTCCTGCTCGCCTTCCTCTTCATCAAGCTCTTCGAGTACAACGGCGGCATGCTCAACCAGGCCCAGCGCTACATGGCGACGGGCAACGCGCGGGAGGCCGAGCGCTCGGCCCGCCTGTCGGCGATCCTGTGGCTGGTCTGGCCGGTGGTCCTGTTCTTCCCCATGTGGATGTCACCGCTGCTGGTGCACGCGAGCAAGCCGGACGGCTCCGACTCCTACGCCCTGATGACCGAACAGCTGCTTCCACACGGGCTGTTGGGCCTGGTCGTCGTCGGTTTCTTCTCGCATACCATGGCGATGTGCTCCTCCGACGCCAACGCGATCGCCGCGGTGTTCACCCGTGACGTGGCGCCCGCGCTGTCCGCGAGGGCCCGTGCGTGGGGCGAGCGTTCGGGTCTGATCGCCGCCCGGGTGACCACGGTCGTCTTCCTCGGCCTGTCGATGGCCGTCGCGACCCGGGTCAACTCCCCCGCCTTCAAAGACATCATCACGGTCGTCATCAAGTGGGTGGCCGGTCTGATGGGCCCGATCGCGATCCCGATGATGCTGGGCCTGCTGCGCCCGTTCCGGCGCTCCGGCCCGACGGCGGCACTCACCAGCTGGGCGGCGGGCCTGCTCGCCTTCTGGCTGGTCAACTACCCGATCAGCTGGCACGTCGACGGCGGAGTCCCGCTCCAGTACCAGGTCTCGATCCCGCTGGCGGTCTCCTTGGTCCTGTACATCCTGATCGGCTGGCTGAAGCCGGAGGACACCCCCGAGCGGCTGGCCGTGATCGAGCGTGTCAACACGGACGGGGACGGCGCCGCCGCGGCGACCGTGCCGGTTCCCACGGCCTCCGGGGACGAGGCGATCGGGGCGCCGGTGGCGGAGTAGGACCGCGGCACGAAGGAGGCCGCGTCGTCCGCGCGCGCTAGCGCGGGTATCGGGCCAGCCAGCCCGGGGACGATCCGGCCGGGCCGTGCAGGGCGGGGCCCTGGGTCATCTCCATGGCGAAGTCGTCGGCGATCTCCAGGATCGTGGGGCGGCCCTCCAGCTCGGCCAGCCAGGCCGGCGGCAGGGCCGTCTCGCCGTGCAGGGCGCCGAGGAGACCGCCGGTGAGGGCGCCCGCGGCGGCCGAGGGGCCGCTCTGGTTCACCGCCAGGCACAGCCCGTGCCGTACGTCCTCCCCCACCAACGCGCAGTACACGGAGGCGGCCAGCAGACCGTCCGCCGTGCCGTCACCGGCCAGCGCCTCCACCCGGGCCGGGCTGGGCATCCCCTGCCGTACGGCACCGAGGGCGTGTTGGAGGGCGTCGGAGACGGGCTGGTGCCCGGGGCGGGCGGCGAGCAGGGCGAGGGCCCGCTGCACGGCACCGTCCAGGCTCTCGCCGCGGGCCAGCCCGTGCACGATGACCGCGTACGCGCCCGCCGACAGGTAGGCGATGGGGTGGCCGTGGGTCTGGGCGGCGCACTCGACCGCCAGCTGGACGACGAGCTGGGGCTCCCAGCCGACCAGCAGCCCGAAGGGAGCCGAGCGGGCGACGGCCTCCGGGCCCAGCTCACCGGGGTTCTTGGGCTGCTCCAGCGTGCCCATGGTGGTGTCGCCGAGGCCGATGAGCAGGGCGCGGCTCGGGTCGCGGCGGGCGTACAGCCACTCCTCTCGGGCCAGCCAGCCGTCGTCCTTGCGGCGCTCGTCGGGCCCCCAGTCACTCTGGGTGGCCGCCCAGCGCAGATACGCCCGGTGCAGATCGGTCGGCGGGTGCCAGGCGCCGGTGTCGCGGCGCACCTGGGCCCGGATCAGACCGTCCACGGTGAACAGGGTGAGCTGTGTGTGATGGGTGACCGCGCCGCGCCGGCCGTACCCGAAGGCGAGGTCGAGCAGCCCCTCGGGGCCGTAGGCCGCGCGGATCTCCTCCAGGGGCAGCGGATCGGCGGGGCCGCCCAGGGCGTCGCCCACGGCGGCACCCAGCAGGGTGCCGCGCACCCTGCCGCGGAAGTCCTGCTGTTCGGTTCGGCCCCAGACGGCACCGGACGTCGCACCCACCAGACCTCCCAACGGCACCGCCCGCCGTACGACGCTCAGCACTGTAATCGAACGGGAACGGTCCGTTCAGTGGGGCAAAACAACACTCTCGGTTCATTCCCGCCCAGCCGAGGGAAACGGCCGGGGGATGCGAGGGGCCGCCGGGCCGGGAGGGGGCGGGACCGTACGCCGTTCAATCACCCCGGCCCGTTGGCCCCCGCCACCACCGGGACTATCGTCTGAATCCTGGGGCCAGCACGAGGAGGACGGCCGGTGATGCCGCAGGACGAGGCCGTGATCGGCCGCACGGGGATCGTACTGATCGGAACGCGCGGTGCCGCGGGCCCAGGCGAGGTCCTCGTGCGGGTCCGAGGCGGCTCCGAGACCTTCCTCGCCTGGTCGGAGACCCCCCTGCCGACGGGCGCGACGGTCCTCGTGATCGAATCACGTGGATGCCGCGAAGTCGGCGTCATCGAGTGGGTTGATCCGCTGGACGCGCTCGGTGGCGATTCCGCCGGCGCCGGCTGAGGAGTACAAGTATGTTCGGATACCGCGTTCCCGCTCCCGACGAGGCGATGTTGATCTCGGGAGGCCGACGGGGCCTGGGTGGTGCACCGTTCCGAGTGGTGACGGGCCACGGCAAGTTCGTACTCCCGGTCTTCCGGAAGGTTCGGTTCCTCACCCTGTCGATGTGCGAGTCCGAGGTCACCGAGACCTGTGTGACCCGTCAGGGCATCTCGCTGCACGTCCGCGCCGTCATCGCCTTCAAGGTCGGCAACGACCACGAGAGCATCATCAACGCGGGCCAGCGGTTCCTCTCCGACCAGGAGCAGATGTCGGTGCTCACCGGCCGGATCTTCGCCGGCCATCTGCGGGCGATCATCGGCTCGATGACGGTCGAGGAGATCGTCACCGAACGCCAGAAGCTCGCCGCGGAGGTTCTGGACACCTCCAAGACCGAGATGGCCAAGATCGGTCTGATCGTGGACTCGCTGCAGATCCAGTCCATCGACGACGGCGCCACCGGGTACATCGACGCGATGTCCGCCCCGCACAAGGCGGCCATCCAGCGCCAGGCGCAGATCGCCCAGGCGCAGGCCACCCAGGCCTCCGTCGAGGCGGAGCAGGCGGCGGCGCGCAAGCAGGCCGAATACGCTCGGCAGACCGCCATCGTCAAGGCCGAGTACTCGGCCGAGGTGGACCGCGCCCAGGCCCAGGCCGCACAGGCCGGACCGCTGGCGCTGGCGCACGCCCAGCAGGAGGTGCTCGCCGCCCAGACCGAACTGGCCCAGCGTCAGGCCAAGCTGCGCCAGCAGCAACTGGTCGCCGAGGTCGTGAAGCCCGCCGAGGCAGAGGCCGAGCGGGTCAGGATCCTCGCCGCGGCCGAGGCGCAGCGGATGAAGATCCAGGCGGAGGCGGCGGCCTCGTACGACCGGGTCGCGCTCGACCGGATGCTCATCGACCAGCTCCCGCAGATCGTGAAGGAGGCCGCCGGTGGCCTCGCCGGCGCCAACGTCAACGTGCTGAACGGCGCCGACGGCCTGGGTGAGATCGCCGCCGGGCTGGTGTCCCAGGGCCTGACGATCCTCGACTCGGTCCGGCACGGCCTGAACGGCAATGACTCCGAAGCGGCCAAGACCCTGCCCCAGTTGCAGGCGGGCAAGGACCAGACGCCGAAGGACGGTCCGGTGAACCTCGACTAGCCCTCTCGTGTCCGGTCGCGCTGGGTGGAGTTTTCCCGATTCACGTCACCCAGCGTGGCCGTCTCTCCTTACGCTGAACGCCCACGACCACGGTATGCGAGGGGGCAGCGTGGAGGACGAGGAGGCCGAGGCCGTACTCAGGGCGGTCGGCCGCCAGATCAAGGTCTGGCGGGAGGCCGCCGGTCTCAGACAGACCGAACTCGGCACGCTCATCGGCTACGGCGCGGACCTGGTGTCCGCCGTGGAACGCGGCGTACGGGTCCCACAGCCCGAGTTCCTCGACAGCTCCGACGTCGCGCTGGGCGCCGAGGGCAAGCTGTCCGCGATGAAGGAGGACGTGGAGAGGGCTCGGTATCCGAAGAACGTACGCGACTTGAAGAAGTTGGAGGACGAGTCCGTGGAGATGGGCGCGTATGCCGCTCTTCACGTACACGGACTGCTCCAGACCCCCGAGTATGCCCAGGCGTTGTACGCGATGCGACGTCCGCCGTACTCGGAGGCCGAGATCGAGCGTCTCGTCACGGCCCGCATGGCGCGCAAGTCCGTGTTCGAGCGCTTACCGAGGCCGCTACTCACCTTCGTCCAGGAGGAGGTGACGCTCCGGCGGCCGATCGGAGGCAGAATGGTGTTGCGGCGGCAACTCGAACACCTGCTGGAGCTGAGCCAGTTGAGGCACGTGGAGATCCAGGTGATGCCCACCGACCGCGAGGATCACGCGGGCATGATGGGCTCGTTCCGCGTACTGAAGCTCCGTAAGGGCAAGACGTTGGGACGCACCGAGGGACAGCTGTACGAGAAGGTGATCAGCGATCCGGACGGAGTGCAGATCTTGGAGATGCGCTATGGGATGATCCGAGCGCAGGCCCTCTCCCCTCGGGAGTCCGTGACCCACATCGAAAAAGTCCTGGGAGAAACGACATGACGACCCGCACGCTGAACTGGTTCAAGAGCAGCCACAGCGGTAACGACGGGGCGGACTGCGTCGAAGTGGCCATAACCCCCACCGCCGTTCACGTCCGCGACTCCAAGGACAAGGACGGTGCCCGGCTCGCCCTCAAGGACTCCACCTGGTCGGAGTTCCTGCGCTTCGCCGTGGGTTGACCGACCGCCGGTTTGCGCCACCGCATTCTGACGCAATGCGCGTGGGAGAAGGCGGTGTTCGTCGGGGAGAATCCAGCCATGACCACCACCCCCACGCGCCACACCGGCCTCAGACTCGCCGCCGGTGTGCTCACCGGAATACTCGCCCTCTACATCACCCTCGTCGCCCTCGGGAACATCACCGACTTCGGGACGAACCAGCAGTTCGTCCGGCATGTGCTCGCGATGGACACCACGTTCAAGGACGACGACCTGATGTGGCGGGCGATCACCAGCACCGCCCTCGAGGACACCGCCTATGTGCTGATCATCGTCTGGGAGACGGTGGCCGCGCTCGTCCTCGTCTGGGGCACCTACCTCTGGGCGCGGCAGGACGTCGACCGTGCCCGGCGCTTCTCCACCTACGGGCTGCTGATGCTGCTGCTGCTCTTCGGTGCCGGATTCATCGCGATCGGCGGTGAATGGTTCTCGATGTGGCAGTCCAAGTCGTGGAACGGGCTGGACGCCGCCACCCGGATCTTCCTGCTCGGCGGCGTCGCGCTGATCGTCAACCAGTTGCCCGGCGCCGAGCGGCGGGACGCTAGCTGACCACCGCCACCGGTGTCCCCTTGTCACCGAAGGACCACAGCGCGGTCCCATCGTCCTTGTGCAGGCGGATGCCACCCAGCTTCTGTCCCTTCGCGGGCGGCGGCGAGGAACCGTCGAGGGCGTTGGAGAAGGCTATGTTCACGCCGGACGCCTTGGTGAAGTACATGACGTGCTCGACCTGCACGCCGTCCGAGCCCCGGAGGGACTGGGTGCGCAGGGTGATCGAGTAACGGCCGGGCTGCGGGCCCACCGTGCCCGGCCACACCGTGAACGTGCGGCTCGCCCTGCCGGTCGCGTCGACCAGCCAGACCCGCTTCTCACCCAGCGAGTAGACGATGCGGCGGCCCGTCCCGGACTGGTCCGGCAGGGCGGGCGCGGCCGGCGCCTTCGGCGTCCGGGACGCGTGGCCGCCCGCGTGGGCCGAGGCAGCGGGCCTGGCCGTCGCGGCGGTGGGACGCGGCCCGTGGTCCGCCTGGACGCCGAGGGCGACCACGGCAGCGGTCGCCGCCACCGTCAGACCGGTGACCCAGGCCCACGAGGGCAGTCGGGCAGCCACGGGCACGCATCTCCTCCGCTATGGGGCCCCTGCACGGTTCGGGGGTCGGATCATCGTACTCAGTCCAGGACCGGCAGCAGATCCGGCAGGTGTCCGTCGGACGCCTGGGCCGCCCGCTGCCGCTCCTCGGGCACCTCGCCGTAGAGCGTGGTGCGCGGCTTCGCCGGACGGCCGGCCGCCTCGGCCACCGCGATCAGGTCGCGGACCGATTTGTAGGAGCCGTAGGAGGAGCCCGCCATGCGGGAGATCGTCTCCTCCATCAGGGTCCCGCCGAGGTCGTTCGCGCCGGAGCGCAGCATTTCCGCCGCACCCTCGGCGCCCAGCTTCACCCAGCTCGTCTGGATGTTCGGGATCCAGGGGTGCAGCAGCAGCCGCGCCATCGCCGTGACCGCGCGGTTGTCCCGGGTGGTGGGGCCCGGGCGGGCGATCCCCGCCAGGTACACCGGGGCGTTCGTGTGGATGAAGGGCAGCGTGACGAACTCGGTGAAGCCGCCCGTCTCGCGCTGGATCCCGGCGAGCGTGCGCAGGTGGCCGAGCCAGTGGCGGGGCTGGTCGACATGGCCGTACATCATCGTGGAGGACGACCGGATGCCCAGCTCGTGGGCGGTGGTGATCACCTCGATCCAGGTGGCCGTGGGCAGCTTGCCCTTGGTCAGCACCCAGCGGACCTCGTCGTCCAGGATCTCGGCCGCCGTACCGGGCACGGAGCCCAGGCCCGCCTCCTTCGCGGCGGTCAGCCACTCGCGGATGGACAGACCGGTGCGGGTGGCGCCGTTGACCACCTCCATCGGCGAGAAGGCGTGGACGTGCATGCCGGGGACGCGCTCCTTGACCGCCTTGGCGATGTCGAAGTAGGCGGTGCCCGGCAGGTCGGGGTGGATGCCGCCCTGCATGCAGACCTCGACGGCGCCCACGTCCCAGGCCTGCTGGGCGCGGTCGGCCACCTGTGCCAGCGACAGCGTGTAGGCGTCGGCGTCCGTCCGGCGCTGTGCGAAGGCGCAGAAGCGGCAGCCGGTGTAGCAGACGTTGGTGAAGTTGATGTTGCGGGTGACGATGTACGTCACGTCGTCGCCGACCGCCGCCGCGCGCACGTCGTCGGCGATCCGGCACAGCGCGTCCAGCGCCGGACCGTCCGCGTGGAGCAGGGCGAGGGCCTCGGCGTCGGTCAGTTTCGTCGGGTCGTCGGCGGCGGTGCGCAGGGCCTGCCGTACGTCCGTGTCGATGCGCTCCGGCGCCATGCCGGGCGCGGCCGCCTCGCGCAGGGCCTCCCAGTCGCCGTACACCTCGTCGAAGTCGTCGCGGCGGTCGCCGGTGCGGCCCTCGGTGTCGATGGTGCGGTGCAGGTCCGTGCGGCCGGCCGGTACGAAGGCCTCCTCGGGCTCCTGCCAGGGCAGCCCGCGCGGCAGGGCCCCGGGCAGCGCCAGTCCGGTCTCCGGGTCGGCCAGCGCGCCGACGTGCGGGCGCAGTCGGGGATCCAGCCAGGGTTCGCCCCGGCGGACGAACTCGGGGTAGACACACAGGCGTTCGCGCAGCTCGAAGCCGGCCGCCGCGGACTTCCCGGCCAGTTCGTCGATCTGCGGCCAGGGGCGTTCGGGGTTGACGTGGTCGATGGTGAGCGGGGAGACACCGCCCCAGTCGTCGATGCCGGCGCCGATCAGGCGCTCGTACTCGGAGTCGACCAGGTTGGGCGGGGCCTGGAGGCAGGCGGCGGGGCCCATGACGTGGCGGGCCACGGCCACGGTGGCGACCAGCTCGTCCAGGTCGGCGTCGGGCATGCCGCGCATCGCCGTGTCCGGCTTGGCGCGGAAGTTCTGGATGATCAGTTCCTGGATGCCGTGGTAGGACCGCGCAACCCTGCGCAGCGCGAACAGGGACTCCGCGCGCTCCTCGTACGTCTCGCCGATACCGATCAGCAGACCGGAGGTGAAGGGGACGGAGGAGCGGCCCGCGTCCTCCAACACCCTGAGCCGTACGGCGGGTTCCTTGTCCGGGGAGCCGTGGTGCGGGCCGCCGGGCTCGGACCACAGCCGGGTCGCGGTCGTCTCCAGCATCATGCCCATGGACGGGGCGACCGGCTTCAGACGCTGGAAGTCCGTCCAGCTCATGACGCCCGGGTTGAGGTGGGGCAGCAGGCCCGTCTCCTCCAGGATGCGGATGGAGATGGCCCGGACGTAGGCGATGGTGTCGTCGTAGCCGTGCGCGTCCAGCCATTCGCGCGCCTCCGGCCAGCGGTCCTCGGGCTTGTCGCCGAGGGTGATCAGGGCTTCCTTGCAGCCGAGGGCGGCACCCTTGCGGGCGATGTCGAGCACCTCGTCCGGGGACATGAACATCCCGTGGCCCGCCCGGCGCAGCTTGCCGGGGACGGTGACGAACGTGCAGTAGTGGCACTTGTCCCGGCACAGCCGGGTGAGGGGGATGAAGACGCTCTTCGAGTAGGTGATGACGCCGGGCCTGCCCGCCGCTTCCAGGCCCGCGTCGCGCACCCGGGCGGCGGACGCGGTGAGGTCGGTGAGGGACTCGCCGCGGGCCTGGAGCAGCACCGCCGCCTCGGAGACGTCGAGGGCGACGCCGTCCCGGGCCCGTTTGAGGGCGCGCCGCATGGAGTTCTCGGTCGGCCCGGTTCCGGAGGTCACGGAAGTCGTCATCCCTCGAGCATACGGTCGGGCTACGCCGGTTCCGCGAGGTCGGGGCCCCGGGCGGCGGCCCACCGCCCCGCAACCCCCGACCCTCCGACAGGGGCCCGGCCGGGGGCCGCCGGGCCCTCCGCCCACCCCGGAGGCCACACGATCCCGAGGCCCCGCACGTTCCCGAGACCCCCGACGAACCAGCGAGCCCGGACCATCCGCGCCCCTGACGACCCGGCAGAACCCACCCGGACGAGGGCCCCGCGCGAACCCACCGCCCGCGCGGCCCGGGGCCCCCACGGATCCCGGCCCTCCGCCCACCCCGGAGGCCACACGATCCCGAGGCCCCGCACGTTCCCGAGACCCCCGACGAACCAGCGAGCCCGGACCATCCGCGCCCCTG
>NZ_JBITEB010000002.1:249100-339189 GCF_044454765.1 Streptomyces sp. NPDC051452
AGACGACCCGGCAGAACCCACCCGGACGAGGGCCCCGCGCGGCCCGGGGACTCCCACGGTTCCGGGCGCTCCGCCCGGTCCGGGGGCCGCACGATCCCGCGCCCGCGCGGTGCCAAGGCCCCTGTGGGCCGGGACACCGCGCGATCCCTCGGCCGCGCGGGTCGAGGTCCCGTGTCGGAGGCGTCGCACGGTTCGAGTAGCCGCCGCGGGGGGCTAGATGAACGGCGCGTATGCGTCGAGGGCGTCCAGGACCTCCTTCTCGCTCGAGGAGGGGAGTTGGAGCACGACCTCCTCGATGCCCAGTTCGGCGTAGTGGGCGAGCTTGCCCGGGGTGGGCAGCACGGCGTACGGGACGACCTGGAGGGCGTCGGGGTCGCGTCCGGCGTCCGCCCACACCGAGCGCAGCGCGGGGATCGACTCGGACAGTCCCCGTCCGCCGATGGGCAGCCAGCCGTCGGCGTACTCGGCGATGTGCGCGAACAGCCGGGGCCCGGCGGCCCCGCCGACCAGGGTGCGGGGACCGGTCACCGGCCCGCGCGGCTCCCGCACCGGCTTGGGGTGGGCGAAGCTCGCCCGTACGCTCCCGAACTCGCCGTCGTAGGCGACGGGTTCGGGCGACCACAGCGCCTGCATGAGGCGTACCCGGTCCCGGACCAGCTCCCGCCGGCTGCGCCAGGCCACGCCATGGTCGGCGGCCTCCTCCACGTTCCAGCCATAGCCGAGGCCGAGGGTGAAGCGGCCGCCGGACAGATGGTCGAGGGTGGCGATCTGCTTGGCCAGGTCGATGGGGTCGTGCTGGGCCGCGAGAGTGATACCGGTGCCGAGGCCGAGCCGCTCGGTGACGGCGGCCGCCTGGCCGAGCGCGACGAAGGGGTCGAGGGTACGGCCGTACTCCCGGGGCAGGTCGCCGCCCGCCGGGTACGCGGTGGTCCGCTCGACCGGGATGTGGGTGTGCTCGGGCAGATACAGACCGGCGAAGCGGCGCGCCTCCAGTTCCCGGGCGAGCCGGACGGGGGTGATGGTCTCGTCGGTGAGAAAGATCGTGACGGCGATACGCATGGCCCATCTGTACCGGGTACGGCCTCAGGTGTCCATACCGACCGGTCGGCATTCGACCACGCGGAACACGTCCCGAATCCCACCTGCCCGGGCCCCCAGGGTGCGCCTACCGTGGCCGTGTGACGACGATGCGCGGCACGCTCGCACCCGGTTCCCCCGACTACGTCTACCTGCCCTTCACGGTCCCGCCCGGAACCGCCGCACTGCGCGTCTCCTACACCTACGACAAGCCCTCCGTGCCCCCCGGCACCCCCGGCAACGCCCTCGACATCGGGCTCTTCGACGAGCGCGGCACCGAACCGGGCGGCCGCGGCTTCCGGGGCTGGTCCGGGGGCGCCCGCACGGAGTTCGTCGTGCGGGCGGACGAGGCGACGCCCGGCTATCTGCCCGGCCCCCTCCACCCGGGCACCTGGCACATCGCGCTGGGCCCCTACACGGTGGCGCCGCGGGGGCTGGCGTACGAGGTGACGGTCACCCTGACGAGCGGCGCGCCGGGGGGTGAGGCGCCCCGGCCGGTGTATCCGCCGCCGCGCGCCCGGGGCCGGGGCCGGGCCTGGTACCGGGGCGACTGCCATCTGCACTCCTGGCACTCCGACGGGCGCCGCACCCCGGCCGAGATCGCCGCGCTGGCCCGCGCGGCCGGGCTGGACTTCATCAACAGCTCCGACCACAACACCATCGCCTCGCACCCCCATTGGGCCGACGCGGCGGGCGAGGACCTGCTCGTGCTGCTCGGCGAGGAGGTCACCACCAGGAACGGGCACGTCCTGGCCCTCGGCACCGATCCGGGGACGTTCGTCGACTGGCGCTACCGGGCCCGCGACCACCACTGGGCGCACGCCGCCCGGGAGATCCACCGGGCGGGCGGCTTGGTCGTACCGGCCCATCCGCACGCCGACTGTGTGGGCTGCGCCTGGAAGTTCGGGTACACCGAGGCGGACGCGGTCGAGGTGTGGAACGGGCCGTGGACACCGGACGACGAGGTGACCCTGGCCGACTGGGACGGCCGGCTCCTCGCGTCGGCGCGCGAGGGCGGGGCGTGGCTTCCGGCGATGGGCGACAGCGACGCCCACCGCGACCCGGACGTGGTCGGCCACCCGCAGACGGTCGTCCTCGCCGACGATCTGACCCGCCAGGCGGTCCTGGGCGGCCTGCGGGCGGGCCGGTCCTATGTGGCCGAGTCGCGGACGGTGTCCCTGGCGTTCGCCGTGCGCGCCGAGGGGGGCGCACGGGCCGGCATCGGCGAGCGGCTCGAGCTGCCCGCCGACACCCCGGTGACGGTCCGCCTGGAGGCCTCGGGCGCTCCGCGCTGCTCGGTCCGCCTCGTCACCGACCAGGGCGTGGTGTTCACCGGCGGTCCGCTGCCGGTGTCGGGCGCGGGCGTGGTGGAGTGGCGTACGACGGCGGCCGGTGCGGCGTATGTGCGCGCGGAGTTGCGGCACGAGACCGCCCTGGGCCCGCTGCCCGGGCCGATGGCCGCGTTCACCAACCCCGTCTTCCTGACCGCTGCCCGACCGGCGTGAGGGTGCCCGGTCCGGCGGCGACCGGCCTCGCGGTCACCGCTCCCCACGCGGGTCCCCACGGCCAGGCGCGCCGTGTGCGCGATCAGCCCCGCCCGGTGCGCCGCGCGTCGCACCGGGCGGGGCTGATCGCGTCGCGGATCGGATACGCCCGTCGCGCTCACCCGTTGCGCCGGATCCTGATCGCGGGGGAGGCTGACACATGGCGGTCGTACGGGCGCCGACGTCATCACACGCCCCGCGCGGGTGGGCACAGCCCTTCACGGGGCGGTGCCCGCCGCGGCCGGGGAGAGCGGGAGAGCCTGAACATGTCAGACCGTGCCGACCTCAAGCAGCGTCTCGTGACCCGCTTCCAGCGGCATCTGGCCAACCCGCTCAACCGGCGCCTGCCCTTCCAGACGCTCCTGGAGACCACCGGCCGCACCTCGGGCCTGCCCCGCACGACGCCGGTGGGCGGACGCCGGGTCGGGGACTCCTTCTGGCTGGTCTCGGAGTTCGGGTACAAGTCGCAGTACGTGCGCAACATCCAGGCCGACCCGAGGGTCCGGGTCCGGACCGGCGGCCGCTGGCACCACGGCACCGCCCACCTCCTGCCCGAGGACGACGCCCAGGCCCGGCTGCGCGCCCTGCCCCGCTTCAACAGCGCGGCGGTCCGGGCGTTCGGCACGGACCTGCTGACGGTGCGCGTGGACCTGACGGACTGAGCCCCCGCGGGCCGGCCCGGCGGCCCCGGCCGGTTCAGCCCGGCCACACCAGGGCCTGCACCTCGCTGTACGCGTGCAGGGCGTACACGCCGACGTCCCGGCCCACCCCGCTCTTCTTGAACCCGCCGAACGGCGCCTCCATGTTGCGGCCGACGGTGTTGACGCCCACGCCACCGGCCCGCAGCCGCCGCGCCACCCGGAAGGCCCTGGCCACGTCACCGGACCAGACGTAGTCCACGAGCCCGTAGTCGGAGTCGTTGGCGAGGGCCACCCCTTCCTCCTCGTCGTCGAAGGGGATCACCACCACCACGGGCCCGAAGATCTCCTCGCGGGCCACCCGCATGTCGTTGCCGCAGTCGGCGAGGACCGTCGGCCGGACGTAGAACCCGCGCTCCAGCGGCGGGCGTTCACCGCCCGCCACGACGGTGGCCCCTTCCTTCCGCCCGAGTTCGACGTACGCCTCCACGCGCGCCCGGTGCTCATGCGAGATCACCGGACCCACGACGGTGTCCGGCTCCCGTGGATCGCCGACCGTCAAACGCTCGGCGTAGGCGGACAGTTGCTCCACCAGGCGGTCGTACACCCCGCGCTGGGCCAGCACCCGGGTCGGCGCGGTGCAGATCTGTCCGCTGTAGAAGGAGAAGGTGGTGCCGATGCCGGCGACCGCCGAGGCGAGGTCGGCGTCGTCGAGAACCACGGCCGCCCCCTTCCCGCCCAGCTCCAGCAACTGCCGTCTCATGTCCCGCCCGCACACCTCGGCGATGCGCCGGCCGACGGCCGTGGAACCGGTGAAGCTGACCATGTCGACGTCCTCGCAGGCCACGGCCGCCTCTCCCACCGCCACATCCCGCCCCGAGACGACGTTCACCACGCCGGGCGGCACTCCGGCCGCCTCCAGCGCCTCCGCCATCCGGTAGACGGACAGGGGGTCCTGGGGGGCGGGCTTCACCACCACCGTGTTGCCCATGGCCAGCGCCGGGGCGATCTTCCCGGCGGGGTTGGCCCAGGGGTTGTTGTAGGAGGTGACGCAGGTGACGACCCCGACGGGCTGGCGTATCGCCAGCGCCCCCAGCACGGCCGCCCGGCCCATCGGGCCCGCCTCGCTGATCTGCGGCGGGATCGCCCACTCCGCGGGCTCGACCGTGGCATACCGGCGGAAGCGGGCGGCGGCCACACCGACCTGCATCGCGCGGGCCGTCCCGGTCGTCGCCCCGGTCTCGGCGCGGGCCAGGTCGGCGTACGGCTCCAGGGAATCGCGGATGATCCCGGCGGCCCGGCCGAGCACCGCCGCCCGCTCCTCGGGGCGGGTGCGCGACCACGCCCCGAACGCCTCCCGGGCCGCGGCGCAGGCGGCCCGCGCCTGTGCCGGGGAGGCTTCGGGCGCCCAGCCGACGAGCCCCTCGGTGGCCGGGTCGGTCACCGGGTAGTGCCCGCCGTCCGGCTCGATCCACTCCCCGCCGACGAACAGCGGCTGCCCCTGGCTCACCGGGTGCTCACGGTCCGCGTGTCCCGGCCGGAGCGCAGCACCCTGCCGGGTACGGCACCGGTCACCACGTCGTCCCGGATCGCCTCGACGCCGTTGACCCACACGGCCCGTACGCCGAGCGCCCGGGAGTCCAGCCGGGGGCTGCCACCGGGCAGGTCGTGCACCAGCCGGGCCTGGCCCGCGTCGATCCGCTCGGGGTCGAGGAGGACGAGGTCGGCGTGCCAGCCCTCCCGGATCCGGCCGCGCTCGCGCAACCCGAACAACCGCGCCGGGTCGTCGGTCAGCATCCGCACCGCCCGTTCCAGCCCGACCAGGGCGCGCCCGCGCAGACAGTCCCCGAGAAACCGGGTGGTGTACGGCGCCCCGCACATGCGGTCCAGATGGGCGCCCGCGTCGGAGCCGCCGAGCAGGACGTCCTCGTGCCGCCAGGTCTCGGCGCGCAGCGCCCAGGACGCGGGGTCGTTGTCGCTCGGCATGGGCCACAGCACGGTGCGCAGCCCGTCGTTGGCGCAGATCTCCACCAGGCAGCCGAACGGGTCCTGACCGCGCTCGGCGGCGATGTCCCGCACCACGCGTCCGGTCAGCCCGCTGTTGGCCTCGCTGTAGGTGTCGCCGATGACGTACCGGCCGAAGTCCGCGAGCCGCCGGAAGACGCCCGCCTCCTTCGAGCCGGCCCGGCGCAGCAGCTCCGCCCGGACGTCCCGGTCGCGCAGCCTGGCGATCCGCTCGGGCACGGGCAGCGCCAGGACCGGCCCCCAGCCCGGGATCAGGTTCAGGGCGCAGAAGGTGCCCAGGGACATGTTCATCGGGGTGAGGATCGGCATGGTGAGGGCCACCACCCGCCCGCCGGCCTTACGGGCGCGTTCGCTCGCGCCGAGCTGCCGGGGCACGCGCTCGGGTACGGCCGCGTCGATGGTGAGGACGTTCCAGTTCAGGGGCCGCCCGGCGACCGCGCTCATCTCCACGAGCAGGTCGATCTCGGCGTCGCTGAACTGGTCCAGGCAGCCGGCGACGATCGCCTCGATCTGGGTGCCCTCGTGCTCGCCGACGGCTCGTGACAGCGCCAGCAGTTCCTCCGGGCGGGCGTGCCGGGAGGCGACCGGCTGTCCGTCGCCGTCGGAGTGCGTGGCGGACTGAGTGGTGGACAGCCCCCAGGCGCCGGCGTCCATGGACTCGTGGAACAGCCGGAGCATCCGCCCGAGCTGCTCCCGGCTCGGCTGTCCGCCGACGGCGTCCGGACCCATCACGTACCGCCGCAGCGCGCAGTGCCCCACCATGAAGCCCGCGTTGACGGCGATGCGCCCTTCGAGCGCGTCCAGGTACTCCCCGAAACCGCTCCAGTTCCAGGGCGCCCCCTCCTCCAGCGCGACCAGGGACATCCCCTCCACCTTGGACATCATCCGCCGGGTGTAGTCGGCGTCCTCGGGCCGGTCGGGGTTGAGTGGCGCGAGGGTGAAGCCGCAGTTCCCGGCGGCGACGGTGGTCACCCCGTGGTTGAGGGAGGGGGTGGCGTAGGGGTCCCAGAAGAGCTGGGCGTCGTAGTGGGTGTGCGGATCGACGAAGCCCGGGGTGAGGACGAGTCCGGCGGCGTCCTCGGTGCCGCGGGCCGCGCCGGTGACCTTCCCGACGGCGGCGATACGGCCGTCGCGTATGCCGACGTCGGCGGTGAAGGAGGGCGCGCCCGTGCCGTCCACGACGGTGACGCCCTTGATGAGGTGATCGAGCATGAGGTCCCCTTCTCAACTCACGCGGACGGGGCTCACACGGCCGCCCGGAATCGCGAGGTCCGGTGCACGGGGTCCGTGTCGATCCTCGGGATCACGTGCTCCCCGATCAACCGGATCGTCTGCAGCGTCTGCTCCTTCGGCACCCCCACCGGCAGCCCGAAGCTCAGCTGGTCCGCCCCGGCCTGCTCCCACCGCTTGCACTGCCGTGTCACCTCGTCGGGGTCGCCGCAGATCAGCAGCTCCTCCTCGATCAACAGCTCGACGAACTCCGGCGTGTACGCGGGCAGGGTCTGCGGCCACTCGGGGAAACCCTCGGGACGGGGGAAGGTGTCGTGGTAGCGGAAGACCAGCGAGGGCAGGTAGTGCAGGGCGCCGCCCACCGCGATCTCGATGGCCTCCGCGTGTGTCGGCGCGCAGATCGCCGTGGTCGTCACCATCACGTTGTCGTTCACGAAGTCCCCGACGGGCTCCGCGTTCACGACCGCCGTCTTGTACTGCTCCAGCACCCACTCCATGTCGGAGACCTTCTGGATGCTGAAGCCGAGCACGCCGAGCCCCTTCTTCGCGGCCATGGCGTAGGAGGGCGGTGATCCGGCGGCGTACCACATCGCCGGGTGCGACTTCCCGTACGGCTTCGGCAGGACCTTGCGGGGCGGCAGCTGCCAGTGCTTGCCCTGGAAGCCGGCGTACTCGTCCTGGAGCCACATCTTCGGGAACTCGGCGATGGTCTCCTCCCAGATCTCCTTCGTGTGATTCATGTCGGTGATGCCGGGCAGGAAGCCGAGGATCTCGTGGCTGCCGGCCCCGCGTCCGCTGCCGAACTCGAACCGGCCCTCGCTGAGGTGGTCGAGCATGGCGACCTTCTCGGCGACCTTCACGGGGTGGTTGACGGGGGCGAGCGGGTTGAAGATGCCGGAGCCGAGATGGATCCGTTCGGTGGCGTGGGCGAGATAGCCGAGGAAGACGTCGTTGGCGGACAGGTGCGAGTACTCCTCCAGGAAGTGGTGCTCGGAGGCCCAGGCGTACTTGAAGCCGGACTTGTCCGCCTGGATGACGTACTCGGTCTCCTCCATCAGCGCCTTGTGCTCGGCCAGCGGGTCGGTCTCGGCGCGCTTGCCCACGTATCCCTGTACGAAGAGCCCGAATTCCACGGCGGTTCACCGTCCTCTGTTTCCTGCCGCGTTTTCTGACGTACCGTCAGATGGTGGTTGTCGGCCGACTGTCGCACCGGTCGCCAAGACCGTCAATAGCTGACGACCCGTCAGAGCACGGAGACACCCGCCAGCCAGCCACCGTCGATCACGAACGGCTGCCCGGTGATGTACGAGGAGTCGTCCGAGCTGAGGAAGAGGGCGAGCCTGGCCACCTCCGCCGGCTGCCCGACCCGTCCGAGCGGCACCAGCTTGCGGTACAGCTCGTCCAGGGCCCGGCTCGTCTCCGCCGGGTCCGCGTCCGGGTCCAGCCGGGCCGGGTTGGACATCGCGGTGTCGATGGCGCCGGGGCAGATGGCGTTGACCCGGATCCGCCGGTCCGCCAGCTCCAGCGCGGCCACCCGGGTCAGCCCGAGCACCGCGTGTTTCGTGGCCGTGTACGTCCCCACGGCCGCCATGCCGGTCAGGGCCGTGTAGGAGGCGGTGTTGACGATCGTGCCGCCGTCGGTCAGCTCCGGCGCCACCGTCTTCATCCCCAGGAAGCACCCGACCTGGTTGACCCGCACCACCTGCATGAACTCCTCCAGCGGGGTGTCCACGAGGGCGTTGAACCGCAGGATGCCGGCGTTGTTGACCAGCCCGTCGATCCGCCCGTACGCCCGCTTGACGGCCGCGACGGCCTCGCGCCACCCGTCCTCCGCGCCCACGTCGAGGTGGACGTAGAGCGCCCCTATCTCCTTGGCCAGCGCCTCTCCCTGGGCGTCCAGCACATCGGCGACGGCCACCCGCGCGCCCTCCTTTCTGAAGAGCCGCGCCTCCTGCTCGCCCTGTCCGCGTGCCGACCCGGTGATGAGGACGACCCGCCCGTCCAGCTTGCCCATGTCCACTCCCTCGCTGCTCAGTCCAGCCGGGGCGCGACCTCCGCCCCGAACAGGTCGATCTGGTCGACGAGTTCGGCGCGGCTCCGGCTGCGGAACCGCACCTGGATCTGGTCCACGCCCATCGCCCGGTAGGCCCGCAGCGACTCGGCGATCGCCTCCGGCGCCCCGGTCAGGGTGCGCCTGCCGACGTCCCAGCCGGGCCTGCCGAGGTACAGCGGCTCGGCGATGGCACCCAGGGTGAAGGGGCCCTCGACGCCGTGCTCCTGACGGAGCCGGCGGATCCGCTCGATCCGCGCCGGCAGCCGGTCCCGGGGGTCGCCCTGCGGCAGCCAGCCGTCACCCTTGAGCGCGGCCCGCCGTACGGCGGCGGCCGAGGAGCCGCCGACCCATACGGGCAGGGCGGCCTGCGCGGGACGGGGACGCTGACCGAGCCCCGCGAAGTCGTAGTACTCACCGTGGTGTTCGGGGAACTCCTCGGGTCCGAGGGCCGCCCGCAGGGCGTCGATGGCCTCGTCGAGCAGCGCGCCACGCCGCTCGAAGTCCACCCCGAGCACCTCGAACTCCTCGCGCACGTGCCCCGCGCCCACGCCGAGGATCAGCCGGCCGCCGCAGAGGTGGTCGAGGGTGGCGTACTGCTTGGCGGTGAGCAGCGGGTGCCGCAGCCCGACCACGGCCACATGGCTGAGCAGCCGGACCCGCTCGGTCAGGGCGGCGAGGTGGGCGAGGGTGGCGACCGGGTCGTACCAGACCGTGCTCATGGCGGGGGCCAGGCGGCGCGGGATCGCCACGTGGTCGCAGCAGGCCAGATAGTCGAATCCGGCGCGATCCACGGCCCGGGCGACCGCGATCAGGTCCTGCGGGCCCGCCGCCGTCTCCCAGGTCTCCGTGTAGAGGGTGCTCTGGGACTGGACCGGCAGCTGGAGGCCGTAGGCGAGGCTCACGCCGGCCTCTTCCAGAGTCCGTCCGGGGTCAGGCCCAGCAGCTCGATGGCGTTGCCCCGGACGATCCGCTCGACCACGCCGGGCGCCAGATGCCCCATCTGCGCCTCGCCGACCTCGCGGGACTTGGGCCAGGTGGAGTCGGAGTGCGGGTAGTCCGTCTCGTAGAGCACGTTGCCGACGCCGATGGAGTCGAGGTTGCGCAGTCCGAAGGCGTCGTCGAAGAAGCAGCCGTACACGTGCCCGGCGAACAGCTCGGACGGCGGCCTGCGCACCTTGTCGGCGACCCCGCCCCAGGCCCGGTTCTCCTCCCACACCACGTCGGCGCGCTCCAGGATGTACGGGATCCAGCCGATCTGCCCCTCGGCGTACATGATCCGGAGGTTCGGGTAGCGCTCGAACTTGCCGCTCATCAGCCAGTCGACCATCGAGAAGCAGCAGTTGGCGAAGGTGATGGTGGAGCCGACGGCGGGCGGTGCGTCGGCGGAGGTGGAGGGCATCCGGCTGCTGGAGCCGATGTGCATGGCGACGACCGTGCCGGTCTCGTCGCAGGCCGCGAGGAACGGGTCCCAGTCGTCGGTGTGGACCGACGGCAGACCCAGGTGCGGGGGTATCTCGGAGAAGGCCACGGCCCGTACGCCCCGGGCGGCGTTGCGGCGCACCTCGGCGGCGGCCAGCTCCGCGTCCCACAGGGGGATGAGGGTGAGCGGTACGAGCCGGCCGCGCGCCTGGGGCCCGCACCACTCCTCCACCATCCAGTCGTTGTAGGCGCGCACGCAGAGCAGGGCCAGCTCGCGGTCGCGGGCCTCGGTGAAGGTCTGGCCGCAAAAGCGCGGGAAGGTCGGGAAGCACAGCGCGGACTGGACGTGGTTGACGTCCATGTCGGCCAGACGGGCGGGGACGTCGTACGAGCCGGCCCGCATCTGCTCGTAGGTGATGACTTCGAGGCGGATCTCGTCGCGGTCGCAGCCGACGGCGGTGTCGAGCCGGGTGAGCGGGCGGCAGAGGTCCTCGTAGACCCACCAGTCGCCGAGTGGGCCGTCCGTGCCGCCGGGTTCACCCATGACGGGGTTGAAGCGCCCGCCGAGGAAGGTCATCTCCTTCAGCGGCGCGCGCACGATCCGGGGCCCGGTGTCCAGGTACTTCCTCGGCAGCCGGTCCCGCCAGACGGTGGCGGGCTCCACGGTGTGGTCGTCGACGGAGATGATCAGCGGGAACTGTGTGGTCTCCATGCCGTCCACGGTAGCGCCGATCTGACGGTCCGTCAGCTTGCGGAACGGACGCAGCGGATGCGAAGACCGTGTGAGGACCTTGTGCGCCGGGATCCGCCGGGCTGTGATCGGCGTCTCCCACGGCTGACGCAACCGCCCCGAACAAGGCAAACTGACGGGGTTGTTCGTGACACCGAGGGGGACGAACGCATGGACGGTGGGCCGCGAGTACCCGAGCAGCGGTGCGCCGGCTCCGTGGCCATGGCCGGGACCGGCGCCATCGCGGAGTCGAAGTCGCAGGCGCTGCGCTTCAGCGTGCTCGGTCCGGTGCGGGCCTGGCGCGGCGAGAGCGCGCTGAACACTGGCTCCCCCCAGCAGCGCGCCCTGCTGGCCGCCCTGTTGCTACGGGAGGGCCGTACGGCCACGGCGGCCGAGCTGATCGACGCGCTGTGGGGCACCGAACCGCCGTCCCAGGCGCTGGCGGCCCTGCGCACCTACGCCTCCCGGCTGCGCAAGGTGCTGGACCCCGACGTCCTGGTGAGCGAGTCCGGCGGATACGCGGTCCGCGGCCTGCGCGAGGGCGCCCTGGACCTGGCGGCGGCCCAGGAGCTGGCCACGCGGGCGGAGAAGGCGCGCGGCGGCAACGATCTCGGCCGGGCCCGGGAGCTGCTGAGGGACGCCCTGGACCTGTGGGACGGCGAACCCCTGGCCGGGGTGCCCGGACCGTACGCGGAGGCGCAGCGGGCCAGGCTGGAGGAGTGGCGCCTGGGCCTGCTGGAGGCCCGCCTGGACATGGACCTGGAACAGGGCTGCCACGCGGAGGCGGTCTCGGAACTGACGGCGCTGACCGCCGCCCACCCGCTGCGCGAACGCCTGCGGGAACTGCTGATGCTGGCCCTGTACCGCGGCGGCCGCCAGGCCGAGGCCCTCGCCGTGTACGCCGACACCCGCCGGCTGCTGGCCGAGGAGCTGGGTGTGGACCCGCGCCCGGGCCTGAGCGAACTCCAGCAGCGCATCCTCCAGGCGGACCCGGCGCTGGCCGAGCCCTCCGCGCCCGCGGCCGAGCCGGCCGCGGCCGTCGTGCGGCCCGCGCAGCTGCCCGCGTCCGTGCCCGACTTCACCGGCCGCGCCACCTTCGTCACCGAGCTGAGCGAGGTGCTGTCCTCGGCCTCGGAGACGGAAGGCCGGGTGATGGCGGTCTCGGCGCTGGCCGGCATCGGCGGCGTCGGCAAGACGACCCTGGCGGTCCACGTGGCCCACCGGGCACGCCCCGCCTTCCCCGACGGCCAGCTGTACGTGGACCTGCAAGGCGCCGGCCCCCGCCCCGCCGAGCCGGAGACCGTGCTCGGCTCCTTCCTGCGCGCCCTCGGCACGGCGGACTCGGCGATCCCGGACTCGCTGGAGGAACGGGCGGCCCTGTACCGCTCGATCCTGGACGGCCGCCGGGTCCTGGTCCTGCTGGACAACGCCAAGGACGCGGCACAGGTACGGCCGCTGCTGCCCGGCACCGAGGGCTGCGCGGCCCTGGTCACCTCCCGGGTACGGATGCTGGACCTGGCGGGGGCGCACCTGGTGGACCTGGACGTGATGGCGCCCGACGAGGCGCTGGCGCTGTTCACGAGGATCGTGGGCGAGGAGCGGGTGGCCGCCGAGCGCGAGGCGGCGCTGGACGTGGTGGCCGCGTGCGGGTTCCTGCCGCTGGCGATCCGGATCGCGGCGTCCCGGCTGGCGGCCCGGCGCACCTGGACGGTGTCGGTCCTGGCGGCGAAGCTCGCGGACGGGCGGCGCCGGCTGGACGAGCTCCAGGCCGGTGACCTGGCCGTCAAGGCCACCTTCGATCTCGGCTACGGCCAGCTGGAACCGGCCCAGGCACGGGCGTTCCGCCTCCTCGGCCTGGCCGACGGCCCCGATGTCTCGCTGGCCGCCGCGGCGGCGGTGCTGGACCTGCCGGCGGAGCAGACGGAGGACCTGCTGGAGTCCCTCGTCGACACCTCCCTGCTGGAATCGGCGGCTCCCGGCCGCTACCGCTTCCACGACCTGGTGCGGCTGTACGCCCGCGCCTGCGCGGAGCGCGAGGAGCGGCCACCGAGCGAGCGGGCGGCCGCGCTGTCCCGGCTGCTGGACTTCTACCTGGCCACGACGGCAGGCGTGTACGCGATCGAGCGGCCCGGTGACCGGCTGGTGGACCATCTGGAGCCCGCCGGCGTTCCCGCGCTGGTCTTCCCCGACCGCCGCGCCGCACAGGACTGGCTCTACTCCGAGGCGGTACCGCTGCTGGCCTGCGTACGCCAGTCGTCGAGCGGCCCGACCCTGCGCCGGGCCGTCGACCTGTTGTGGGCGGCGGTCGATCTCGCCGAGTCGGGCGCGAACTTCAAGGAGTACGAGGCAGCCGGCGCCGCCCTGCGCGACGCCGCCCACTCGGCCCGCGACGGCCGGGCCGAGGGCCGGGCCTTCCTGGTGCTCGCCAACGCGCGCCACTGGTCCGGGCAGTTCGCCCAGGCCGACGAGGAAGCGCGACAGGCGCTCGCCCTCTCGGAAGCGGCCGACGATCCGTTGCCCCGCTGCTGGGCGGCGAACATCCTAGGCGCCTTCTCCTTCTACCAGAGCCGCTACGCCGAGGCCGAGGAGTACCTGGAGCGGGCCATCCGGGAGTTCCGCGCCTGCGGCGACCTCTCCGGCGCGGCGGCCGCGCTGTGCAATCTCTCCCGGCTGCACCTGCAGACCGAGCGCGCCGACAGCGCGGTGCACCTCGCCCGGCAGGGCACCGAGATGTACGAGGAGCTCGGGCACTCCCTCAAGGCCGCCAACGGCCACTACGCCCTGGGGCTGGCCCTCGGTGCGAGCGGACGGCTGGACGACGCCGCCGCCCACCTCGACCAGGCCCTGCCCGTCTTCCGGGCCGGCCGACAGCGCCTGTGGGAAGGGATGACCCTCTTCCGGCTCGCCGAGCTCGACCTGCTCGCCCAGCGCCCCGCCCAGGCCGCCGCCTACGCCGAGATGGCCCTGACCCCGCTCGGCGAGATCGGCGGCGAATGGCGGCGCGGCAATGTGCTCACCGTGCTCGGCAAGGCCCTCGACGGGATCGGACACACCGGCAGGGCCCAGGTCTGCTGGCGGGAGGCGCTGGACATCTACGAGCGGCTGGCCTCGCCGGAGGCGGCAGAGGTGCGGGCCCTGCTGGCACCGGTCAGCGCCGCCTGAGCCCGGCGCCCCGGCGTTCATCGAACGTTTATCGTCCCCCGGCATCCTCTTGGACAGCGGCCGTTGCGTCGGGGGGCACACGGACCGCCGGTGGAGCCGTCACGATCGCGATCTAGAGTGAGCGGCTCCGGTGGCCCATCCGGCCGACCTCGGGGGAGCGACCGGATGGGCCCGCCACAGCCGCGATGCGACATTCCAAGGGGAGCACCTGATGAGCGACACCACCAAGAACGAGCCGATCGTCAAGCCGGACAACACGCACATCACCGACGCCGCGGCGGGCTCGACGGTGAAGCCGCTCAACACCCACATCACCGACGCCGCGGCCGGCACCACGGTGCAGCCGCTCAACACCCACATCACCGACGTCGAGAACGCGGCCGCCGACGGCACGGCCACGCCGGACAACACCCACATCACGTCCAACCCCAGCTAGACCTTTTCCGGACGGGGATCGGCCGCGGCGGCGCGGAGGGGGGCCGCCGCGGCCGAGGTGTGTCCCGGAGGGCCGGGTCAGTGCCCGCGCAGTTTCCCCTTCACCAGCTTGCCGCCGGCGTTGCGGGGGAGGACGGGCAGGAACTCCACCGTTCTGGGGACCTTGTAGTTGGCCATCTCGCGGCGGGCCCAGGCGATCAGGTCGTCGGCGGTCAGGACCGAGCCCGGCCGGCGGACGACGAACGCCTTGCCGACCTCGCCCAGCCGGGCGTCGGGAACGCCGACCACCGCCACGTCCGCCACGTCGGGGTGGACGCCCAGCAGCTGTTCGATCTCCGCCGGGTAGGCGTTGAAGCCGCCGACGATGAACATGTCCTTGATCCGGTCCGTGATGCGCAGATTGCCCGCGGCGTCCAGGACGCCCACGTCGCCGGTGCGCAGCCAGCCGTCGGGGGTCACCGACTCCGCCGTGGCCGCCGGGTCGGCGTAGTAGCCGCGCATCACGTTGAAGCCGCGCACCAGCACCTCCCCGGCGACGCCGGCGGGCACCGGCGCGCCCGAGGCATCCACCACGCGCACCCGGGTGCCGGGGATCGCCCGGCCGGACGTGGCGGCGATCACCGACGGGTCGTCGCCGGGCCGGCACATCGTGACGATGCCGCTCGCCTCGGAGAGGCCGTAGGCGGTCAGCACGGTGCCGATGCCGAGTTCCGCGCGCAGCCGCTCCACCAGGCGCAGGGGGACGACGGCCGCGCCCGTGACCACGAGCCGGAGCGCGGAGAGGTCGTGGGCGTCGCGGGCCGGGTGGTCCAGCAGTGCCTGGTGCAGGGTCGGGGGGCCGGGCAGGACCGATATCCGTTCCGCCGCGATGTTCGCCAGCACCGTGTCCACGTCGAACACCGGCTGCGGCACCATCGTCGCCCCGCGCAGCAGACAGGCGATCACGCCCGCCTTGTAACCGAAGTTGTGGAAGAAGGGGTTGACGATCAGATAGCGGTCGGTGGTGCGCAGTCCGGCGAGGTCCGCCCAGATCCCGTACGCCCGGAGGGTCTGCGCGTGGGTGATCATCACGCCCTTGGGGCGGCCGGTCGTCCCGGAGGTGAAGACCAGGTCCGAGACGTCGCAGCCGGACAGGCCGTCGGCCCGCGCGCGCACCTCGCGGGCCGGCACGCCCTCCCCCGCCGCCAGGAAGTCCTTCCAGGTGGCGAAGTCGGGCGGCGCGTCCGGCGCCAGGACCACCACCCGCTCCAGCGCCGGCAGTCCGGGCAGCGGGCCCGGGCCGTCCGCCGCCCCCGCGCCCGCCGCCCGGCGCAGGGAGGCCACGTACGAGGTGCCGAGGAAGGTGCCCGTCACGAACAGCAGCCGGGCCCCGCTGCGGCGCAGCACGTCGGCCGCCTCCGCGCCCTTGAAGCGGGTGTTCAGCGGGACCAGCACCGCGCCCGCCGACACCGCGCCGAGCGCCGCGACGATCCAGTCCAGGGAGTTGGGCGCCCAGACGGCGACCCGGTCGCCCACCTCCACTCCGCCGGCGAGGCAGGCCGCCGCCGCGCGCTCGACGCGGGCGCCGAGTTCGGCGTAGGTGATGCGCGTACGGCCCTCGACCACGGCCTCGGTGTCGGCGTACCGCTCGGCCGAGGCCCGCACCAGCTCCGGGATGGTGCCCCAGTCGTCCACAGCAGGCCTCCCGTCACCCACGCAGCTGACTGTCCGTCAGATTAGCGGTAACCTGACGGCCTGTCAGGAGAAGGGGGCCGCACATGGCAGGATCGGGACTCAAGGACGCCACCGCCATCGTCGGGATCGGGCAGACCGCGTTCGCCAAGCACCTTGCCGAGGACGAGAAGACGCTCGCCTGCCGGGCCGTGCTCGCCGCGCTCGACGACGCCGGGATCGCGCCCGGCGAGGTCGACGCCCTGGCCTCCTACACGATGGAGGCCACCGACGAGGTGGAGCTGGCGAAGGCGGCCGGGTTCGGTGATCTGACCTTCTTCGGCAAGGTGGGGTACGGCGGCGGCGGGTCCTGCGCCACCGTCGCCCACCTCGCCGCCGCCATCGCCGCCGGACAGGCCACGGTGGGGGTGGCCTGGCGGTCCCGCAAGCGCGGCAGCGGCCCCAGGCCGTGGACCGACACCACCGTCCAGCTGCCCACGCCGGCCCAGTGGACCCGGCCCTTCGGGCTGCTGCGGCCGGTCGACGAGATCGCCATGCTGGCCCGCCGATACATGCACGAGTACGGCGCCACCCGGGACCACCTGTTCCACGTGGCCCTCGCCTGCCGCAACCGGGCCAACCAGAACCCGGCGGCCGTCATGTACGAACGCCCGCTCACCCGCGAGATGTACATGACCTCCCGGTGGATCAGCGAGCCGCTGTGCCTCTTCGACAACTGCCTGGAGACGGACGGGGCGTTGGCCTGCGTGGTGGTCGGCAGCGAGCGGGCGCGGGACTGCGCGAGGAAACCCGTGTACGTCCACTCCGCCGCCCAGGGGCTGCCCGCCCAGCACCACGGCATGGTCAACTACTGGAACGACGACCCGCTCACCGGTCCCGCCTGGACCGCCGCACGGCATCTGTGGAAGCACGCCGACGTCACACCGGACGACGTGGACGTGGCACAGATCTACGACGCGTTCACCGCTCTCGTCCCGCTGTCGCTGGAGGGCTACGGCTTCTGCGGCAGAGGGGAGGGGGGCGCGTTCACCGAACAGGGCGCCCTGGAGATCGGCGGACGGCTGCCCATCAACACCGGGGGCGGCGGGCTCAGCGAGGCCTACGTGCACGGCTTCAACCTCGTCAACGAAGGGGTGAAGCAGCTGCGCGGGACCAGTACCGCGCAGGTCCCCGGCGCCTCCGTCTGCCTGGTCACGGCCGGCGAGGGCGTCCCCACCTCCGCGCTGCTACTGAGGAGCTGACATGCTCAAGCCCGTCACCGACGCCGACGGCGCGCCCTTCTGGGAGTACGCGGCCCGCGGCGAACTGCGCGTCCAGGCCTGCGCCGACTGCGCCGAACCCCGGTTCCCGCCCCGGCCCTGCTGCCCGCACTGCCAGTCCTTCGCGAGCGAGTGGCGGCAGGTGTCGGGGCACGGGCGCGTGTGGTCGTACGTCGTGCCGCACCCGCCGCTGCTGCCCGACTACGCGGCGCTGGCCCCCTACAACGTCGTCGTCGTGGAGCTGGACGAGCTGCCGCGGATACGGCTGGTCGGGAATCTGGTGACCGGCCCGGGGGCGCCGTTGGACTCCCTCGATCCGGGGCGCGTGCGGATCGGCGCCCGGGTGCGGGCGGTCTTCGCGGACGGCCTGGTGAGCTGGGTCCTCGCGTGAACACGGTCCGCCTCGACGTCGACGCGGACACCATGGTCGCCGTCGTCACGCTGAACCGGCCCGCGCGACTGAACGCCATCGACGCCGAGATGGCACGCGAACTGGTCGCCGTGTGGCGGGGGTTGCGGTTCGACGACTCGGTGCGGGCGGTCGTGCTCGCCGGGGCCGGCGAGCGGGCCTTCTGCACGGGCGTCGACCGGGACACGGTCGTCCCGCAGCCGTCGTCGCCGTATATGCAGGACGATCCGCTGCTCGCCGTCGGGCCGAAGGCGAACGACCTGTGGAAGCCGGTCGTCGCCGCCGTGCGCGGGATGGCCTGCGGTGGCGCCTTCTACCTGCTCGGGGAGAGCGAGTTCGTCGTCGCCGACCCGACGGCCGTCTTCTTCGACCCGCACACGGCCTACGGGATGGTCAGCGCCTACGAGTCCGTGCTGATGGCGCACCGGATGCCCTACGGGGAGGCGGCCCGGATGATGCTCATGGGCACGGCCGAGCGGATCTCGGCCCGGCGCGCCCACGACATCGGGCTGGTGTCCGAACTCACCGAGGAGGGCGCCGCGTTGGACGCGGCCGTGCGGTGTGCCGCGGTCGTCGCCGCGCAACCGCCGCAGGGGGTGCAGGGGACCGTGCGGGCGCTGTGGGCGGCGAAGGAGGCGGCGCGGGCGCAGGCGTACGCGCAGGCGCCGCACCTCATCGCCCTGGGCAACCTGCCGCCCGAACGCCAGGCGGAGCTGTTCGCCGCCAGGCACGGTGATTTCCGGGTGCGCTAGGTCGTGTCCGGCCGGGCCACGCGGTCCGCCTCGCAGCGGTGGACCTGCCGCGCGACGCGCTCGCCGACCGCCACCCGGGTGGTCGCCCTGCCCTTCGCGGGCACCTTGACGTACGAGGAGGCGCTGTCGAGGATCTCGGCGCCTTCGTCGTCGTAGAAGGTGACCCGGGTCCGGAACTTTGCGTCACGGTCGTTCGGGTTGCCGATCTCGACCGTGGCGTACCGCCTGTTCGGGGTGGCACAGCTGATCAGCCTCACCGTGCCGTCCCGCAGCGGCCTGGCACCGCCACCCGAAGGAGTGGCCGTGGCCCGGTGGGTGGGGCGCCGTCCGTAGTGGCTCCCGCCGGTCGTACCGGTGCTGGCGTAGGAGTGGTCGTCCGGGTCGTCGTAGGAGCCGCCGCCCGAGGTGGACCCCGACGTGGACCCCGACGTATACCCCGAGGTCGAGGTGTCGTGGTCCTGATGGGAGCTGCCGCAGCCACCGCCTCCGCTCCCGTGGTGGCCGCCGTGCCGTCCCGTCGAGAAACCCGTGAGGCCGAGGACCACGAAGGCCAGCACGGCCGTGAACCTGAGTGTGCGCGTCCGTGTATGCATGTGCATGCCAGCACCCTACTCAGGCGGTACGCGCCGTGCCCGTGCCTTTCTCCGCGTCCAGCGCGTACACGCACCGGTCCTTGCTGCACGCGTACACCACGCCGTCCTTGACCACCGGGGAGCCGGTGATCTCGCCACCGGTGGCCAGCTTCCAGCGCAGCCGGCCGTCGTCGGCCTTCAGGGTGTACAGCAGATGGTCGGTGGAGCCGAAGTGGATACGGCCCTCGGCCACCGCGGGGGAGCCCACGACGTCGCCGCCCGCCTGGAAGCGCCACTTGGGGGTGCCGGTGACCGCGTCCAGGGTGTAGAGGCCCTTGCCGCTGCCGACGTGGACGTGACCGGCGGCCACCAGGACCGGCTCGACGGAGGAGCGGGCCTCGGTGGCGATGCGCCAGCGGTCGCGGCCGTCGGTGGCGTCCAGGGCGTAGACCGTACCGAGGTAGTCCGCGAGATAGACACCGCCTCCGGTGACCGCGGGGCCGGGGGCGAAGGCCGGCGGGCTGAGGAAGACCGCGGGCGCCTCGAAGTGCCAGCGCACCCTGCCGCTCGCCACCTCGACGGCGAGGACGCGGGTGCCGGCGCTGATGTAGACGTGGCCGTCGGACGCCGGGGTCAGCCGGACCGGGACGCCGCCGCAGGAGGCCGCGTCACCGATGGGGTACGACCAGCGCTCCTCGCCGGTGCGGGCCTCCAGGGCGCGCAGCCGGGCGTCCTGCCAGACGTAGACGGTGCCGTCGTGGACGAGGGGGCCGGACTCGGGGGACTCGAAGTCCGTCTGGCAGCCGCTGATCTCCCACAGCTTCTGCCCGCTCACCGCCTCCCAGGCCTGTACGCCGCCGCCCCGGGTGCCGGTGACGACCGTGCCGTGGTCGGCTTCGAGGGAGTACACCCAGGCCTCGGTGGACAGCCGCCACAGGTCGCTGCCGGCGCGGGCGTCCAGGGCGAACAGGGTGGGGCCGTCGGAGGCGTGGATCCGGCCGTCGGCGACCGCCATGGACCAGGCCACGTCCCGGGTCTTGAAGCGGCGCCGGCCCGTGCCCACGTCCAGGGCGTGCACCTCGAAGGAGGTGACGTAGACCAGGTCGCCGTCGACCGACGGGGTGCCCCAGACGTCGTTGGACATGCGGAAACGCCAGGGCCGCCAGCCGCTCGCGGTCTCCGGGGGCGCGGTCGGGACGGGCGGTACGGCGGGGTCGGCGCCGCCCGCGCCCGGGCGGGGGCGGGACCAGCCGGCCACCAGGCCGGCCTCCGGCGGGGGTGCCTTGACGGCGGCGGCGCGGGCGTCCGCGACCCGGGGGCCGGGGCCGATCGGCACCTGGGCGCCGGCCAGCCGGACCGGGCCGCTGTCGGGGGCGCCGACCGGCGCGGGGGCGGGCACCGGCGGGTCGTACGGGGGCGGCGGGGGCACGGCCGCGCGGCCGCCGCTGCGCGGGCCGGGCGCGGTGGGGGCGGGCTTGATCGCGGGGCGGCCGCCGCGGCGCGTCTCGATGAGGCCGACGGCCTTCTCCGGCAGCCAGGCGGAGGCGGTGCCGCTGTCGTCGGAACCGGAGCCGAACAGGTGCGGGGCGAGCTGGGCCTGGAGGTCGGCGGGGCTGGGCCGGCCGGACGCCTCCATCTGCATACAGACCTCGATGAGCGGGCGCAGCTCGTCGGGCAGGCCGGTGAGGTCGGGGCCCTCGCGCAGCAGCATGAAGACGGTCTCGACCGGGTTGGCGCCGTGGAAGGGCGGGTGGCCGGTGGCCGCGAAGACCAGCATGGAGCCGAGGGAGAAGACGTCACTGGCGCCGGTGACGCTGCGGGAGTCCTTGGCCTGCTCGGGGGACATGTAGGCGGGGGTGCCGACGGCGACGTTCGTCATCGTCAGCCGGGTGTTCGAGACACCGGAGGCGATACCGAAGTCGATCACCCGGGGGCCGTCCTCGACGACCAGCACGTTGGAGGGCTTCAGGTCGCGGTGGACCAGCCCGGCGCCGTGGATGGACTGCAGGGCCTCCGCGACGCCCGCCGCGAGCCAGCGCACGGCCTGGGCCGGGAGTGGCCCGCACTCGTTCACTATCTCCTCGAGCGAGGGCGCGGGGACGTAGGCGGTGGCCAGCCAGGGCACCGCGGCACGCGGGTCGGCGTCGACCACGGCGGCCGTGTAGAACCCCGAGACCGCGCGGGCCGCCTCCACCTCGCGGGTGAAGCGCACCCGGAACAGCTGGTCCTCGGCCAGCTCGGTGCGCACCGTCTTGATCGCCACGCGCCGGCCGGACGCCGAGCGCGCGAGATAGACCAGCCCCATGCCGCCGGCACCCAGCCGGCCCAGCACCTCGAACGGCCCGATCCGCCGCGGATCGTGCTGCGTCAGCTGATCCACCACTTGCCTGCCACCTCCCCGTACGAGCCGCGTCACCCACGTATGTACGCGGCCGAAGTGCAGCGTCTCACCACCGCACCGCCATGGCGGCACGCACCCCGATTCTTCCTGGCCGGAGCGCCGGTGGCGAACCCGGCGCCAAACCGGGGTGTCTCCCGCCAAAACGGACGCATCAGCGCTGCAGCAGTGCGAACGACGCCCCTTGATTGTCGGTGACGACGGCCACGAGTCCGTACGACGTGTCGAAGGGCGGCACCTGCACCCGCCCGCCGAGCCCGCGCACGGCCTGGAGGGCGTCGGCGATGTCCGTGACCCGGAAGTGGGTGAGGAAGTGCGGGGGCATCTCGGCCGGGAAGACCTCGGTGACCTCCGCGCGGCCGAAGTCGGGCTCGGCACCGGCGCCGAACAGGGCGTCGTGGAAGAGGTCGCCGTAGAAGGCGTTCGCTGCGGCGGTGTCCCGGGTGTACAGCTGGGCCCAGGCGAAGGTGCCGGGCTCGCGCCGCCGCCCGAACCCCCGGTGGTCGCCGGCCTGCCACAGCCCGAACACCGCGCCGCCGGGATCGGCGGCGAGGGCGGCGGTGCCGAGGTCCCCGACCGGGATCGGCGGCAGCACGAGCTGCCCCCCGGCCGCGGTGATCCGCCGCCCCAGCGCCCGGGCGTCCGGGGTGGCGAAGGAGACCGTCCAGACGGTGGGCATGCGGCCGTCCGTCTTGGGGGCGAGGGCCGCGACGGGCTCCCCGCCCAGCCGGGCCCACACCGAGGAGCCGTGCGCCTCCTCGAAGGACCACCCGAAAAGCTCACCGTAGAACCGCTTGCCCGCCTCGACGTCGGCGAGCTGGGCGTCCACCCAGCAGGGGACGCCCTCCTCGAAAGCCTCTTCGTGCACGGATGCCCTGTTTTCGGCCATGTCGTCAAAGTAACCGGGCCGCGCGCACCCCGCAGACCAGGCACACCACCCCCGGAGCACCCGTGCACCCCATTTGCAGTCGGCCGAATCGCGCTCCGATCCCCCCTCGGTAAGCTGACGGCATGACAGGACAAGTGCGTACCGTCGACGGCCGCGTGGCCGGCCGGCGTGGGCAGGCGACCCGGCAGAAGCTGCTCGACTGCCTCAGCGAGATGCTCAGCTCCTCCCCTTACCGGGACGTCAAGGTCATCGATGTCGCCCGGAAGGCGGGCACTTCGCCCGCGACCTTCTACCAGTACTTCCCGGACGTCGAGGGCGCCGTCCTGGAGATCGCCGAGCAAATGGCGGCCGAGGGCGCCGGATTGACCGAACTCCTCGAAGGGCGCAGCTGGGCCGGCAAGGCGGGCTGGGTGACCGCGCAGGAACTCGTGGACGGCTTCCTGGACTTCTGGCGCAAGAACGACGCGATCCTGCGCGTGGTCGACCTCGGAGCGGCCGAGGGGGACAAGCGGTTCTACAAGCTCCGCATGAAGATCCTCAACTCGGTCAACAACTCGCTCGCGGACGCCATCACGGAGCTGCAGTCCAAGGGCAGGGTGGACAAGGACGTGAACCCCGCGGCGGTGGCCGGCTCGCTGGTCGCGATGCTCGCGGCGGTGGCGTCCCACCAGAAGGGTTTCTCGTCCTGGGGTGTGAAGCAGGCCGAGCTGAAGCCGAACCTGGCGCTGCTGGTACATCTCGGCGTGACCGGCAAGAAGCCGAGCAAGTAGCGCCGGCACTCCTTTTTCCAGATCCCAAGTCCTGTCTCGCAGGCGGTGGTTCACCGGACGTGAACCACCGCCTGCGCCACTATGCGGGCAGCGGCCGGCCCCGCACGACGTGCTTCATCACCAGGGTCGACGTCAGCCGCCCCACCCCCGGCAGGGTCGTCAGGCGCTCGTCGTACAGCCGCTGGAAGGCGGCGAGGTCGGCGGTGGCGATCCGCAGCAGATAGTCGGGCTCGCCGAACAGCCGCTGGGCGTCCAGCACCTGATCCAGTTCGCTCACCGCCCGCTCGAAGTCGACGACCGTGGCCCCGTCCTCCTGTCGCATCGAGACGAAGACCAGTGCCTCGAAGGCCAGACCGAGCGCCGCCGCGTCCACCACCGCCCGGTACCCCTGGATGGCACCGGAGCGCTCCAGCTCGCGCAGCCGCCGGTGGCAGGGCGAGACGCTCAGGCGCACCCGCGTGGCCAGCTCGGTCACGGTCAGCCGCCCGTCCCGCTGGAGCTCGGCAAGGATTTTCCGGTCCACTTCGTCCACAGAGAAGGAATTTGCCCGATTGCCGCGATCATGGGCAAACTCCGGGAGCACTTTCGGGCCAACCCGCCCGAACAGCACATCCGGGCCCGCCGCGCCCCGCCTCAGGGCGTCGCGGTGATCCGGAACAGGCGGATCTCCCGGGCCACCCGCGCCTGATAGGTGGCGTACGGCGGCCAGAACCGCAGGAGGACCGTCCAGGCCGCCGCTCGCTCCGCTCCCGTCAGCAGCCGGGCCGTGACCGGGATGTCCCGCCCCTGCCAGCTGATCGAGGCGTCCGGACGGGCCAGGAGGTTGTGGGTCCAGGCGGGGTGGCCGGTCCGGCCGAAGTTGGAGCCGACCAGGAGCCAGCTCGCACCGCCCTCCTCGGGCATACAGGCCAGCGGTGTCCGGCGCGGCGCCCCGCTGCGGGCCCCGGTGGAGGTGAGGATCACGCCGGGCAGCAGCCGGGTACTGAGCAGGTGCCGCCCCCGGGTGAGCCGGTGCACGGCCCGGTCGAGCGCCGGGATCACGTGCGGGGCGACCTTCGCGAAGGCGCGGGTGGACGACACCCGCCACACCATCCGCACACCGGGCCCGGCCATCAGACGGCCACCTCGTCCCGCGCGAACAGGCCGGCGGCCTCCGCGGCCCGGTCCCGCAGCCGGTGCGCCGGGCCGAACAGCAGGGCGTCCCCGGCGGCCCGCTTGAAGTACAGATGGGCGTCGTGCTCCCAGGTGAACCCGATCCCGCCGTGCAGCTGGATCCCCTCGGCGGCGGCGGCCCGCAACGCCTCCAGCGCCTGGGCGAGCGCCAGAGCGCCCACCCCGTCCCCCCGGGTGGTCGCCCAGGCGGCGTAGTAGGCGGCCGACCGCGCCGCCTGGACGCCCACGTAGACGTCGGCCAGCCGGTGCTTCACCGCCTGGAAGGACCCGATGGGCCGCCCGAACTGCTCCCGCTGCCCGACGTACTCCACGGTCCGCTCCAGCGCCCGGTCGGCGGCGCCCACGGCCTCGGCGGCGAGCACGGTGGCGACCGGGTCCCCGAGCGCGGCGAGCGCCGGACGCACGTCGGTGTCGTCCTCGCCCAGCAACTCGGCCGGTGTGTTGCGCAGTTGCACCCGACCCTGCGGGCGGGTGGCGTCGAGGGCGGTCTGCCGGATCCGGGTGAGCCCCACCGCGTCCTCGGCCACCAGGAACAGGCAGGTGCGGGACCGGGCGAAGCCGCCGGTGTGCGCGGCGACGAGCAGCAGTGCCGCGCTGTGCCCGTCCAGCACCTGGTCGGTCTGCCCGTACAGGGTCCAGCCGTCGGCGGTCCGCCGGGCCTGGACACCCCCGGCCCGGCCGCCGCCGGCGCGGTAGCCGGTGTTCGGGCCGGTCAGGGCGAGGGCCGTGGCGAGGGCGGGGCCGGGGACGGCGAGCGCTGCGGTGAGGTGTCCGGCAGCCAGCCGGGGCAGCAGATCGGCGCGCTGGTCGCGGGTGCCGAGGGCGAGGATCAGCGGGGCGGCGAGGACCGAGGTGGCCAGCAGCGGCGAGGGCGCCAGGGCGCGGCCCGTCTCCTCGCAGGCGAGGGCGAGTTCCGTCGTCGAGCAGCCGACGCCGCCGTACCGCTCGGGGAGGGCGAGCCCCGGAAGGCCGAGCCGGCCGGCGAGGGCGGACCACAGCAGGGGGTCGTGTCCGGCCGGGCTGTCGACGGCCGACCGCAGCTCCTCGCGGCCACAGCGCCTGCGCAGCAGCTCGCGCAGGGCCCGGCGGATCTCGTCCTGCTCGGCGGTGAGGCGCGTGTCCATGGCTGGTCCTCCCGGATCCCGTCCCTCCGACCGATACCTGACGGAGCGTCATATTAGGGCCGCGCGGCGGGGATGCCCAGAGACGCGACCCTGCCGCCCTTCGCGTGATCTGATGTACCGTCAGATTTATGAACCCAGGGAGCAGGAAAGTCGCCGTGGTGGGCGTGGCCCTCTCCGACTGCGGCCGCGTGACCGACACGACCCCGTACGCCCTGCACGCCCAGGCGGCTCGCCGCGCCCTCGCGGACGCCGGCCTGGACCGCGCCCGGGTGGACGGGTTCGCCTCGGCGGGCCTCGGCACACTGGCGCCGGTGGAGGTCGCCGCACATCTGGGCCTGCACCCCACCTGGGTGGACTCCACCTCCGTCGGCGGTTCGACCTGGGAGGTCATGGCGGCGCACGCGGCCGACGCGATAGCCGCGGGCCACGCGAACGCGGTCCTCCTCGTCTACGGCTCGACGGCGCGGGCGGACATCAGGGCCGGCCGCAGAACGGGCGACCTCTCCTTCGGCGCCCGGGGCCCCCTGCAGTTCGAGGTCCCCTACGGGCACACGCTGATCGCCAAGTACGCGATGGCGGCCCGCCGCCACATGATCCAGTACGGCACCACGACCGAGCAGCTGGCACAGGTCGCCGTGCAGGCGCGGGCGAACGCGTCCCTGAACCCCGACGCCATGTACCGCACGCCGATCACGACCGACGATGTCCTGTCCGGCCCGCTGATCGCCGACCCCTTCACCAAGCTGCACTGCTGTCTGCGCTCGGACGGCGGGGCGGCGGTGCTGCTGGCGGCCGAGGAGTACGCGCGGGACTGCCGTACGGCGCCGGTCCGGATCCTCGGCACCGGCGAGTACGTCTCGCACGCGTCGATGTCCGAGTGGGAGGACTTCACGGTGTCCCCGGCGGCGGTCAGCGGACGGCTGGCCTTCGAGCGGGCCGGGGTGCGACCGGACGAGATGGACTTCGCCGAGATCTACGACGCCTTCACCTACATGACCCTCGTGACCCTGGAGGACCTGGGGTTCTGCGCCAAGGGCGAGGGCGGCGCGTTCGTGGAGGAGGGCCGCCTGCTGACCCGGGGCGGCCGGTTGCCGGTCAACACGGACGGCGGCGGCCTCTCGGCCCAACACCCGGGTATGCGCGGCCTGTTCCTGCTGGTGGAGGCGGTACGCCAACTCCGGGGCGAGGCCGGCGCCCGCCAAGTACGCACCCCCGCGGGCGACCTGCCCCGCCTGGGCGTCGCCTCGGGCACGGGGGGCTGGTTCTGCTCGTCGGGGACGGTGGTGTTGGGGCGGGGGTGAGCGGGGGCGGGACCGAGCGGTCGTACCGCCGGATCCGGCAGCCGGGAGCGCTCGCCGTGGCGCGGGGCGGGTGACGCGGCGGGCCCGGTGGAGGGCCCGGTGGAGGGCCCGGTGGAGGGGTGCCGCCGGGTGTGGGCCGGTGGGTGGGGTGATACTCGGCTGCATGGCACAACAGGATCTTCACGAGATGCTCCGGTCGGCGCGGGTCTGGGCGCCCGGGACGACCGAGCTGCGTCCGCTCGACCCGCAGACGGCTCCGCCCACCCCGTTGGCCCTGTTCACCGGCTGGTTCGCGGATGCGGTGGCGGCGGGCCAGCCGGAGCCGCACACGATGTCGCTGGCGACGGTGGACGAGGAGGGGCTGCCGGACGTACGGATCGTGATGCTGCACGGCGCCGACGCGGACGGCTGGGCCTTCGCCACCCACGCCACGAGCCGCAAGGGCCGCGCCCTGCAAGCGCACCCGCACGCCGCCCTCGCCTTCTACTGGCCGCTGCTCGGACGCCAGGTCCGGGTGCGGGGGCCGGTCACGGCCGCGCCCTCGGGGGAGAGCCAGGCCGATCTGCACGCCCGGTCCACGGGTGCGCTGGCCGCCGCGCTGACCGGACGGCAGAGCGAGGACCTGGCCTCCCTGGAAGACCTGCGGCAGGCGTCGGAGGCGGCCTGGCGGCGGGCCCGGGAGAACCCGGCGGAGCCCTCCCCCACCTGGACCCTGTACCGGTTGCACCCGCGGACGGTGGAGTTCTTCCAGGGGGACGCGGACCGGCGGCACGTACGCCTGGAGTACCGGAGCACCGGCTTCGGCTGGAGCCGGTCGCTGCTGTGGCCCTGAGGGGGCCCGGGCGGCGTCGCGGCCGGGATCACGGCCCGAAGACCGGGGCGCCCTCCCGGAACCGCACCCGCAGCGGCATGCCGGCCACCAGTTCCGTCGCCGCGCACCCCACCACCTCCGTCATCATCCGCGGCCCCTCCGCCAGATCGACCACGGCCGCGGTGTAGGGGGTGCGGGCGCCGAAGGGGCGCAGGTCGTTGCGGTGGACCGTGGACCAGGTGTAGAGGGTCGCGCGACCGCTCGCCTCCTCCCACACCACCGCCTCGCTCCAGCAGTGCGGGCAGAACTCCCGGGGGTAGTGGTGGGCCCGCCCGCACGCCCCGCAGCGCCGGATCAGCAGCCGGCCGCGCGCGGCCGCCTCCCAGTACGGGCGGGTGAAGGCGTCGGGCTCCGGGATGTCGTGGCGCCCGGCACTCACCGGAACCACCCCAGCCACGCGTCCACCGACCACGTCTGCCACGCCATCGCGAAGAGGCCGGTCACCGAGATCAGCGCCATCATCGAGTTCTGGCCCTGCTCCGCCCAGTCGTGGACCATGAGGACGAAGTAGAGCGCGTTCAGCAGCAGGCCGCCGACCAGGGCCACCGGGGTCAGGAAGCCGAGGATCAGGCCGAGGCCGAGGGACAGCTCGGCGTAGGCCACCACGTACGCCATGAGCCTCGGACGCGGCGTGACCACCGCGTCGAAGCCCGTCCGGACCGGCGCCCACCGGTGCCGCGCCGCCACGCCGGCCGCCCAGGCGATGCCGCTCCCCCGCTCGAACCAGGCCTTCTTGTCCTTGTGCCGCCAGCTCTCCAGCCACCACAGCCCGAGTCCTATGCGCAGCACGGCCAGCCACTGCGCGCCGTCCAACCCTATGGAGTCCATAAATCTGACGGTACGTCAGATACCGTGCCTTGCCGAGCCCCCCGTCGCGGCCCGGTACGACGGCACGACGAGGCGTGATCAATCCGCAACCAATTCCGGTCTTGACCGAGACCCATCAAGCCGGTGGATGATTACGCTCCCGCTCATGGCAGCCTTCCGTCCCGCGTCCGTGCACCTCTCCCCCACCCCGGCGGACCGCCCGGTCTACGTCATCGGCGGCGGTCCGGGCGGCCTGGCCGCCGCGTACGCCCTGCGGGCCCGGGGTATCCGCGCGGTGGTGCTGGAGAAGGCCGACCACGTGGGCGCCTCCTGGCGCCGGCACTACGACCGGCTCCGCCTGCACACCACCCGGCGGCTGTCCGCGCTGCCGGGCCTGCCGATACCCCGCAGGTTCGGGCGCTGGGTGGCCCGGGACGACGTGGTGCGCTACCTGGAGAAGTACGCCGAACACCACCGGCTGGAGATCGTCACCGGCGTGGAGGTGCACCGCGTCGAGCGGACCGAGGACGGCACGGGCTGGCTGCTGCACGCCTCCGGCGGCCGGGAGCTGACCGGCAGCGCGGTGGTCGTCGCCACCGGCTTCAACCACACCCCCCGCATTCCCGACTGGCCCGGCCGGGAGGGCTACGCGGGCGAGTTCCGGCACGCGGGCGAGTACCGCGACGCCGCGCCGTACGCCGGCCGTGACGTGCTGGTCGTCGGCGTCGGCAACACCGGCGCGGAGATCGCCGTGGACCTGGTGGAGGGCGGCGCCGCGCGGGTGCGGCTGGCCGTGCGCACCGCCCCGCACATCCTGCGCCGCTCGACCCTGGGCTGGGCCTCCCAGTACACCGGCGTGCTGGTGCGGCGGCTGCCGGTGCGGCTCGTGGACCGGCTCGCCGGTCCGGTGGCCCGGATCAGCGTGCCGGACCTGTCCGCCCACGGGCTGCCCCGGCCGGACACCGGCCTGTACAGCAGGGTGCGGCAGGGCGCGATCCCGGTCCAGGACGTCGGTCTGGTCGACGCCGTGCGCCGGGGGAAGGTGGAGGTCGTGGCGGCCGTCGAGGCGTTCGAGGACGGCAAGGTCGTCCTCGCCGACGGCGGCCGGATCTCCCCGGACGCGGTGATCGCGGCCACGGGGTACGTCCGCGCGCTGGAGGAACTGGTCGGGCATCTCGGGGTCCTGGACGAGCGCGGCAGACCGACGGTGCGCGGCGGCCGCACCCCGTCCCAGGCCCCCGGTCTGTATTTCACCGGTTTCACCAACCCCATCAGCGGAATGCTCCGGGAGATGGCGCTCGACGCCGAGAAGATCGCCAAGTCGGTGGCGAAGCGGCTGCGCTAGCCCGTACGGCAACTTTGCCGTGACAACCCATTCCTGACGCTCCGTCAGTTCAGTAACCTGACTGAGCGTCAGTTTTGTTGGCTGTCTCACAGGAGCGGGCGGACCGATGCTTGGATCAACCCACGGCACCCTCACCACCGACTCCCGCCGGGCCCGGGTCATCGCCTGCGGCGAGCAGCGGCCCGGCCCCGCCGTCCACGGCCGCGCCGACGAGGCCGACGACCTGGACGTCAGCGGGCGCCCGCTGTACGCGGACGTACCGGACCTCGCCCGCTTCTTCCGCCCGGAGTCCGTCGCCGTGATCGGCGCCTCGGACGCCGAGGGGCGGCCCAACACCGGGATCACCCGGCAGCTGCTGGCCTGGGCGGAGCGGGTCGGCGCGCGGGTGCACCCCGTGCATCCCACCCGGTCCACGGTGTTCGGCCTCCCGTGCGCCGGCTCCGTCGCCGAGCTGCCCGAACAGGTCGACCTCGCCGTCCTGCTGGTCGCCGACCCGCTCCCCCTCGTCGAGGAACTGGCCGAGGCCAAGGTGCGGTTCGCCGTGGCCTTCGCCTCGGGTTTCGCGGAGACCGGCGAGGCGGGCGCCGAGGCCCAGCGGCGGCTCTCGGACGCCGTGCGCCGCTCGGGCCTGCGACTGCTCGGACCCAACACCAACCTCAACGCCTTCGAGCACTTCCGGGAGGACCTGACCGGTCCGGCCATCGCGCTGATCACCCAGTCCGGGCACCAGGGCCGGCCGGTCTTCGCCCTGCAGGAGCTGGGCATCCGGCTCTCGCACTGGGCCCCCACCGGCAACGAGGCCGATCTGGAGTGCGCCGACTTCATCTCCTGGTTCGCCGAGCGGCCCGAGGTCGGCGCCATCGCCTGTTACCTGGAAGGCCTGAAGGACGGCCGCGCCTTCCTGCTGGCCGCCGACCGCGCCGCCCGCCGGGCGGTCCCGGTGGTCGCCGTGAAGGTGGGGCGGACCGAGGCCGGGGCCCGTACGGCCGCCTCGCACACCGGCAAGCTCACCGGCGCCGACGACGTGGTGGACGCGGCCATGCGCCAGTACGGCGTGATCCGCGTCGACGGCCTGGACGAACTCCAGGACACCGCCGCTCTGTTGGCCCGCGCCCGCGCCCCGCGGGCGGACGGCGTCGCCATCTGCTCCATCTCCGGCGGCACCGGCGCCCATGTCGCCGACCTCGCCACGGCGGCCGGGCTGCGGCTCCCGCGCCTGTCCGAGGCCAAACAGGCCGAACTGCACCAGTGGATAGCGGAGTACCTCGGCGTCGCCAACCCGGTGGACAACGGCGGCCACCCGGTCGGCGACGAGCGCGGCCGGAAGATCATCGACGCGATCCTGGCCGACCCGGCCGTCGGGGTGCTCATCTGCCCGGTCACCGGGCCCTTCCCGCCGCTCAGCGACAGACTCGTGGCCGACCTCGTCCAGGCCGCCGAGGAGACCGACAAGCTGGTGTGCGTGGTGTGGGGGTCGCCGGTGGGCACCGAGCCCGCGTACCGGGAGGTGCTGCTGGGCTCCTCCCGCGTGGCCACGTTCCGGACCGTCGGCAACTGTCTGACCGCCGTCCGCGCCTGGCTGGAGCACCACCGCTTCGCGAGCCGCTACCGCTCCCCCTTCGACGAGGCCCCGCGCACCCTGTCCCCCTCCTTCCGCAAGGCAGAGGCGCTGATGCGGCCGGGCTGTCAGCTCAGCGAGCACGCGGCCAAGCAGCTGCTGCGCGCCTACGGCATCCGGGTGCCCCGCGAACAGCTGGTGACCAGCGCGGCGGCGGCCGTCCGGGCGGCCGCGCAGGTCGGCTACCCGGTGGTCATGAAGGCCTCGGGCGGCCGGCTCGCCCACAAGACCGAACTGGGCCTGGTGAAGATCGGACTGACCTCGGCCAGCCAGGTCCGGGACGCCTACCGCGAGCTGACCGACATCGCCCGCTACGAGGGTGTCCCGCTGGACGGCGTCCTGGTGTGCCAGATGGTCGAGCAGGGCGTGGAGATGGTGGTGGGGGTGACGCACGACGAGCTGTTCGGGCCGACCGTGACCGTCGGGCTCGGCGGGGTGCTGGTGGAGGTGCTGCGCGACGCGGCGGTCCGGGTTCCGCCCTTCGGCGAGGACCAGGCCCGGGACATGCTCGACGACCTGCGCGGCCGGGCCCTGCTGGACGGGGTCAGGGGCCGGCCGCCGGCCGACCGGGAGGCACTGGTGGAGGTGGTCCTGCGGGTGCAGCGCATGGCGCTGGAACTGGGGGACCACATCGACGAGCTGGACATCAACCCGCTGATGGTGCTGCCGCACGGACAGGGCGCGGTGGCACTGGACGCGCTGGTGGTGTGCCGGTGAGCGGGATCGCGCACGAGGTGCGCGAGCACGTCTCGTACATCACTCTCGACCGTCCGGAGGTCCTGAACGCGCTCACGCCCGCCCTGCGCGACCGGCTCGTCGGGCTGCTGGCCGAGGCGTCCGCGGACCCGGCCGTGCGGGCGGTGGTGCTGACCGGCACCGGGCGCGGCTTCTGCGCCGGAGCCGATCTGCGCGGGTCCGCCGGCTCCGGTGAGCGGGTCGCGGGTGACGTGGCCCGCACCCTGCGCCTGGGTGCCCAACGCCTGATCGCGGCCGTACTGGACTGCGAGAAGCCGGTACTGGCCGCCGTCAACGGCACGGCGGCCGGGCTCGGCGCGCATCTGGCGCTCGCCTGCGACCTGGTGCTGGCCGCCGAGTCCGCCCGGTTCATCGAGGTGTTCGTGCGGCGCGGTCTGGTGCCGGACGGCGGGGGCGCCTATCTGCTGACCCGGCTGGTGGGCCCGCAGCGGGCGAAGGAGCTGATGTTCCTCGGGGACGCGGTCCCGGCGGCGGACGCGCACCGGCTGGGACTGGTCAACCGGGTGGTGGCGGACGGCGAGCTGGCGAAGACCGCCCGGGAGTGGGCGACCCGCCTGGCCGCCGGCCCGACCCGGGCCCTGGCCCTGACCAAGCAGCTGGTGAACGCCTCCCTCGACGCCGACCGCCCGGCCGCCTTCGTGGCGGAGGCGTGGGCGCAGGAGCTCAACATGACGACCCGGGACGCCCGGGAGGGCCTGCGCGCGTTCGCCGAGCGCGGGGAGCCGGAGTTCCGGGGGCGGTGAGGGCCCGGCCCAAGGGCCACTTCTCAGCGGTGCTCGGGCGGGGCGGTGCCCTCCCCGGCCGCCCCGGTCTTGGTGTGGAGGACCTCGCGGGCCTGGTCGGCGGCGCGGGTGATGCTCTCGCTGATGAAGTCGAGGAAGCGGGCGATGTTCTCCAGGCGGGCGGCGGCCGGGGTGCTGGGGCCGAGGACGGCGACGCCCTGGCGTGCGGTCGCGACGAGGCGGTCGTTGGCCCGGGCGCTGGCGATCGTCGCCTGGTAGAAGAGTTCGTCGTCGACGACGTACCGGTCGCGGCGGCGTTCGTCGCGCTCCCGGCGGACGAGGCTCTGACTCTCCAGGAAGCTGATCGCCTTGGAGATGGAGGCCGGGCTGACCTGGAGGCGCCCGGCGAGCCCGGACGCGTTGAGGCTGCCCTCGTCGGTGGTGAACAGGCAGGTCAGCACCCTCGCCGCCATCTTGGGCACACCCGAGGCGATCAGGACCGCGGTGAGCGTCTCCTCGTACTCGGCCACGGCCTCCGCGTCGCGTCCGTGCGGCTGGGGGGCGGACTCCGCGCCGCGGGTGGCGGCGGGCCTGCGCCGGTGGGCGCGGCGTTCGGTGGCACGGTGGGCCAGGTCGGCGCGGTAGGCGGTGGGGCCGCCGTTGCGCATCACCTCACGTGTGATCGTCGAGGTGGGGCGGTCGAGGCGCCGGGCGATCTCGGCGTAGGCGAGGCTGTCGGCCAGCCCGGACGCGATCTGCTGGCGTTCCTGCTGGGTGAGCCTGCCTCCCGGCATCGCGGGTCTCCTCGGTGATCCTCCGTGACGGTCCCTGTCCGCCCCACCCTAGCGTTCACTTCTCGCTCATTGCAATGATCGCGATGGCGGTTGTTGCGTTACGGGCAGAAGCACTTTCCACGAATAAGCTGGCGTTACGTGGCTACAGTGCAACATGTGTATTGCCGTCACTTGGAACGCAACGTAGCGTTTTCATCATCAGGAAAGCCAAGCGAGCGACCGCGTCGATCCGGCCGGTCATCGGCCTTGTTACCTGACGCGGCGTCAGCTTCAATGGGACGGTGATGGGACACGCTGGGGCGGCCGCCGCCGCCGTTCGTCATCTCGGGTCGGCTCCGCCGGCTCCCCGGCCCGTGGAGGCCTTGCCCCGCCCGGAGTTGCGATGCGTACGCGACGGTGAGCGGGCGCCGGTGGAGCAGGGTGAGTTCCGGCGGGTGCTGGGGGCCTTCCCGACCGGCGTCACCGTGATCACCGCGCCGGCGGCCGACGCCTCGCCGCCCGCCGGGTTCGCCTGCCAGTCCTTCTCCTCCCTCTCCCTCGATCCGCCCCTGGTCTGCTTCATGGTGGGCCGTACGTCGACGACCTGGCCCCGCATCGCCCGGGCGGGGGTCTTCTGCGTCAACGTCCTCGGCGCCGGCCAGGGCGACCTGTGCCGCGCCTTCGCGGTCAGCGGTGCCGACAAGTTCGCCGGGGTGGCGTACGACCCGGCGCCCGTCTCCGGCTCCCCCCGCCTCGCCGGTGCCGCCGCCTGGATCGACTGCGCCGTCCACGCCGTGCACACCGGCGGCGACCACCTCGTCGTCGTGGGCCGGGTGACCGCACTCGGCGCCGAGGAGCCGGTCGAGCCGCTGCTGTTCCACCGCGGACGGTTCGCCCGGCTCGGCACCGGCTGAGCCGCCGGCCGGGACACGGCCGCTCAGGACACGGCCGGCAGCGCGGTCCCCCGGGTCCGGCGGATCACCAGGGACATCAGGGCGGCCGCCGCGCACAGGGTGCCGGAGGCGTACCAGACCGGGTCGTAGGTGCCGAAGACATCGTGGGCGAGACCGCCGAGGTAGGCGACGAGCGCCGCGCCGACCTGGTGCGAGGCGAGCACCCAGCCGAAGACGATGGCGCTGTCCTCGCCGTACTGCTCCCGGCACAGCGCCAGGGTCGGCGGCACGGTCGCCACCCAGTCGAGGCCGTAGAAGACGATGAAGAACAGCATCGGCGGATGCACGGCCGGGCCCAGCAGCATCGGCAGGAACACCAGGGAGACACCGCGCAGGGCGTAGTAGACGGCGAGCAGGCGGCGCGGTTCGAAGCGGTCGGTGAACCAGCCGGAGGCGACCGTGCCGACCACGTCGAACACACCGATGACCGCGAGCAGCGAGGCCGCCGTGGTGACCGGCATCCCGTGATCGTGCTCGGCGGGCACGAAGTGGGTCTGGATCAGGCCGTTGGTGGAGGCGCCGCAGATCGCGAAGGTGCCGGCGAGCAGCCAGAAGGTGCCCGTGCGCACGGCGGAGGACAGGACCGTCAGGGTGCGGCGGGCGGCGCCGGTGACCGGCGCCGGCTTGGGCACGAACTCCCGGGAGCCGTAAGGCTTCTGCGCGACGTCGGCCGGGTGGTCGCGCAGCAGGATCCAGACGAAGGGGACCACGGCGAGCGCGGCCAGGGCGACCGTGACGGCGGCCGGGCGCCAGGTGTGGCGCTCCACGATCCAGGACAGCAGCGGCAGGAAGATCAGCTGGCCGGAGGCGGACGCGGCGGTGAGGATGCCGCTGACCAGACCGCGCCGGGTGGTGAACCACCGGTTGGTGACGGTCGCCGCGAAGGCGAGGGCCATCGAGCCGCTGCCGAGGCCGACCAGCAGGCCCCAGCACAGCCACAGCTGCCAGGGCCGCGTCATCCACACGGTCAGACCGGAGCCGAGCGAAATCACCGTCAGCGCCACCGCGACCACCCGGCGGATGCCGAAACGGTCCATCAGCGCGGCGGCGAAGGGGGCGGTGAGGCCGTACAGCGCGAGGTTGACGGAGACGGCCGCGCCGATCGTGCCGCGCGACCAGCCGAACTCCTCGTTCAGCGGGTCGACGAGCAGTCCGGGCAGGGAGCGGAAGGCGGCCGCTCCGATGATCGTGACGAAGGTGACGGCGGCGACGAGCCAGGCGCGGTGCACGCGGCGGTGCCGGTCGGCCGGTTCCTGGACGGGGGCGGCGGCTGCGGTTGTCTGAGACACATCATCCAGGGTCCGGTTTCCGTTCCCGCGCATCGAGTGGCCCGAAGGACAGCATTCGTTAGGATCGGGCCATGGCTCTCACCGAGGGGTTCCGTCCGCACCGGGTCGTCGTCCTGGCCCTCGACGGGCTGCTGCCCTTCGAGCTGGGCATCCCGCACCGCATCTTCGGCCGTCCGACGGACGCGCGGGGGCGGCGGCTGTACGAGGTGGTCACCTGCTCCGTCCGGCCGCCCGGCCCGGTCGAGACGGACGCCGACTTCGCCCTGCACGTCGCGCACGGCCCGGAGGCGCTGGCGGACGCCGACACGGTGATCGTCCCGGCGTCGTACGAGCTGGGACCGGTCTTCGAGGAGGGCCGGCTCACCGGCGAACTGGCCCGAGCGCTCGCCCGGGTCCGCCCCGGCACCCGGCTGGCCTCCATCTGCACCGGTGCCTACGTCCTCGCCGCCGCGGGCTTTCTCGACGGCCGCCCGGCGACCACGCACTGGGCCGACGCCGTGCGCTTCCAGCGGATGTTCCCGCGGGTCCGGGTCGACGCGGACGTGCTGTTCGTCGACGACGGTGACGTGCTCACCTCGGCCGGGGTCGCCGCGGGGATCGACCTGTGCCTGCACATGGTGCGCCGCGACTTCGGCACGGCGGTCGCCAACGAGGTGGCCCGGCGTACGGTCGTACCACCGCACCGCGACGGCGGCCAGGCCCAGTACATCGAACGCCCGGTACCCGACCCGCAGTTGGCCACCACCACCGCGGCCCGCGCCTGGGCGCTGGACCGTCTGCACGAGCCGATCCAGCTGCGGGACATGGCCGAGCAGGAGGCCATGTCGGTGCGCACCTTCACCCGCCGGTTCCGCGAGGAGGTCGGCGTGAGCCCCGGCCGGTGGCTCTCCCGGCAGCGGGTGGAACGCGCCCGCCACCTCCTGGAGTCCAGCGACCTGACCATGGACCAGGTGGCCCGCGAGGCCGGCTTCGGCACGGCCCAGTCGATGCGCCAGCATCTCCAGCAGGCGCTCGGGGTGACCCCCACGGCCTACCGGCGGACCTTCCGGACGGCGGCGAACGGGGCCGGGGACCCGTGCGGTCAGAAGGTGAGCACCGCCCGCGCCACCCGGCCCGCCTCCGCCTCCGCGCGGGCCTTGGCGAAGTCCTCCACGGGATAGACGGCCGTCACCAGCTCGTCGAGCAGCAGCCGGCCCTCCCGGTACAGCTCGGCGTACAGGGCGATGTCGGCCTGGGGGCGCGAGGAGCCGTAGCGGCAGCCGAGGACGGACTTGTCCAGGTAGAGCGAGGAGACCAGGAAGGACGCCTCGGCCGTGGCGGGCGGCACGCCGAGCAGGACGGCCTGGCCGTGCCGGTCGAGGAGGTCGATGGCGGCACGGATCAGCTCCACGCGGCCGACGCACTCGAAGGCGTGGTCGGCCCCCGTGGGCAGGAGGTCCCGCACGGCGTCCACCGAGGTCAGGAAGTCGGTCGCGCCGAACCGCCGGGCCACCGCCGCCTTGGCCGGATTGCTGTCCACGGCCACGATCCGCAGGGCGCCCGCGAGTCGCGCGCCCTGGAGCACGTTCAGTCCGATCCCGCCCGTACCGATCACGACGAGACTGTCCCCGCGCTCCACCCGGGCCCGGTTCAGCACCGCCCCCACGCCGGTGAGCACTCCGCACCCGATCAGCGCGGCGGACGCCGGCGGGATGTCCGCGGGGATCCGCACCGCCTGTACGGCCTTGACGACCGTGCGTTCGGCGAAGGCCGAGTTGGCGGCGAACTGGTACACCGGCGCCCCGCCCCGGGTGAACGGCGTGCCCGGGCGTCCGATCGCCCGCCGGCACATCGTCGGCCGCCCCCGGTCGCAGTCGGCGCAGGTGCCGCAGTTCGCGAGCGTGGACAGCGCCACGTGGTCGCCGGGCGCGACATGCGTGACCCCGGCCCCCACCGCCTCGACCACCCCCGCGCCCTCGTGGCCCAGCACCACCGGCACCGGGAAGGGGATGGTGCCGTCCACCACGGACAGGTCGCTGTGGCACAGCCCGGCCGCCGCTATCGCCACCAGCACCTCGCCGGGCCCCGGCTCGCGCACCGCCAGGTCGTCCACCACCAGGACCTCGCCGCCGTCGAACACCACGCCACGCATCACACAGCCCCCTTGGGCTCTCTGGGCAGACCGAGCACGCGCTCGGCGACGATTCCGCGCTGGACCTGGTCCGAGCCGCCGTAGACGGTGTCGGCCCGGGAGAAGAGGAACAGGTGCTGGGCCGCGTCGAGTTCGTACGGCGCGGCGGGCGACCAGTCCGCCGGCCCGGCCGTGGCCGCCGCGCCCCGCACCTGTACCGCCAGCTCGCCCAGCCGCTGGTGCCAGCCCGCCCACAGCAGCTTGGCCACGCTGGGCGCGCCCGGGTCGGCGAGGCCGCCGAGGGTGCGCAGGGCGTTCCAGCGCATGGTCCGCAGCTCGGCCCACTGCCGGACGAGCCGCGCGCGCACGACCGGGTCGTGCACGGCCCCGCTCGCCCTCGCCGCCCGCACCACCCGGGCCAGCTCCTCGGCGAACCCGATCTGCTGGGCCAGGGTGGACACGCCGCGTTCGAAGCCGAGCAGGCTCATCGCCACCCGCCAGCCCTCTCCCGCGCCGCCGACGAGGTGCTCGGCGCGCGCGTACGCCCCGTCGAAGAAGACCTCGTTGAAGTCGCTGGTGCCGGTCAGCTGGCGGATCGGGCGGACCTCGACGCGACCCGGCTGGTCCATCGGGACGAGCAGGAAGCCCAGCCCGTGGTGGCGGCGGGAGTCCGGGTCGGTGCGGGCAAGCACGAAACACCAGTCGGCGTCCCGGGCCAGCGAGGTCCAGGTCTTCTGCCCGGTGATCCGGTAGTGCGGGCCGTCGGGCACCGCCACCGTGCGGACGCCGGCGAGGTCGGAACCGGCGCCCGGTTCGCTGTAGCCCTGGCACCACAGTTCCTCGCCGGCCGCGATCGGGGGCAGGAAACGGGCCTTGTGCGCGTCGGTGCCGTGGGCGAGCAGGGTGGGGGCGAGCAGGTTCTCGCCGATGTGCCCCGAGCGCGGGGGCGCGGACGAGCGGGCGTACTCCTCCGCCCAGGCGACCTGCCGGGTGAGGCCGGCGGTCCGGTTGCCGTACCCCGCCTCCGGCCAGCCGAGGCCGATCCAGCCGGCCTTGCCCAGGGTCCGTTCCCAGGCGCGCCCCCCGGTGTCCGTGCCGGCGTGCGCGGCCAGCCAGGCGCGAGCCTCGACGCGGAACGCCTCGTCCTCTTCGCTGAACCCGAAGTCCATGCCATCCGCCTTGGATCGAGTGCCCGTCACCACCGGGCCGGCGGTCGCCGGCCCGTGAACCGTTCCGCGGTGCGCGCATGGCATCGCGCGGCAGACGCGAATTGTCAGACGGTTCCTAGCCGGCGTTCGGCCGGGATCCGCTGCGCGCCGCCTCCTCCATCGCCGCGAGCCGGGCGAGCATCGGCATCGGGTCCACGCCGACCGACCCCGGCAGCGACTGCGCGATCCGCTCCGGTGTCCAGGTCCCCTCGCCGTACAGGGCGCGCAGTTCGCGCGGCTGGGCCCACACCGCGATCTTGGGTCCGGCGACCGTGTACACCTGCCCGGTGACCCCGTGCTCCTTCGCCCGGTCGGACAGCAGGTAGACCACCAGCGCGGCGACGTCCTCCGGCTCGCCGATCTCGCTCAGCTCCGTCGGCACGTTCGCCGACATCCGCGTCCGGGCCACCGGGGCCACGGCGTTCGCGGTCACCCCGTACTTGTGCAGGCCCAGCGCGGCGCTGCGCACCAGCGAGATGACGCCGCCCTTGGCCGCGCTGTAGTTGGCCTGGGAGACCGAGCCCTGGTGGTTGCCGCTGGTGAAGCCGATGAGGGTGCCGCACTTCTGGGCGCGCATGACGGCGGAGGCGGCCCGGAAGACGGTGAACGTGCCCTTGAGATGGGTGGCGAGGACCGGGTCCCACTCCCGCTCGGTCATGTTGAACAGCATGCGTTCGCGCAGGATGCCCGCCACGCACACGACCCCGTCGAGGCGGCCGTACGAGTCCAGGGCCGTGTCCACCACCCGCTGCCCGCCGGCCATCGTGGAGATGTCGTCGGCGACCGCGACGGCCTCGCCGCCCGCCGCCTCGACCTCCTTGACGACCGACTCGGCGACCTCGGCGGCCGGTGCGGTGCCGTCGGTGGAGACCCCGTAGTCGTTGACGACGACCTTCGCGCCCGCGGCCGCCGCGGCGAGCGCGACGGCCCGTCCGATGCCGCGTCCGGCGCCGGTCACGGCGACCACCTTGCCTGCCAAGAAGTTCCCCACACCCGGCCCCTTCCCGCGGTTTCTGACGGTCCGTTAGATTTTATGGCGCGCAGGACGCGCGGACACAACCCCCGGGGAGGAACCGGATGGCACTGCCCGAGGAGTTCCACGAGATCGCCGGGCGCGTGAACAACTGGGGGCGCTGGGGCACCGACGACGAGATCGGCACGCTGAACCTCATCACCGACGAGGTGGTGCGCCGGGCGGCCGCCGAGGTGCGCTCCGGCCGCCGCGTGCCGCTGGCGCTGCCGCTGAGCCAGGACGGGGTGCAGACCGGGGTGATCCCGGGCAGGGTCAATCCGCTGCACGTGATGGTGCAGATCAACCAGGAGCTGTTCGGCCCCGGCACGGTCGCGTGCAGCGACGACGCGGTGACCATGGGGCTGCAGGCGGGCACCCACTGGGACGCGCTCACCCACGTCTCGCACTCGGGCACGCTCTACAACGGCCGGCCGGCGCACACGGTCACCGCGCACGGGGGCGCCGGGTTCGGCGGCATCGACAAGGCCCGGCACATCGTCTCGCGCGGGGTGCTGCTGGACGTGGCCCGGGCGCGGGGCACCGACCGGCTGGAGGGCGGGCACGCGGTGACGCCGGAGGACCTGCGGGCCGCGGAGGAGTTCGGCGGGGTCCGGGTGCGCCCCGGGGACATCGTGCTCGTGCGCACCGGCCAGCTGCGGGTGTACCTGTCCGGGGACCGGCACGGGTACGGCTATCCGTCACCGGGTCTCTCCGTGCGCTGCCCGGAGTGGTTCCACGCGCGCGATGTGGCGGCGGTCGCGAACGACACGCTCACCTTCGAGATCTTCCCGCCCGAGATCGAGGACCTGTGGCTGCCCGTGCACGCCCTGGACCTGGTGGAGATGGGGATGCCGCAGGGCCAGAACTGGAATCTCGAAGAGTTGTCCACAGCCTGTGGAGAAGAGGGGCGGTACGCGTTCCTGCTGTCGGCGATGCCGGAGCCGTTCGTCGGCGCGACGGGGACGCCGGTGGCGCCGGTGGCGATCCTGTGAGGCGCCCGCGCCCGCCGCGGGGTCCGCGGCGCCGGTCGGTGGCGCGCTCCCCCCACCGCTGTGCGCACGCGCCACCGACCGCTACGACCCACACTCGACGAGGACCGCCGTCATCCGGGCCCTCGCCGTCCCCTCGCGGCGAATCGACGCCCACCAGCGTGATCAGGCCAGGACGAGTCGTCAACGCCGGAACGGTGATATGTCGCGTACGTCCCGGGCACGGCGCCCGCGCACGGGTGCACCCCCGGCGCATCCGCGCACCGGGGGTCTACACGGCCTCGAAGGCCAGTCCCTCGTAAGCGGACAGTCCGCACCCGTACGCCATCGCCGCGCTCTCACCGGGCTTCGCGCAGCGGTCCAGTTCGCACCAGATGCTCTTGCCCGCGCCCTCGGCACTCCAGCCCCAGCGGTCGGCCAGGCAGTCCACGAGCGCCAGGCCGCGGCCGCCGGTCGCCTCGTCGCCGGCGCACCGCGGCACGGGGGCGCGGGAGCTGGTGTCGGCCACCTCCACGCGCACCGGGGCCGAGGGCGCGGCACGGGTCGCCGGGTCCGGCAGGGAGAGCCGCAGCACGGCCGGCCGGCCGGTGTGCACCACGGCGTTGGTCACCAGCTCGGAGACGAGCAGGATCAGGGTCTCGGCCAACGGCTCGTCGGCCCCTATCCCAGACCCGGCGAGCCGCGAGCGGGCCCACCTCCTGGCCCGTCCCACCTCCGCGGGGTCGGGCCGGATCTCCAGCTGCACTTGAAGCACCTGCACCGCTCACACCATCCGAACCGGCGGACACATGAACCGACGCCACCCCGGCGACACGGCGCGAGCCGTGACGAGCGGCACGACGAGGGCCACGATCGTAGCCATTTTCTGCATGGCCAGGACAACGGCCAGAGCAAGGGTCACGGAACGTGATTCCCTTACGCGACAGCATGGTTGACGTACAGTCACCCCAACAAGCGCTTCGGGCATATTCCAGCGCGAAGGAGTACGCGTGAGGCATACTGTGCGACGCTCGCGTCGGGGAGTCGAACAGGCGGCGACACAGGCCCTGACCGCCCCGCGAACAGCGGCGCGCACCGCGCGGACCGGCATCACCCCAGGGGCGCCACCGGCACGGCCCGTGCTCGCAGCCACTCGCATCCCACACAAGGTACCGGAGCGGGCCCCCGACTCCAGGCCGTGACGAGTCGCGAAAGGGACACAACCCGGTATCGACGCTCCGTGATTCCAAGGCGCCACGATCCGTGACATCTTGGGCCATTGCTTTTCGGGTGGCGGGAGGGCGGGCCCGGCGGCCGGTCAGCGGGCCAGCCGCGCGGCCAGAAGCTCCTCGCTCACCGCGCTCCCGCCACCGCGCCGGGCCCGCACCCAGGCCCGCTTCAGATGCAGATGTACGTCCGCCTCCCAGGTGAACCCCATGCCGCCGTGCACCTGGAGGCAGTCACGGGCCCCGCGCACGGCGGCCTCATCGGCGAGCAGCCGGGCGGCGGCGATGTCGGCGTCGTCGGCGGTCACGGCGGCGGCGTAGACGGCGACGCGGGCGGTCTCGTTGCGCACCAGCAGGTCCGCGCACAGGTGTTTGACGGCCTGGAAGGCCCCGATCGGCCGGCCGAACTGCTCACGCGTCCGGGCGTGTTGCACGGCCAGTTCGCACACCCGGACGGCCGTGCCGAGCTGCTCGGCGGCGCCGAGGAGGCAGGCCACGGGATCCTCGGGCGCACCGGCCACGGCACCCGGCACCCGGTGCAGGGGCGTGAGCGGGTCCACCGACCGCAGCGGCAGGGCACCGCCGGCGTCCCCGAGGACCACGTCGGCCGCCTCCAGCCACTCCACCAGCGGACCGTCCACGGCCGTCACGACCGTCTCCCCGGCGGCGGCGCCGGGCACGGAGCCGGCCGCCAGGTGGGTGGCCACGAGCGGCCCCGGGAGCAGGGCCCGGCCCGCCTCCTCGAAGGCCAGCACCGCCTCGGGCAGACCCAGTCCGACCCCGCCGTCCGCCTCCGGCAGCCGCAGGGCGAAGAACCCCGCCGTGCCCAGCGCCCGCCACAGGGCCCGGTCGATCCGGCCCGGCGCGTCGACGGCCGTCCGCAGCTGCTCCCGGCCGAAGCACCGCTCCAGCAGCTCCCGCACGCCGGCCCGCAACGCGCGCTGACCCTCGTCGAGTTGGAATCGCACGCTCGGCTCCTTCGGGCGGACCGGGGCTTTCGGGCCAGGCCGGCGGCGGACATGGCCGTCATCGCCTGGGCAGGCCGAGGATGCGCTCGGCCACGATGTCGCGCTGGATCTGCGAGGTGCCGGCGGCGATCGTGTACGACAGGGCGGACAGCCGCTCCAGCACCCAGGGGCGGTCCAGATCGAGGCCCTGCGGACCGAGGACCTCGGCGGCCGCGTCGTACAGCTCCTGGCGGGCGTGGGAGTAGCGCAGCTTGAAGACCGAGCCCCCGGTCCCCGGCACCCCGCCGCTCGCCTCCGCCTCGCTCACGTTCCACTGCACCAGCCGCCACAGCGCCCGGAACTCGGCGTCGAGCCGGCCGAGGCGGCGGCGCAGCACGGCGTCGTCCCAGCGGCCGTTGTCGCGTGCCGTCCGGGCCAGCTCGGCGAGGGTGCGGCGGCAGGCGACGACCTCCCCGACGAAGGCCGTGCCGCGCTCGAAGGAGAGGGTCACCATGGTCACCCGCCAGCCGTCGTTCTCCGCGCCGACCCGGTTGGCGACCGGCACCCGCACCTCGTCGAGGAACACCTCGGCGAACTCGGCCGACCCGGCGAGCGTGCGCAGCGGCCGAACGGTGACGCCGTCCGCGTCCATCGGCAGGGCGAGCCAGGTGATGCCCCGGTGCCGGGGCGCGTCCGGGTCGGTGCGAACCAGCAGTTCGCACCAGTCGGCGACCTCGGCGTGCGAGGTCCAGATCTTGGACCCGGTCACCACGTAGTGGTCGCCGTCGCGCCGAGCGCGCGTGCGCAGCGCGGCCAGGTCGGAGCCGGCGCCGGGCTCGCTGAACCCCTGGCACCAGACCTCCTCACCGCGCAGGATCGGCGACAGCCAGCGCGCCCGCTGCCCGGGGGTGCCCTCGGCGGCGATGGTGGGCCCGGCGTGCAGCAGCCCGACGAAGTTGGCCCCGACGTAGGGCGCGCCCGCCCTCTCGGTCTCCTCCAGGAAGATCAGCCGCGTGGTCGGGGAGGCGTCCCAGTGGACGTCGGCGTACCCGGCGTCGTACAGCATGCGCTGCCAGCCGAGGTCGTAGGCGCGGCGGCCGGGCCAGTCGTCGGGCGAGGGCCGGGCCGGCAGGGTGGGCAGCGCCTTGCCGAGCCACTCCCGCAGCCGGGCCCGGAACTCCTCCTCCTGCGGTGTGCGGGAGAGGTCCATCACCCGCGCCGCCGGTCGAGGTCCCGGTCCAGGTCCAGGCCCAGCATGCGGATGGCGTTGCCCCGCATGAGCTTGTGGACCGTCTCGTCGTCGAGGCCCTTGACGTGGTCCAGGGCGACCTCCCTGGTGTGCGGGAAGGTCGAGTCGACGTGCGGGTAGTCGGTCTCGAAGGTGGCGTTGTCGCGGCCCACGGCGTCGATCGAGGCGACGCCGTGCTTGTCGCGGAAGAAGCAGCAGAAGATCTGCCGGTAGTAGTACGTCGACGGCGGCTCGGGGACCAGGTCGCGCACCCCGCCCCAGGCCCGGTGCTCCTCCCACACGTCGTCGGCGCGCTCCAGGGCGTACGGCACCCAGCCCATCTGGCCCTCGGAGTAGGCGAGGGTGAGCCGCGGGAACCTCACCAGGACCCCGCTGAAGAGGTAGTCCATCATCGAGGCCATCGCGTTGTTGAAGCTGAGCGAGGCCTGCACGGCGGGCGGCGCGTCCGGCGAGGCGGCCGGCATCTGGGAGCTGCTGCCGATGTGCATGTTGACGACCGTTGCGGTCTCCTGGCAGACGGCGAAGAACGGGTCCCAGTAGCCGGAGTGGATCGAGGGGAGCCCCAGGTGGGTGGGGATCTCGGAGAAGGTGACGGCCCGCACCCCGCGCCCGGCGTTGCGCCGGATCTCGGCGACGGCCAGGTCCACGTCCCACAGCGGGATCAGGCACAGCGGGATCAGCCGGCCCCCGCTGTCCCCGCACCACTCCTCCACCATCCAGTCGTTGTAGGCGCGTACACAGGCGAGGGCGACCTCCTTGTCGTGCGCCTCGGCGAAGGTCTGCCCGCAAAAGCGCGGGAAGGTCGGGAAGCAGAGACTGGCCTCGACGTGGTTGAGGTCCATGTCCGCCAGGCGGGCCTTGGGGTCCCAGCAGCCGCGCCGCATCTGCTCCCGGGTGATCCCCTCCAGCGTCATCTCGTCCCGGTCGAAGCCGACGGCGGCGATGTTCCGCTTGTACGGGAACTTCAGGTCCTCGTAGATCCACCAGTCCGTCGGCTGCCCCTGCGGGTCCATGGTGATCTGGTACTTGCCGGCGACGTAGGCCAGTTCCCCGATGCCCGCGGTCAGCGGCCGGGGTCCCCGGTCCCGGTACCGGGCCGGCAGCCAGGTCTCGAAGAGGTGCGCCGGCTCGATCACGTGGTCGTCGACGCTGATGATGCGGGGCAGTTCGGTCGCCATGGGTCCCCTCCGCCGGACGGTACTTATCTGATGGTGCGTCAGATAGCATGTCACCTGACGAGCCGTCAGCCAAGGAGGGGGCATCCGTGAACGAGACCCCGCACTCCCTGAGTTCCGCCCGCACCCTGTGGGACCTGCTCGTCCGCCGGGCCGGGCTCTCCCCCGACCTCCCGGTCCTGCTCCAGGGCGGGCGCCGGCTCACCTTCGGCGCCCTGCGCGAGCGCGCCGAACGCGTCGCCGCCGGCCTGTACGGCATGGGCGTGCGCCCCGGCACGGTGGTCGCCTGGCAGCTGCCCACCCGGATCGAGACGGTCCTGCTCTCCTTCGCGCTGGCCCGCCTGGGCGCCGTACAGTCCCCCGTCATCCCCTTCTACCGGGACCGGGAGGTCGGCTTCGCACTGAGGGAGTCGAGGGCGGAGTTCTTCGCGGTCCCGGGTGTGTGGCGGGGCCACGACCACACGGAGATGGCCCGCCGTCTGGGCGCCGAGGGGGTCTTCGAGGCGTACGACCGCCTCCCGGACGGCGACCCGGCCGTGCTGCCCGCGCCGCCCGCCGAGGGCACCTCGGTCCGCTGGATCTACTGGACCTCGGGCACCACCTCCGACCCCAAGGGCGTGCTGCACAGCGACCGTTCACTGATCGCGGCCGGCTCCTGCCTCGCCCACGCGCTGCGGCTGACACCGTCCGACGTCGGTTCGATGGCCTTCCCCTACGCCCACATAGCCGGCCCCGACTACACCGTCATGCTCCTGCTGCACGGCATCCCGGCGGTGCTGTTCGAGCACTTCGCGCTGCCCGGCGCGCTGGCGGAGTACCGGCGGCACGGGGTGACGGTGGCCGGCGGCTCCACGGCCTTCTACTCCATGTTCCTGGCCGAGCAGCGCAAGCGTCCCGGCGAGAAGGTGATCCCCTCCCTGCGGCTTCTCGCGGGCGGCGGCGCCCCCAAGCCGCCGGAGCTGTACCACGCGGTGGTCCGCGAGATGGACGTCCAGCTCACCCACGGCTACGGCATGACCGAGGTCCCCATGATCACCATGGGCGACCCGGAGGACAGCGCCGAGCACCTCGCCACGACCGAGGGGCGGCCACCGCGGGACATGGAGATCCGGATCGTCGACGGGGAAGTGCGGCTGCGCGGCGAGGCCGTCTGCCAGGGCTATCTGGACCCCGCGCAGTCGGCGGCGGCCTTCGACGCCGACGGCTTCCTGCGCACCGGCGACCTGGGCCGGCTGACGGACTCCGGCCATCTGGTCCTCACCGGCCGACTGAAGGACGTGATCATCCGCAAGGGCGAGAACATCTCCGCCAGGGAGATCGAGGACCTGCTCGCCGCGCACCCTGCGGTGGGGGACGCGGCGGTGATCGGCCTGCCGGACCCCGAACGCGGCGAGCTGGTCTGCGCGGTGGTGGAACAGCCGCCGGGCGCACCCGAGTTGACCCTGGCGGGCATCGTCTCCCACCTCCGCTCGGCGGGTCTGTCCGTGCACAAGCTGCCGGAACGCCTGGAGGTGGTGGCGGCGCTGCCCCGCAACGACACCCTGCGCAAGGTGCTCAAGTACCGGTTGCGCGAGCGCTATTCGGGCACGGTGAAGTAGCGGGCGAAGGCGGGGACGATGTCCTGCTCGGCGACGCTGCCGTCGCCGTCGGCGTCGAGGGCGCCCGCGGCCGCCTCGGCGACGCTCTCCGGCACCCGCAGGACCCGCAGCACCCGCGCGGTGTCGCTCACGGTGAGCCGGCCGTCCCCGTCCGGGTCCGCCACGGCCAGCGCCGCGTGCAGGAAGGGGCGGGCGATCTCGGCGAAGCCGTCGGGGTTGTCGCGCAGGCGCTTGACCGCGCCGGTGACGAACTCCGCGCGGGTGATGCGCTGGTCGCCGTCCCGGTCCGCGATGCCGGCCATGCCCTGCCAGAAGGCCTCCGCGCCGGCGTACAGCGCCTGCCCCTTGTCGGAGCGGGCGGTCACGGCGAACTCGGCGAGCAGCGCCTTGGCCGCCGCGCTGAAGTCCTCGCGGTCGATGTATCCGTTGCCGTCCTGGTCGAAGGTGGCGAACCGGGCGGCGATCCTGCGCTCGTACTCGGTGCTGACCATGTCTGTTCGGGCCGCCTTACCTGTGGAGGGGTCGCTGTGGCAGGGAGCGTACGACGCGGGCGGCCGGCAGACGGCGGGAAACCGGTGGTTGTGCCCGGACCGGGGGAATTCCGCGACCCCGGCGTGGCATCGTCAGGCCGAGAGGGGGCCCGCCTCGTCCGTGGTCGCGGAGTCCAGGTCGGGGTGGACGTCGAAGAGGCGGCGGACGCCGAGCGCACCGAGGACCCGGTTGACGTGCGAGCCGTCCTCGGCGCCCCGGTCCGGCAGGATCAGCCGCAGCCGGCCCTGGCAGGAGCGGATCAGCCGACGGGCGGCGATCAGGACGCCGACCCCGCTGGAATCGCAGAAGAACACGTCGGAGAGGTCCACCACCAGACTGTGGTGGCCCTCGGCGACGACGTCGTGCACCCGTTGGCGCAGCAGCGGCGACGTCATCAGGTCCAGCTCCCCGGAGACCCGGAGCACGGCCCACTCGCCCAGTTCGTCGCCGTTCACGTGAAATGCCACGGCCATGCCCCTCCGCTCGCCGGACCTCCCGGAACCGCCCGGAAACGGAGGCAGTTCCTACGGTTCTTTCCGCGCGGCTGCCCAGCGGCCGTTCCCTGAAACGTCGCGGGACAAACCGTCGGCGATCGACAACGGGCCTATTTTGGTCACTACCGATCCTGTTCGATCGTGGATGTGCGCGCTTTGTGTGAAGGTTGCGTGAAGAGGGCACTATCACCTGCGGTGCTTCAGGGGGCGCACATTGACACAAAGGGGCGTGCACTGTCACAGGTGCCGACTACATTCGAGGGGACGGCACCGACAGGCTGGCCGGGCCGGGACAGGCGCGAGGGGAGGGGACCACATGGCGAAGAAGGACGTACCGCCCCGCTGGGACCGCAAGATGCAGCAGCGGCTGGCCCGCGGCGAGGCGGCCGCCCTCGGCGAGCTGTACGACCGGTTCGCCTCGCTCGTCCACAGCCTCGCCCACCGCGTCCTCGGGGACGAGCGGGCCGCCGACACCGTCACCCGTGATGTCTTCGCCCATGTCTGGGAACACCCCGAGACCTACGACCCCAAGCAGGGGCCGCTGCGCTCCTGGGTCGCCGCCGTGACCCACCGGCTGGCCGTGCAGCGGCTGCGCGACAGCGAGACCGCGGCGTTGCCGCGCGGGGGCGGCTCGGCGGAGGAGCTGGAGCGCAAGGTGCGCCGCGCCTCGGTCGCCGCCCGTGCCGACTACATCGTCCACTCGATGCCCGCCCCGCTGCGCGCGGCCCTCGAACTGGCCTACTTCCAGCGCCGCGACTACCGCCAGACAGCCGGCGACCTCGGCGTCACCGAGGACGAGGCCCGCCGCCGGCTCCGCCTCGGACTGCAACTGCTGTCCACCGCCCACGACGCCGGGACACCTCCCGGGTACGGGGGAGCGGCGTGAGCGGCGCGGGACGGTTCGTTTCGCCCGGCGAGGACGGCGGACCGGGCGAGGACACCGGTTCGGGTGGGGTGCCGCACGGCACCGGCGGCCCCGCGCCCGCCGGGTCCCGGCGCATACCGCTGCCCCGCGCCTCCGTCGAGGACAGCGGGCTTTCGCTGCTTTCGCCGCCCGACCTCGCCGATCCGGGGGAGCCCGCGCCCGTGCCGCTCGACCTGTCGCACGATGTCCTGAAGTCGCTCCTCGGCGCCTGGGCACTGGCCGCCTGCTCGGCGGCCGAGACCGCCGCCGTGGAGGACCACCTGGGCGCCTGCGGGAGCTGCGCCGACGAGGCCCGCCGGCTGCGCGAGGCGGTCGGACTGCTGCACCAGCCGGAGAGCCTCGACCTGAACCCGGGGCTGCGCACCCGCGTCCTGGCCAACTGCCTGGACCGCCGGCCGCCGCTCATCCCGCTACCCGGCTGGGCCGCGCCGTACGACGCCGAGACCGCGCGCCTGGACGCGCTGCTCCAGGACTTCGGGGACGCGGAGTGGCACGCGCCGGTCCGGCTGCGCTGGTTCGACGCCGACGCGCCCACGAGCCGGCGTACGACGGTCGCCGGGGTGATCGCCCATCTGCTGTCGGTGGACGGGCTGATCGCGACCGCGCTCGGCCTGGAGGACCCGCTCGTCGCGGTCCCCGCGGCGGCCGAGGGCGCCGGGCCGGCCGGACGCACCGAGGCGTTCTGGCGGGCCTCGCACTTCCCGCCCACGCGCTCGGTGCGCGCGCCCTGGCGGGAGCAGAGCCACAACCTGGTGCGCACGGTGTCGTTCACGGGCAGCCACTCGGGCGGTCTCGGGGTGTCGTACGGCACCTTCGAACTGCCGCTGCACGACGCGATGCTGGACCGCGCCTTCGAGTGCTGGGTGCACGCGGAGGACATCGCGGAGGCGGTGGACTACCCCTACGAGCCGCCCGCGCCACGCCATCTGAACCAGATGATCGACCTCGCGGCGCGCATGCTGCCGGTGGCGCTCGCCGAGCGGCGCCGCGCCGGGCTGTCCGCGCCCGGCACGACCCCGCACCTCGTCAGCGCCGGCGCGCCCGGCCGCAGCCTGCGGCTGGAGATCGAGGGCGCGGCGGGCGGCGAGTGGCTGATCCCGCTGGACTCACCGGCGGCGGTGGGCTCCGCGGACCTCGAGGTGGCCCATGTCGCCCTGGACGGCGTGGAGTTCTGCCGACTGGCGGCGGGCCACATCCCGCCGGAGGAAGCGGCGGCAGGGCAGTCCGGCGACCGGGAGGCGATCAAGGCCGTACTGTTCGCGGCGGCGGGACTGAGCCGGATGTAGCGAGTAGACCCGGTTCGGTCGCCGACCGGAGAACCGACGGGAGACCGTTCACACAGTCCCCCGCACCCCTTCGGCCGCCCCACCGGCCCACCCCCAGGAGCGCGGGGAACTGCGCGACCGACCACGACAGGCCCGCTGCCAACGAACAACGCGAGCCCCGGGACCGCTCAGGCGAACACCACGGTGGCCCCACCCCCAGGGGCGCGGGGAACTGCGCGACCGGCCACGACAGGCCCGCGGCCGAGGGGCAACGCACGCCCCGGGACCGCTCAGGCGAATACCACGGTGCGTCGGCCGTTGAGCAGGATCCTGCGCTCCGCGTGCCACTTCACCGCTCGTGCCAGCGCCTGGCACTCCACGTCGCGGCCGATGGCGACCAGCTGGTCCGGGGTCACGTCGTGGCCGACCCGCTCGACCTCCTGCTCGATGATCGGCCCCTCGTCGAGGTCCGCCGTGACGTAGTGCGCGGTCGCGCCGATCAGCTTCACGCCCCGGGCGTGGGCCTGGTGGTAGGGCTTGGCGCCCTTGAAGCTCGGCAGGAAGGAGTGGTGGATGTTGATGACGCGGCCACTGAGCCGCTTGCACAGATCGTCCGAGAGGACCTGCATGTAGCGGGCGAGGACGACCAGTTCGACGCTCTCCTCGCGCACCAGCTCCAGCAGCTTCGCCTCGCCCTCCGCCCTGGTGTCCTTCGTCACCGGAATGTGGTGGAAGGGGATGTTGTAGGAGCCCACCAGCTCCTCGAAATCGGTGTGGTTGGAGACCACGCCCACGATCTCCACGGGGAGTGCCCCGATCCGGGCCCGGAACAGCAGGTCGTTCAGGCAGTGCCCGAACTTGCTGACCATCAGCAGGACGCGCATCTTCGCGTCCGCCTGGTTGATCTGCCAGTCCATGTGGAAGGAGTCGCCGATCGCGGCGAAGCTCGCCCGCAGCTTCTCCACCGTCACCGGCGCCTCGGCCGAGAAGTGGACCCGCATGAAGAACAGACCGGTGTCGTGGTCGCCGAACTGCTGGCTGTCCTCGATGTTGCAGCCGGTCATGAACAGATAACTGGACACGGCGTGCACGATGCCCTTTTTGTCGGGGCACGAGAGGGTGAGGACGTACTGGTCGGCCGGGGCGGCGGCCGCGGACTGCTCGTTCATGCGCTACAGGGTCCCACACCGGCCCCGCGCCACGGGCCGCCGTCCGCTAAGCGGACCTGGTCATGATCCGCAGGACGTCCAGGGTCCGGGGCACGGCGTCCGGGTCGTCACCGTCGCTCGCGGCGAGGCGCAGATGCGCGTCCCGGGCCGCCCGCACCGCCTCCGGCCACCCGTGGTGGTCCAGGTAGACCGCGACCGGCGCGTCCGGGCCGACCTGGTGCATGATCCGCAGCACCCGCAGTACGGCGGTGTCGACGAGCGCCGCCTCCTGGGAGTCCCGGAATATCGTGCCGACGTACTTCTCCGCCGACCAGTTGTCCAGCCAGGTGTCCTCCACCAGCCGGTACACCGCGTCGGTGACGTCGCCGTAGCCGTCGACGCCGGCCAGCCAGACGTCGCGCTGGAACACCGGATCCGAGAGCATGTGCAGCGCCGAGCGCACGTTGCTGCGCCAGCGCCACCACGGCATGTCGTTCAAGGGCATGCCGCCCATGGTGGAGGAGCGACGGCCGCGACGGGAAGAGTTCTCCGAACCTTGCACGGTCATCGATCGTACGTTCCTCGTCACGGGGGCCTCGCCGCCCCCCGCAATTCACCCGGACGTCACTTTTCGTTGATGGTGGGTCACTCTCGGGTTAGTGGTGTGAGGGAATCGTGTGTGTCCATGACCGGCAGGCGACGCACCAGCACCCTTGCTCCCTTACTCCCCCGGCCCGTCAGGGGCGCCGCACTCGCGGCGGGCGCCCTGGCCCTGTGTGCGTCGCTCACCGCCGGCTGCGGTGTCGTCCCCGGCACCTCGTCCGGCTCCGGGGCCGCCGCCTCGGTGAAGGTGATGACCTGGGCGCCGCAGGAGACCGACGCCACCAACAAGCCCGGCATGCCCGCGATGGCCCGCGCCTACGCGAAGTGGATCAACTCCCACGGCGGTGTGCACGGCCGCAGGCTGGACGTCCTGACCTGCAACGACCACAACGACAGCGTGGGCGCGGCGAAGTGCGCCCGGCGCGCGGCGGACGAGAACGTGGTCGCCGTCGTCGGCTCCTACAGCCAGTTCGGGGACTCCTACCTCGCCCCCCTGGAAGGCGCCGGCATCCCCTACATAGGCGGCTACGGCGTCACCAACGACGAGTTCACCGGTTCGATGTCGTACCCGGTCAACGGCGGCCAGCCCGCCCTGCTGGCGGGCCTGGGCCAGGCCCTCGCGGCCGACTGCGGCAACGTGGCCCTGGTGCGCCCCGACAGCATCGCGGGCGACGAGCTGCCCGCGATGCTCGACTCGGGGCTGAAGGCGGGCCGGCACGCCGTCGCCGGTGACCAGCTGGCCGCCGAGGACGCCACCGAGTACAGCGGCCAGGTCGGCCGGGCGCTGCGCTACGCGACCAAGGACCTCACGCGCGAGGGCTGCGTGGTACCCGCGCTCGGCGACCGCACCGACACCTTCATGGACTCCTTCCGGCGGTCCCGGGACGAGTTTCCCAAGGTGCGCACGGCGACCGTGATCGGCAGCGTCGACCAGACGGTGATCAACGCCACGGGCGGGGCGTCCGGGCCGTACGAGGGGGCGTACATCACCGGCTGGTACCCGCCGGCGTCGGACGGGCGGTGGGACGCGATGAAGAAGGTGATCAACGAGGAGGCCTTCGGCGACAACCGCATCGACCCCGCGGACGCCGGAGTGCAGACGACGTGGATCGCCTACACCGTGCTCCGGGCTGTGCTGGAGAGGATCGGCGACGGCGAGGTGAGCGCCGACAGCGTGCGCCACACCCTCGACGACGGCCTGCGGGTCCGCACCGGTGGCCTGACCCCGACCCTGCACTGGCCGTACGAGGGCAAGCTCGCCGGCGTGGGCTTCCCACGGCTGGTCAACGCGAACGTGACCCTCCAGGTGGTCCGGGGCGGCGAGCTGGTCGCCGCCCGCGAGGGCATCGGCGGCAGCAACGGGGTCGCCGACATGACACGGACCCTCGAGGACGCGGACGTGCAGTGACCCGGTGACCCGGGGCGGTGCCGCGCCGAGCCGTACGGCCGCCCTGTGCGGTGGCCGTACGGCTCGGGGCGTCAGAGCTGGGTCGGCTGGCGCTGGGTCAGCCCGTACTTCCTCGCGATCGCGTTCCACAGACCCGCCGCCTTGGCCTTCTGCGCGCTGGCGGTACCGCTCTCCCGGTTGCCGGCCTGGGTCTCACCGGTGGTGCGGGCGTGGCCCTTCCGGCAGCTCTTGTGGGCACCCTTGGTCTGGTCGGCCCACGCCGCGTAGTGGCTGTCGGCCGCGGCTGACGCCTGCCACGCCTTGGTCAGCGCGGCCGTGAGATCACCGCTGGAGGGCAGTTTGTCCACGGACAGCCCGCCGAGCCGGGTGACCAGCTGGCCGCGCTGCTTGGCCGCGCCGCGCAGGCTGGAGGCGGCCTGGTCGAGGTTGCCGCACCGCTTGACGTCGGCCACCGCCTGGATCACCGAGGCACGGCTGCTGCCGCTGTCGGCGAGCAGCTTGTCGAGCGCGACGGCCTGCTGCCGGGCGGGGTCGGCGGCCGGCGAGGCGGAGTCCCGCGCGGCCGGGGAGGAGGCGGCGACCGTCTTGCCGTCGTCGGCCTGGCCCTTGGAACCACCGCCGCTGAGCAACGCGCCGGCACCCACGCCGAGGACGATGATGCCGACCCCGACGGCCGCGATCAGCGGCACCCGCGACCGGCCCCCGCGCCGCCCCTCGTCGTCCCGCCCCGAACCGTAGGGGGAGGGCGCCGGGGCGTGCGAGGAGGGCGGGGAGCCGTACGGCGACTGCGCCGGAGCGGCGTAGGCGTCCGGCTGCTGGACGCGCGGGAGCTGCTGGGTGGAACCCGGCGGGTCCTCGTCGTTCCCGGGGCCGCTGCGGAAGAGGTTGTCGAACTCGGCCGGCGGCTGCCGGTCGCCGCCCTGGGCCTGGCCGGTGTAGGGCGGGATGTACTGGGTGGCCTCGGCGTCGGAGTGTCCGGCCGCCGGCTGCCCCGGCGTCCGACCGGGGTAGGGCCTCTGCTCGCCCGCCGACTCCGGCGGCAGCGCACCGGCCGCCACCGGCGGGAGGTACTGGGTGGCGCCCTCCGTCGACGCGGGCGGCACGGGCGGGAGGTACTGGGTGGCGCCCTCGTCACCCGGCACGGCCGGGATCGGTGGGATGTACTGGGTGGCCGCGTCGGCCGTCGGCGGCAGCGGGGCGCCCGCCGCCGGGTACGCCTGGTGCTGCTGCGGTACCTGAGGCTGCTGGGGTGACTGGTGGTGCTGCTGCGACTGGTGCTGGTGCTGGTGCTGCTGCGACTGGTGCTCGTGCTGCTGCTGGTGCTGCTGGTACGGGTCCGAGGCGCCGTACGCGGGCTGCCGGCCGTCGCCGTAGCCGCCGTACTGCGGTTCCTGGCCACCGGAGCCGTACGCGGGCGCCTGGCCGCCGTACGAGGGTGCGGCGCCCTCGGGCGGCAGTGGGCCCGGGGCCCAGCCCTGGCCCTGGTCCTGCTGGGGGGCCTGCCGCTCGGGGCCCCATGAACCGCCCCAGGCCTGCCCGCCGGCCGGGGTGGCGGAGGCGGGCGCGCCGGTCATGCCCGGCAGCAGGGGTTCGCCTCCGTCGGAGGGCAGCACGATGCCTTCGTGCGCGGGCCGCGCCGAGGGCTCCTCGCCGCCCTGTCCGCTCTGCGTCACCGGGACTCCTACCAATGGGGGACCTTGTGAATCGTCGGCTCACGCTACCGGGTCCCCCGAGCCGGGTGCCACGCAGCTCAGGGCGCGATCTTCTTCCCTGTGACAGCGGTAACAGAACCGCCCCGCGAGGCGCTGATCACGGCACCCGGCGCACACCCGGGTGCCGTTCCCCTCACCGTCACCGTCCGCGGGGCCGGTGTTCAGGCGGCCGGCTGCAGTTCGAGGCGCGCCCCGAACTCCCTGACCACCGCCTCGTCCCGGAAGGGCTCCAGCCGTTGCTGAAGGTCCTCCAGATACTCCGCACCCCGGTTGGAGCGGAGCGTCCCCAGCAGTTCCACCGCCTTCATGCCGGTACTACAGGCCTGTTCGATCTCGCGCTGCTGCACCTGGGCCGTGGCGAGCAGCACATACCCGATGGCGCGCCGGCGGGCCCGCGACTCGGGATGCCCCGCCAGTGACTGCTCGGCGTACCGGGCCGCCGTCTCCGCCTCCCCCAGATCACGGTGGCAGTGCGCCAACTCGTCGGCCAGATAGGCTTCGTCGAAGTGAGCGATCCACGCCGGGTCGTCGCCCGACGAGGCGTCCGCCGCCTCCATCGCGCCGACCGCCCGGCCACCGGCCGCCTGCGCCGCGCGCGCGTCGCCGAGCAGGGCGTGGCCGCGCGCCTCGGCCGCGTGGAACATCGCCTCCGCGCGCGGGGTCACCTGCCCCCGCGCCCCTTCCTGCGCGGCCCGCGCCAACTGGGCGATCTCCCGCGGGTTTCCGAGCTGTGCGGCGAGATGGCTCATGGAGGCGGCAAGGACATAGCCGCCGTATCCGCGGTCCCCGGCGGCCTGTGCGAGCCGCAGCGACTGGATGTAGTACCGCTGGGCCAGGCCCGGTTGGCCGGTGTCGACGGCCATGTACCCGGCCAGTTCGGTCAACCTCGCCACGGTGGCGAACAGTTCACGCCCGACCGCCTCCCGGTAGGACCCCGCGAGCAGCCCGGAGACGACACTGTTGAGGTAGTGCACGACGACCGGGCGCACATGCCCGCTGCCGTACTGGTGGTCGAGGTCCACCAGCGCCTGGGTCATGGACCGTACGGCGGCCACGTCGGACAGACCGACCCGCGGTCCCGCCTGCCGGGCCACCTGGGCGTCCGGCACCGAGATCAGCCAGTCCCGGCTGGGCTCGACCAGCGCGGAGGCGGCGACGGAGGAGCCGGACAGGAAGTCCCGGCGCCCCACGTCGCTGCGCCACAGCTCGCAGACCTGCTCGATGGCTCCCAGTACCGTCGGCGAGAACTGGAGACCGACACCCGAGGCGAGGTTCTTGCCGTTGGCCATGCCGATCTCGTCGATCGTGACCGTACGGCCGAGCTTGCGTCCGAGCGCCTCGGCGATGATCGCCGGGGCCCGGCCCCGCGGCTGCTGGCCACGCAGCCAGCGCGCCACGGACGTCTTGTCGTAGCGCAGGTCGAGTCCGTGCTCGGCGCCGCACATGTTGACCCGCCGGGCCAGCCCGGCGTTGGAGCACCCCGCTTCCTGGATGAGTGCCTGCAGCCGTTCGTTCGGCTGCCTCGCCACGAGAGGCCTTGCGGCCATGTGCTTACCCCCTGCGTTGCGATCCCCTGGAGCGTGAAATTCCGGTCGGGAGGTTCCGGCCGAGACGATCCGGTCGGGAAGATCACTGCCCAGCCGACATACCGTCAATGCACGACATGTGCGGTTTGCCGGGGTAAAGGCTGGTGCCACCCCACCGCTGATTACCCACCTCGCGTCCTGCTTCCTCCCGCGCGCCCCCGGGTGTGCATCCGTGCGCCCCGATCGCGGGCGCGATGCTCCTCCCCCGCGCGCGTTATGGCCGTAACCCCCGGTGACACCGGGAGTTGAGAGGGGCGTGGAAGAGACGATCGCGGGCGCCCAGAACACTCAGATTGCCGGTCAGATTCCGCAGCAGCGCGGGGAAACGCTGCTGGAGACCGCCGTACGCTACGCCGAGGAGCGGCACTGGGACGTGTTCCCGGGCACCTGGCTGGAAGCGGTCGACGGGACGCAGCGCTGCTCGTGTGGCGACGCCTCCTGCCCTGCGCCGGGGGCGCACCCCGCGCGCCCCGACTGGGCGACCCAGGCGACCGGCAGCGCGACCGTCGCCCGCCGGATGTGGCAGAAGCAGCCGACGGCGTCGATCCTGCTGCCCACGGGGCGGACCTTCGACGCGCTGTCCGTTCCCGAGAGCGCCGGGTTCCTGGCGCTGGCCCGGATGGAGCGGCTGGAGTCGACCCTCGGGCCGGTCACGCTGAGCCCCGACCGCCGGATGTGCTTCTTCGTGCTGCCGGGCGCGGCCGCCAAGGTCCCCGACCTGGTGCGGAAGCTGGGGTGGTCGCTGTCGTCCCTCGACCTGGCCGTCCTGGGGGAGGGGGGCCATGTCGCCGCCCCGCCCACCCGGTTCGGCTCCCGGGGCGCCGTGCAGTGGGCGTGCCGGCCGACCCCGGCGAACCGGTGGCTGCCGGACGCGGAGGAGTTGATCTCGCCGCTGGCCTACGCGTGCGGCCGGGACCGGTAGCCGTTCGCCCGGCCGCCCCGGCGCCCCCTTCCGGCCGGGGCCGCCCCGCGTAGGGTGCGTGCATGACCGAATCTGCCGTACGTGTGCGGGGGCTCTGGAAGCGGTTCGGGCAGCACGTCGCTGTCGGGGGAATCGATCTGGAGCTGCCCGCCGGGAAGTTCATCGGACTGGTCGGGCCGAACGGGGCCGGGAAGACCACCACCCTGTCCATGGTCACCGGGCTGCTGCGCCCCGACGAGGGCACCGTGGAGGTCGTCGGGCACGACGTGTGGCGGGATCCGGTGGCCGTCAAGGCGCGGATCGGGGTGCTGCCCGAAGGCCTGCGCCTGTTCGAGCGGCTTTCCGGGCGGGAACTGCTGGCGTACTCGGGGCGGTTGCGCGGACTGCCGGGAGACGAGGTCGACAAGCGGGCCACCCAGCTGCTGGACGTGCTGGACCTGGCCGGTTCCCAGCACAAGCTCGTCGTCGACTACTCCACCGGCATGCGCAAGAAGATCGGGCTCGCCGCGGCGCTTCTGCACAACCCCGAGGTGCTCTTCCTGGACGAGCCGTTCGAGGGCGTCGACCCGGTGTCCGCGCAGACCATCCGGGGCGTACTGGAGCGGTACACCGGCTCCGGGGCCACCGTCGTGTTCTCCTCCCACGTCATGGAGCTGGTCGAGTCGCTGTGCGACTGGGTCGCGGTGCTGGCGGCCGGACGCATCCGCGCGACCGGCCCCCTGGCCGAGGTGCGCGGATCGCACCCCACGCTGCACGCGGCGTTCCTGGAACTGGTCGGGGCGAGCGGCCGGCACACCGGATCCGATCTCGACTGGCTGGGCGGCGGTGCGGCCCGATGACGAGCCCGACTCCCACCCTCGTACGGCTGAAACTGTCGCTGCTGAGGAACGGGCTGCGGCAGTCGGGGGGCCGGCGGGCCGCGTTCGTCGTCTCGGCGGTCCTCGCGGTCCTGTTCGCACTCTCACAGCTGCTGGGGCTGCTCCTGCTGCGCGGACAGGCGCACGCCGACGTGGTGGCCGTGACCGGCACGGCCGTGCTGGCACTGGGCTGGGCGGTCCTGCCGCTGTTCTTCCCGACCGGCGACGAGACCCTGGACCCGACCCGGCTGGTGCTGCTGCCGCTGCGCCCCCGGCCGCTGGTACGGGCCCTGCTCGTGACCTCCCTGGTCGGCATCGGCCCGCTGTTCACCGTGCTGGTCCTCGCGGGCTGCGCGCTGTCCCTGGCGCACGGCCCCGCCGGATACGTCGTCGCGGTCCTCGCCGTCGCCCTCGCCCTGCTGGTCTGCGTGGCACTGGCCCGGGCCGTCGCCGTCGCCAACGTGCGACTGCTGACCAGCAGGAAGGGCCGCGATCTGGCCGTGCTGAGCGGGCTGCTGATCGCAGTCGGGGCGCAGCTGGTGAACTTCGGCGCGCAGCGCCTGGGCTCGGCCGGGCTGGGCCGGTTGCGGCCGGTGGCCGACGTGCTGTCCTGGGTGCCGCCGGCGTCGGCGGTGGGCGCGGTGCGGGCGGCGAGCGAGGGGGCGTACGGCACGGCGGTCGCCCGGCTCGCCCTGTCGGCGGCCCTGCTGGGGCTGCTGGTGGTGGTCTGGGCCCGGAGCCTGACCCGGCTGATGACCGCGCCCGACGGGTCCACGCTGGGGGCCGCCGACGCCGGGACACGCGAGCGCGCCTCCTCCGCCGGACTGGGGCGGCTGCTGCCGGGCGGGCGCACGGGCACCGTGATGGAACGCAGCCTGCGCTACATCTGGCGCGACCCCAAGACCAAGGCCGCGTGGGTGACCTCGCTGGCCATCGGGCTCATCGTGCCGGTGTTCAACGCCGTGCAGGGCACCGGGTCGGTGTACTTCGCCTGCTTCGCCGCCGGGATGCTCGGCATCCAGATGTACAACCAGTTCGGGCAGGACACCTCCGCGTTCTGGATGGTCGCCACGACCGTCTCCTCGGCCCGGGACGCCTACGCCGAACTGCGCGGCCGGGCCCTGGCCCTGCTGCTCATCACCCTCCCGTACGCCGTCCTCGTGACCGTCCTGACGACCTGGCTGCTGGGCTCCTGGGCGCGGCTGCCGGAGGTGCTGGGGCTGTCCCTGGCACTGCTCGGGGCGATGCTGGCCACCGGTGCGTGGACCTCGGCCCGCTTCCCGTACTCCATCCCGCAGGAGGGCCACAAGAACGTGGCCCCCGGGCAGGCCGGCCTCGCCTGGATCTCGATCTTCGGCGGCATGGTCGCGGCGGCCCTGCTGTGCTCACCCGTCATCGCGCTCTCCATCTGGGCCAACGTCAGCGAGCACGGCGACGAGTGGAGCTGGCTGCTGCTGCCGGCGGGCGCGGCCTACGGAACCACGCTCACCTTCCTGGGCCTCCGTCTGGCAGCCCCCCGGACGGCGGGCCGCCTCCCGGAGATCCTGACGGCGGTCAGCAAGGGGTAACCGATCCGAGCGGCTTTCGGTCGAGGGTGGCCGTGACGACGTGGGCGCGGAAGTGGCAGTCCAACGCGGCGCCCGAGGGGGCGAGGCGGGCGGCGCGGGCGAGGAAGGCCACCCGCAGGGCGGCCAGCGCGGGGGCGTCCAGGGCGGCGAAGTCGTAGAGGCCGGAGAGGGCCGCCCAGACCCGCTCGGGCCGGCCGCTCAGGTCGAGGCTCACCGTCTCCCGGTCCCGGGTGCGGAATCCGGCCGTGGCGAGCAGGCCGGCGAGGTGCTCGGGGTCCCGGGTACGGCGGTCGCCCAGCGCGGGCATGCGCCGGTCGGCCGGGGCCTGTTCCAGCGCCTCCGGCAGCAGCTCGCCGAGCAGCGCGTAGCCCGCGCCGCCACCGCCCGCTCCGGTCAGACAGGCAAGCACTCCCCCGGCCGTCAGCACCCGGCCCAGCTCGGCGAGGACCTGCTCGACGTCGGCCATGAGCATCAGGGTCAGATGGGAGACGCAGGCGTCGAATCCGTCGTCCGGGAAGGGCAGCAGCTGGGCCCGGGCCTCGACCAGGACGGCCGACGACAGGGCCGGCCGGCGGCGCGCCAGGGACAGCGACTCCGGGGAGATGTCCACACCGGCGAGTTTCCGGCCGGGGGTGCGGGCGAGCAGCTCCAGCAGCGCACCGTCGCCGCAGCCGAGGTCCAGGACGCGCCGGCGGCCGGACACCCGGTCGCGGAGGTTCTCGTAACCGGAGCGGCCGTCGGCGGCGCGCGCCTCGCCGAACGCCTCCGTCGTCACCGCGGGGCGCGCCGCGTGAAAGGCCTTCAAAAACGCCTCCTGCTCCGCCGCGGCCGCGCTCGCCGTCATCGCCGTGGTCATGGGGCCTCCGTAAGTTGTTAGGCGGCCCGGGAGGGCCGGATGTGGCTGATGGGGTCTTGCCAGTCGTGGCTCCGCAGGAGTGGCCGTCCGGCTCTCCGGGGCGCCCTGGCTGCTGATTGAGATGTGCGCGCTTCGTGCGGTCGCTGATTACGGAGATGACAGCGGGGTGTTCCTCGGGCCGGCGGGATGCCAAACGGCGCGAGGAGGGGCGGATGAGCAGGCGGAAGGCCCAGGTCTGGGTCGGTGTCGACGCAGGTAAAGGCCACCATTGGGCTGCTGTGGTCGACGAGACCGGCGCGACCTTGTGGTCGAAGAAGATCGACAACGACGAGTCGGCGATCCTGGCCGCGCTGGGCGAGATCCTGGGCCTGGCGGACGAGGTTCACTGGGCGGTGGACATCTCCGGCACGTCCTCGGCTCTGCTGCTGGCCCTGCTCGCAGCCCACGGCCAGCAGACCGTCTACGTTCCCGGCCGCACGGTCAACCGCATGTCGGGTGCCTACCGGGGCGAGGCGAAGACCGATGCCCGCGACGCCTATGTCATCGCCGAAACCGCCCGCCACCGCAACGACTTCGCCGCGATCGACGTACCTGCCCAGCTGGCTGCCGACCTCGCGCTGCTGACCGCTCACCGGTCCGATCTGGTGGCCGATCGAGTGAGACTCATCAACCGGCTGCGCGACGTGCTGACCGGAATCTTCCCCGCACTGGAACGGGCCTTCGACTACAGCTCGCAGAAGGGCGCGCTTGTCCTGCTGACGGGTTACCAGACCCCCGCCGGGATCCGCCGCCGTGGCCGGGCCCGCCTGACGGCCTGGCTGGCCAACCGCGGCGTCCGAAGCGCGGACGCGGTCGCCGAGACCGCGCTGGAGGCGGCCCAAGCCCAGCAGACCGCGCTGCCCGGCGAGGACGTCGCCGCCGAGATCGTCGCCGACCTGGCCGCGCAGATCCTGGCCCTGGACGACCGGCTGAAGCGGATCGACAAGCAGATCCGCGAGACGTTTCGCAGCCACCCGCAGGCGGAGATCATCGAGTCCCTGCCCGGCATGGGCCCGATACTCGGCGCCGAGTTCGTCGTCGCCGCCGGGAACCTCTCGGCCTACACCGATGCCGGCCATCTGGCCTCGGCGGCCGGGCTTGTGCCCGTCCCGCGTGATTCCGGCCGCCGCACCGGCAACCTCCACCGGCCCAAGCGCTACAGCCGCCGCCTGCGGCGGGTCTTCTACATGTCCGCACAGACCAGCATCATCCGCGAAGGACCCAACCGGGACTTCTACCTCAAAAAGCGCGGCGAAGGCTGCAAGCACGTCCAGGCCGTCATCGCACTGGCCCGCCGACGAGCGAGTGTGTTGTGGGCCCTGCTGCGCGACGGACGGGTGTTCACCTCCACCCCGCCGGTCACGCAGGCGGCTTGACTTCGTCATTGAGACTCCTGCTCTCCGCTCGCCGCTCGCCGCTCGCCGGCCCGGGTGGTGGGGGTGGTGGGGGTGGCCTGGGTGGTGGGCGTGGGCGGGTGGGGGCGGGTGGTCAGGACCCGGTCCAGGAACGGTTCGACCGCGGTGCGCCAGGCCTCCGGCTGGTCGTAGTGGACGAGGTGGCCGGCGTCGGTGATCTCGGCGTACTCCCCGTGCGGCAGCACGCGGACCATCTCCTGGGCCTCGGCGCGCCCCAGTTCGCCGTCCAGGCCGCGTACGACCAGCGCGGGGCAGCGGACCTGGGCCAGTTCCTCCCAGTGGGCGTCGTACACCCACGTCTCACGGGAGGCGAGCATCCGCTCCGGATCGAACACCGGGCGCCAGCCGTCGGGGCCCTCCTGCATGACCTCGGCGTAGAACGCGCCGCGGGAGGGGTTCGGGCGCTCCACCCAGGGGTCGTCCTCGCCGAACCACTTGCGGACGTCGGCGAGCGTGGCGAAGGGGACGGGCCAGGACCGGAACCAGTCGGCCCACTCGCGCTGCGAGGCCGCGCCGAGCGCGGAGGCCCGCATGTCGCAGACGACCAGGCCGCACACGAGGTCGGGGCGCTTGGCGGCGAGCTGCCAGGCGGTCAGCGCGCCCATGGCGTGGCCGATGAGGACAACGGGGGCCAGGCCCAGCTGTTCCAGGGCGGCCTCGGCGTCCTCGACGTACGCCTCCCGGGTGTAGGCGGCCTGTGGGGGCTTGTCGCTCTGTCCGTGGCCCCGCTGGTCGAGGGCGACGGCGCGGTGGCGTTCACCGAGCCGGCGCGCGGTCGCGGCCCAGTGGGAGGCACGACCCATCAGGCCGTGGAGTAACAGCACGCCCGGTGCGCCGGGCGCCGGATCGGTCCCGTAGACGGCCGTGTCCTGCGGGTCCTCCTTGGGTGGGTCGGCGAACTCCCAGGCGGCCAGCCGCAAGCCGCCCGCTCCCGTCACGTCGATACGCCGTGCCATGGGCCTGGTACCCCCCCAGCTCCGCCTGCCTCGCACCGGTGTTCCACCGGCGAACTGCCGCCGCAGACTATCGAATACCCATTCGAGAAAAGTGTCCCTGTGGGCAACACCCCTCGTTCGAGTGACACCCCCCAAGGAATGATCGCCGCCACCGAGGGGATCTCTTCAGGCGGGAGGGCGGACCGCTCGGGGAAAGACGGTCCGAAGGGAATGACCTTGAGAGCTCGGGGCTCCAGGTCAGCACAGGGGAGGACAGGCCCCGGCGCCACAAGGCGCCGGGGCCCTCTCGCTCTCAGCGCTTGGCGACGAACACATGCGAGGCGATGTCCGGCTCCAGCTCGGCCGCCTCACCACCGCTGCCCACCAGCACCCCGCCGGCCGACTCCGTCACGCTCACCACGGAACCGGGCTGCACGCCCGCCCGCCGCAGCGTGTACATCAGCTGCGCGTCCGTCTGGATCGGCTCGCCGATCCGACGCACGACGACCGTCTTCCCGTCCGTGCCCGGGTCCAGGTCGGCCAGCGAGACCATGCCCGCGTCCAGGAACGGATCGGCCCCGTCCTTCTCGCCCAGCTCCTCAAGGCCCGGGATCGGGTTGCCGTACGGCGACTCGGTCGGATGGCGCAGCAGTTCCAGCACCCTGCGCTCCACGGCCTCGCTCATCACGTGCTCCCAGCGGCAGGCCTCCGCGTGCACCTGCTCCCACTCCAGGCCGATCACGTCCACGAGGAGACACTCGGCGAGGCGGTGCTTGCGCATCACGCGCGTCGCCAGCCGGCGGCCCTCGTCCGTGAGCTCCAGGTGACGGTCGCTGGCCACGGAGACCAGGCCGTCCCGCTCCATCCGCGCCACCGTCTGGCTCACCGTCGGCCCGCTCTGGTCGAGCCGCTCCGCGATGCGGGCGCGCATGGGCACGACGCCTTCCTCTTCCAGCTCGAGGATGGTGCGGAGATACATCTCCGTGGTGTCGATCAGTCCGGACATACGTGCCCCTCGATTACCTCTGCCGGCGAGCCCGGCCGCGTGCGCTGGCCCTGACCCCAATTCTGCCGGATCCCACTGACAAGCGGGGGGCACCGGGAAAAGGCGGGGCCGTCGGCCGTCCGGGACGGCCCCGGGCCCTGACTCCGGGCCGGGCCGCGCGCGATCCGATCACGCCGTTGACCGCGCCCCCTCCGCCTCGCGGCCGTATTGACACCGCACTGGTCCAGACCGCACGGTGATCCGCGACACAGACGCTGCGAAGGGGCACCGCATGAGCGACGGCACGCCTGCCGACCTGTTCTTCGACGCCGCCATCGGCCTGTTGCAACGGGTCCGCGAGGAGGAGGCCGAGGCGATCACCGCGGCCGGCACCCTGCTCGCCGACACCGTCGCCACCGGTGGCCGCCTGTTCGCCTTCGGCGCCGGGCACTCCTCCCTGGCCGCCCAGGACGTCGTCTACCGCGCGGGCGGCCTCGCCCTGATGAACCTGCTCGCCGTGCCCGGCGTCGTCGGCGTCGACGTCACCCCGGCCACCCTCGGCTCCGCCCTCGAACGGGTCGACGGCCTCGCGAGCGCCGTCCTCGACACCTCCCCCGTCCGGGCCGGCGACGCCCTGGTGATCATCTCCCTCTCCGGCCGCAACGCCCTGCCCGTGGAGATGGCCGTGAACGCCCGGGCCCTCGGGGTGCGGGTGATCGGCCTGACCTCGGTGGCCTACGCCTCGGAGACCAAGTCCCGGCACACCTCCGGCACTTTCCTGAAGGACCACTGCGACATCGTCCTCGACTCCAAGATCGCGGTCGGCGACGCGGAACTCACCCTCGACACCATCCCGGCGCCCTTCGCCCCCGCCTCCACCGTCGTCACCACGGCCATGATGCAGGCCGTGGTCGCCACCGCCGCGGCCACCCTGGCCGACCGGGGCATCGAGCCCCCGCTCCTGCGCTCCGGCAACGTCGACGGCGGCCACGAGTGGAACGGCCGGGTGATGCGGGAGTACGGCGACCGGATCTTCTACCGCCACTGAACCCGTCCGGGGGCCGGGCGGGGTGCGGTACGACGGCACCGCGCCCGGTCGGCGCGGTGTCCTACCGGCCGCCGTCCGTCCCCGCGCGTGCCGCCTCCGCCAGGTCCAGGGCCGCCGCGATGCGTCCGGCCACGTCCTCCGCATAGGCGGTGTCGGACCGTTCGAAGCGGCCGCGGGCCGCCCCGCGCAGGAACGTCACCACCCCCAGCGTCCGCCCCCGGCTGCGCAGCACCGCGCACAGCCCGTGCGCCGCGTCCCCGGGCCACTGCCGCTCCGCCGCCCAGGCGCCGGCCCGCTCCGCCGAGACCGACCCGGCGTCCGCGCGCACGGTTCCGGCCCGCTCCACGCACTGCAGCGCCGGATGCCCCTCCTCGTACCGCACGGGCAGCCCGGCCGCGCCGGTGAGCAGGCTCGGGCCCGGCGCGCCGGCCGGCGTCTCGGCGAGCCGCACCAGCCGCGGTGGACCGGGCGCTTTCTCGTCCGCCGTGCTCGAGACGGCCGCGACCCGGTCGATCAGCGCGTGGTCGGCGAAGCCGGCGAGCGCGAAGTCCAGATGGACGGTGGCCGCCTCCGCCGGGTTCTCGCACTCGGCGGCGGCCCGGGCCGCGCGGTGCAGCTGGTTGGTGCGGAACCGCAGCAGGGCCGCGTCCTGCTCGCCCTGCTTGGCCTCGGTGACGTCCTGGAAGAGCCAGCCGACCCCGAGCGGCACGGGTTCCTCCGCGAGCGGCGAGGCCAGCCGCAGGAAGCCGCTGCGCCAGCAGCGCCGCTTCTCGCCCTCCGGGCCGCGCACGCTCACCCACATCTCGGCGGGCGCCGGCGGCGCGCCCTCGGACAGCACGTGGGTGAGCGCCGCCTCCAGCTCCTCCACACCCTGCGCCAGCAGCTCGCCGAGCGGCCGCCCCAGCGCGGACGTGCGCCGGATGCCCAGCGTGCGGGCGGCGTACGCGTTCACCACGGCGGGCCGCAGGTCCGCGTCGACGAGCACGACGCCCCACGACGCGTCCTCCAGCAGCGCCTCGCTCAGCGCGATCGACCGCTCCAGGTCGATCTGCGCGTGCACCTCGCTGAACGCGCAGTACACGCCCGCCGGCTTGCCTTCCGGCCCGCGCACGGCGGCGGTCTGGGTCCGGACGAGGATCCGGCCGCCGTCCTTGGTGACGAGAGCGAACTCGTGCACCTGGCGCCCCGGCGCGTGCATCGCGGACATCAGCCGGGTGTGCACCTCCTCGGCGTCGGCGCTGCGCACCGCCCACCCGGCGAAGCCGTGCCGCCCGACGGCCTCGGCGGCCGTCCAGCCGAGGATCCGCTCGGCCTCCCGGTTCCAGTGGGTCACGACCCCGTCGGCGTCGAAGGCACACAGTGCCGCGTCCATGCCGTCCAGCAGGGCGGCGAGCAGGTCGGAGCCCCCGGACTCGCCGGGCTCGTCGGGGCCCAGCTCATCCGTGGTCCCACTCCGCCGGGAAGTATTCACCTGGACCCCCTGGAGGCTGCGTTCGCGCACGCACGCGCTCGGTTCGGCTCACTGGCTTTCATTCAACTCGAACGTGACGCAGCACACATCATGTTCCGGCAAGTTCGCGACAGTCAAAACGCGCCGCCCGGCCACGGCCCGGGGTCGGACCGCACGCGGGAACGTACGGAAAAATAATCGGTTGAGCCGCGCCTCCTCGTTTCCTAGGGTGTGGAGTACACGAGAAGGGAGGTGGTTCGGCAAATGTATGAGAACCGGACGCGTGAGGTGGCTGCGGGCTAGCGCCCGACACCCCATCCAGTGCGGTGCCGGACCCGCGTGTGACACACGCGTGCAGCCGGCCCAATCCCAGGCAGTCACCCGACCCGCGAGCTCGCCGGTACGTCCGGCCGGCCTTCCGCCGACAGGCGGAGGACCAGAGCTCGCGGGTCGTCTGCGTTTCCGCGTCAGGGGCTGAGGCGTTCCACCCGCCAGGTCCCGGCCGGCTCGCAGACGTAGCGCAGCCGGTCGTGGAGGCGGTTCTGGCGGCCCTGCCAGAACTCGACCGTCTCGGGTGCGACGCGGAAGCCGCCCCAGTGCGGCGGGACCGGGACCTGCTCGCCCTCGGGGTAGCGGGCCTCCAGGTCGGCGTACGCCGCGTCGAGTTCGGCGCGGGAGGCGACCACCGTGGACTGGGCGCTGGCCCAGGCGCCCAGCTGGGAGCCGTGCGGCCGGGTGCGGAAGTAGGCGGTCGTCTCGTCGCGGCCGGTACGGCGGGCGATGCCGGTGACGATGACCTGGCGGGCGATCGGGTGCCAGGGGAAGAGCAGCGAGACGTACGGGTTCTGCGCCAGGTCGCGGCCCTTGCGGGAGTCGTAGTTGGTGTAGAAGACGAAGCCGTCGGTGTCGAACTGCTTCATGAGGACCGTGCGCGAGCTGGGCCGGCCCGTGGCGTCCGTCGTGGAGACGACCATCGCGTTGGGTTCGTAGAGCGTGCCGTGCAGGGCCGCCCGCGCGGCGTCCTCGAACCAGCCGGCGAACTGGTCCATCGGATGTGTGGCGAGGTTCCTCTCGTCCAGTCCCGCCGCCCGGTACTGCTTGCGCATGGCAGCGGGATCGAGGAGAGGGTCCAGGAGGGGTTCGCGGTCGGTCACGCGGTCATCTTGCCGTATCGAACGCTTCTGGCACTCGGTGTCGCAGGGGCTCCCCAACGGTGGCACCGGGAGTTATCGTGCTGGTTCCCTTCGTGGATCGGCCGGCCACGGGTGACCTCCGGCCGACGGGGGCATCACCGGGGTGACCGCAGCCGACACATCACTAGGAGCCGCCTGATGTCCGATTTCGTACCCGGGCTCGAAGGAGTCGTCGCGTTCGAGACGGAGATCGCCGAACCCGACAAGGAGGGCGGTGCCCTGCGCTACCGGGGCGTCGACATCGAGGACCTGGTCGGACACGTCTCCTTCGGGAACGTGTGGGGGCTGCTGGTCGACGGCGCCTTCAATCCCGGCCTGCCGCCCGCCGAGCCGTTCCCGATCCCGGTGCACTCCGGTGACATCCGGGTGGACGTGCAGTCGGCGCTGGCCATGCTCGCGCCGGTGTGGGGTCTGAAACCGCTGCTCGACATCGACGTGGAGCAGGCCCGCGCCGACCTCGCCCGGGCCGCCGTGATGGCGCTGTCCTACGTCGCCCAGTCCGCGCGGGGTCAGGGGCTGCCGATGGTGCCGCAGCGGGAGATCGACAAGGCGCACTCGGTCGTGGAGCGGTTCATGATCCGCTGGCGCGGCGAGCCGGACCCGAAGCATGTCGCCGCCGTCGACGCGTACTGGACGTCCGCGGCCGAGCACGGGATGAACGCCTCGACCTTCACCGCGCGGGTGATCGCCTCCACCGGCGCCGACGTCGCCGCCGCCCTCTCGGGCGCGGTCGGCGCGATGTCCGGCCCGCTGCACGGCGGCGCGCCGTCCCGGGTGCTCGGGATGATCGAGGAGATCGAGCGCACGGGCGACGCCGAGGCGTACGTCAGGCAGGCCCTGGACCGGGGCGAGCGGCTGATGGGATTCGGGCACCGGGTGTACCGGGCCGAGGATCCGCGGGCGCGGGTCCTGCGGCGTACGGCGCGCGAGCTGGGCGCTCCCCGGTTCGAGATCGCCGAGGCGCTGGAGAAGGCCGCGCTGGAGGAGCTGCACGCCCGCCGGCCCGACCGGGTGCTCGCGACCAACGTGGAGTTCTGGGCCGCGATCATCCTGGACTTCGCGGAGGTTCCGGCGCACATGTTCACGTCGATGTTCACGTGTGCGCGTACCGCGGGGTGGTCGGCGCACATCCTGGAGCAGAAGCGGACGGGGCGTCTGGTGCGGCCCTCCGCGCGCTATGTGGGACCCGCGCCCCGCAAGCCCGAGGAGATCACCGGGTACGCGGACATCGCCCACTAGTCCCCTTGGTCCCCTCGCGTTCCCATGAGCGGCGGGAGCGGCGGGAGCGGCGCGGCGGGTGGGCGGCGGCCCGGGCCTCCCACCGCCGCCGCCCGCCCCGTTCGCCTCACGCCGCCGTCAGCAGCTCCGCGTGATGCCGCTCCGCCACCAGGGGGTGGGCTCGCACCTTGCCCTTCAACTCGTTGTAGCCGTACTCGGCGTACAGGGGGTTGGACGGGTCGGTCGTGATGCCGGGGGCCGTCGCCGCGTGGGGGAACGGCAGCGGCTCGATCCGCGCGTCCAGGCGGGGGTTGTAGAAGAACGGGACCGAGAAGCGTTCCGTCGCCCCGGGCGGGCTGACCACACGGTGGTTGGTGGCGAGGAGATAGCCGTTGGTCGCCACCTCCAGCAGTTCGCCGAGGTTCACCACGAAGGCCCCGGGCAGCGGCGGCACGTCGTGGAAGAGGCCGTCCTCGCGCAGGACCTGAAGGCCGCCGACGGTGTCCTGCAACAGCAGGGTCAGGAAGCCGTAGTCCTTGTGCGCGCCGACGCCCTGGTCGGTGCCGTCGCCCGCGCTGCCGGGGTAGCGGACGAGCTTGAGGTGCGGGTGGGCGTGGGCGCCGAAGACCGGGTCGTAGAAGTCGGCCGGGGCGCCGATGGCGGTCAGGAGTTCGCGCAGCAGGCGCTGGGCGACCGCACTCAGCTCGGCGATCCAGCCCAGCGCCGCCGTACGCAGTTCGGGGAGCGCGGCCGGCCACTGGTTGGGGCCCTGTAGCCACCAGTACGGGGGCTCGCCGGGCCCGGGGACGCGGGCGGGGCGTTCGGCGCCGATGTCGAGCTGATCGCGCCAGTCGCGGGCGCCGCCGGTGCGCTCGTCGCCGGTGCGCGTGTAGCCGCGGAAGTGCGGGGAGTTCACGTTGTCCAGGGCGAGCCGGTCGGCCTCGGGGAGGGCGAAGAAGGCCCGCATGGCGGCGAGCAGCGCGTCGGTGCCGGCCCGCGACACTCCGTGCCCGACGAGCTGGAAGAAGCCCACGTCGTGGGCCGCGCTGTGCAGTTGGGCGTGGAGCAGGGCACGGGCCCGGGGCCCGCGGTCGGCGGCCGACAGGTCGATGATCGGGAGCTGGTCGTACGACGGGGTCGTCGCGCTGTGCGAGGTCATGGCACGTCCGCAGGGTGTACGGGGCAGGGGTGGCCGCCGAGGGTGGAGCGGCCCCGGTGCCGGAAAAGGAGAGAGCGAGGAGGAGACAGGGGGCTGTATCAGGCGGAGAAGCGCCGACAGCCCATGCTCGTGACGCGCACGTAGTCCACGTGGCGGCGTCGGACGAGCATCGGAAGCATGGGCCCAGGGTACTGCGCACCCCGCCATACGCCTGTGGCCCCCGTCACAGCCCGCGGGAGGTCCCCGGCGGGCCTTCAGTCGAGCGCCCGCTCCAGCAGCGCGGCCCACTGGGCGACGACCCGTTCGCGGCGGGCGGTGTCGTCGGTGAGGAGGTTGGCGAGGCCGAGCCCGCGGGCCATGTCCAGCAGGCCCTGCACGGTCTCGCGGACGCCGGGGCGCGACTCGTCGGCGTCGAGCAGGTCCACGGCGATGCGGTGGGTCTCGCGGCCGACGCGGGCCTCCAGCTCGGTCACCCGCCCCCGCAACTGCTCCTCGTCGCAGGCCGCCACCCACAGGTGCAGGGCGGCCCGGAAGAGGGGGCCGGTGAAGAGGTCGACCAGTGCGGCGACGACGGCGCCGCGGTCGGCGGCCCCGTCCGGGAACAGGTCCCTGAGCGCGGTGGAGCGTTCCTCGGCGACGTACTCGACGGCCGCGGTGAACAGGTCCTCGCGGGTGGGGAAGTGGTGCTGGGCGGCGCCCCGGGAGACACCGGCGCGTTCGGCGACGACGGAGACCGTGGAACCCGCCCAGCCGTGCTCGGCGAGACAGGCCACGGCGGCCTCAAGCAACCGCTGCCGGGTGGCCCGGCTGCGATCCTGCTTGGGACTGCGATCGGGCCTGACCTCGGACTTCACGCCCGCCCCCGCCCCGGGCCCGGCCCACGGCATCGGTTCCCGCTCGCGCACCGGGTCGCCTTCCGCCGTCGCGCTCACGTCCTCACACCACCCATGCCGCGTCCCGTCGCTCCAGGAATGCCGTCATCCCCTCCCGGGCCTGGTCGGAGGAGAACAGCCGGGCCGAGAGCGCGGACAGCTCCGCCGCGTCCCGGTCGAATGTCTCCAGCACCCTAGCCGTGAGCAGCCGCTTCGTCTCGGCCAGGGCCTGCGGGGCGGAGCGGCGCAGACCGTCGAGCATCGGTGCGAGCGCGTCGTCGACGTCGTCGGCCGCGGTCGTGAGCAGGCCCAGCCGTACCGCCTCCGGCGGGTCGAAGCGCTCGCCGGTGAGGTAGTAGCGGGCCAGGGCGCGCGGGTCGGTGCGCGGGAGGACCGGCAGGGAGATCACCGCGGGGGCCACTCCGATGCGGACCTCGGTGAAGGCGAAGGTGGCGGCGGTGGAGGCGGCGGCGAGGTCGCAGGCGGCGAGCAGGCCGAGGCCCCCCGCGCGGACGTGGCCGGTGATCCGGGCGACGACCGGCTTGGGCAGCTCCACGAGCTGCCGCAGCACCCCCACCAGCGCCTCGGGGTGGGGCGGGTCGCGCAGGTCGGCGCCGGCGCAGAAGGTGGTGCCGGTGTGGGTGAGGACGACGGCCCGGACTTCCGGGTCCTTCGCGCTCCGCGCCAGCGCCGCGGCGAGTTGCCCGACCAGGTCGGCCGACAGGGCGTTGCGGGTGTCGGGGGAGTCCAGGCTCAGGGTCTCCACGGCACGCGTGCGCGTGCGTGCGATCAGTGTGGTCACGGGTGCTCCTTGAGCTGTCGTCGCAGGATCTTCCCGGAGGCGGCGCGGGGCACGTCCTGGATGAAGGTGACCTGGCGGACGCGTTTGTAGGGGGCGACGCGTTCGGCGACGTACAGCATGATCTCGTTCTCGGTCAGCTCGGCGGCGGTGGGCCGGCGGACGACGAAGGCGTGCGGGATCTCGGTGCCGTCCTCGCCGGGCGTGCCGAGGACGGCGGCGTCGGCGATGCCGGGGTGGGTGAGCAGCAGGGCCTCCAGCTCGGCGGGGGCCACCTGGAAGCCCTTGTACTTGACGAGTTCCTTCACCCGGTCGACGACGAAGAGCCAGCCGTCGGCGTCGACCCGCCCCACGTCACCGGTGTGCAGCCAGCCGTCGGCGTCGATCATGGCCGCGGTGGCGTCGGGGCGGCCGAGGTAGCCCTTCATCACCTGGGGTCCGCGGATCAGGATCTCGCCGCGCTCACCGGTGGGGAGGTCCTCCCCGGGGTCTTCCAGGGACACGATCCGCATCTCGGTGCCGGCGATGAGCCTGCCGACCGTGCCGGCCGGGGCCCGGTGCAGCCGGTCCAGGGGGACGACATGGGTGCCGGGCGACAGTTCGGTCATGCCGTAGGCCTGGCCGATCGGGGGCAGCCCGAGACGTTCGGAGCAGGCGCGGGCCAGATGCGCGTCCAGTGGTGCGGCGGCGCTGATGACGTAGCGCAGCGAGGAGAGGTCGTAGCGGGTGACGGCCGGGTGCTTGGCCAGGGCGAGGACGATGGGCGGGGCGACGTACAGCCCGGTGATGCGGTGGGCCTCGATCGCGGCGAGGAACGCCTCCAGGTCGAAGCGGGGCAGTACGACGACGGTGGCCCCCTGGCGCAGCGGGGCGTTCATGAGGGCGGTCAGGCCGTAGATGTGGAAGAACGGCAGGACGGCGAGGATGCGGTCGCCGGGGCCGGTCGGGACGGCGGGCTCCAGCTGGGCGAGGTTGGTGGCGATCTGCCGGTGGGTGAGCATCACGCCCTTGGGGACGCCGGTGGTGCCCGAGGAGTACGGCAGCGCGGCCACGTCCTCGGCCGGGTCGAGGTCGACGCGGGGCTCGGGGGCGGTGGTGGCGAGCAGGTCGACGAGCGAGCGGTGCCCGGGCGCGCTGTCGCACACGAAAATCTCCCGTACGCCGCCGGCGAGTTCGGCGGCCCGGCGGGCGGACGCAAGCAGCGGGGAGACGGTGACGATCCAGCGGGCCCCGCTGTCCTTCAGTTGCCCCGCGAACTCCTGCGGCGTGGCGAGCGGGTGCACCGTGGTGACACGGGCACCCGCGCGCGTGGCCGCGTAGAAGGCGGTCGGGAAGACGATCGTGTTGGGGCTGTGCAGGGCGAGGACGTCGCCCTTGCGGACGCCCGTGTCGGCGAACGCGGCCGCCAGGCGCCGGTGGAACCGGTCCACCTGCTCGTAGGTGAGGGTGGTGCCGTCCGTGCCGTCGATCAGCGCGGGCAGCGCACCGAACTCTGCGGCCCGGCCCAGGACGGCCTCGTGGATGGGCAGTTCCACGGGCGGGACGTCTGCGTACTCGCTGCGGAACACGGTGCCTCCAGCACGATTCGCGATTCCTAGTACGACTTGGGCAGGCCCAGGGTCTGGTGGGAGACGTAGTTGAGGATCATCTCCCGGCTCACCGGGGCGATGCGGGCCACCCGCGCGGCCGTGATCAGCGAGGCGAGCCCGTACTCCCGGGTGAGGCCGTTGCCGCCGAGGGTGTGCACGGCCTGGTCGACGGCCCGGACACAGGCCTCCCCGGCCGCGTACTTGGCCATGTTGGCGGCCTCGCCCGCGCCGATGTCGTCGCCGGCATCGTAGAGGGTGGCCGCCTTCTGCGTCATCAGCCGGGCCAGTTCCAGGTCGATGTGCGCCTGGGCGAGAGGGTGCGCGATGGCCTGGTGGGCGCCGATGGGGGCCTTCCAGACGGTGCGGTCGCGGGCGTAGTCGACGGCCTTGGCCAGCGCGTAGCGGCCCATGCCGATCGCGAAGGCCGCCGTCATGATCCGCTCGGGGTTGAGTCCGGCGAACAGTTGCAGCAGACCGGCGTCCTCTCCCCCGCCGACGAGCGCCTCCGCGGGCAGCCGCACGTCGTCCAGGACCAGCTCGAACTGCTTCTCGGCGGCAGCGAGTTCCATGTCGATGGGCCGCTTGTGGAAGCCCTCGGCATCCGTCGGGACGATGAACAGACAGGGCTTGAGGCGTCCGGTGCGGGCGTCTTCGGTGCGGCCGACGATCAGGACGGCGTCGGCCATGTCGACACCGGAGATGAAGACCTTGCGGCCGGTGAGGACCCAGTCGGCGCCATCCCTGCGGGCCGTGGTGGTGATGCGGTGGCTGTTGGAGCCGGCGTCGGGTTCGGTGATGCCGAAGGCCATGAGGCGGGTGCCGTCGGCGATCCCGGGGAGCCACTGCCGCTTCTGGGCCTCGGTGCCGAAGCGGGAGATCACCGTCCCGCAGATGGCCGGGGACACCACCAGCATGAGCAGGGGACAGCCGGCGGCCCCCAACTCCTCCAGGACTATGGAGAGTTCGCCGATGCCACCACCTCCGCCGCCGTACGCCTCGGGCAGGTTGACGCCGAGGTAGCCGAGCTTGCCCGCCTCGGACCACAGCTCGGTGAGGGGCTTGCCCTCCGCGACGGTGCGGGTGAGGTACTCGCGGCCGTAGCGCCTGCCCAGGGCGGCGACGGCGGCGCGGAGTGCCTTGTGCTCTTCGGACTCGATGTGCGTGGTCATCGGACTCCTTGGGACTGCGGGTGATCCGTGGCTGGGTGCACCACCGCGAGCAGCGTTCCCGGCTCCACCTGCTGTCCGGGCCGGGCGTGCAGGACCGTCAGCGTGCCGGTGGCCGGTGCGGTGATCTGGTGCTGCATCTTCATCGCCTCCAGCCAGATCAGGGGCCGGCCCGCCTCGACGGACACCCCCTCCGCCAGGCCTTCGGCGACGCGTACGACCGTGCCCGGCATCGGGGCCAGCAAGGAGCCCGGTGCGACCTGGGCGGTCGGCTCGGAGAAGCGGGGCAGCTCGGTCAGGGCGGTGGAGTCGACGTAGACCCGGTCGCCGTAGCGCGCCACCCGGAACTTGCGCTGGACGCCGTCGACTTCGAGTACGACATCGTGGTCGTCCGCGTGCACGACCCGCACGCCGTCGGCCGCGAGGCCCTCCCTGGTGTGCCGGTAGCGGACCTCGTGCTCCTCGCCCGCCAGCTCGTACCGCTTGACCTGCGGCTGCGAGGGCAGGTTGCGCCAGCCGCCGAACCGGGAGCGGGAGCGGGCGCCGGCGAGGGCCGCGGCGAGGGGGGCGTAGGGGTCGGCGGCCGGTGCCGTCAGAGCGGTCAGATGACGGTCGTAGAAGCCGGTGTCCATCCGGGCTGCTGTGAACTCCGGGTGCCGCAGGGAGCGCACCAGCAGGTCGCGGTTGGTGACCGGGCCGTGCAGCGTCGCCCTCTCCAGGGCGCCGGCGAGCCGGCGGACCGCCTCCGCGCGGGTGGGGGCGTGGGCGACGACCTTGGCGAGCATCGGGTCGTAGTGCACGCCGATGGCGTCGCCGTCGGTGTAGCCGGTGTCCAGCCGGACGCCGGCCGGTACGGCGAGGCGGTGCAGGGTGCCGGTCTGCGGGGCCCAGTCGCGGGCGGGGTCCTCGGCGTACAGCCGGGCCTCGACGGCGTGTCCGCGCGCGCGGGGCGGCTCGGCGGGCAGCGCGTGGCCCTCGGCGACCCGGATCTGCTCGGCGACCAGGTCGATGCCGAACACCTCCTCGGTCACGGGGTGTTCGACCTGGAGGCGGGTGTTCATCTCCAGGAAGTGCGCGCGGCCGTCGGCGACCAGGAACTCGACGGTGCCCGCGCCGACGTAGGACACCGCGCGGGCGGCGCGTACGGCCAGCGCGTACAGCTCCTCGGTGAGCGCGGCCGGCAGGCCCGGCGCGGGGGCCTCCTCGACGACCTTCTGGTGGCGGCGCTGCAGGGAGCAGTCGCGGGTGCCGAGCGGCTGCACGGTGCCGTGGGTGTCGGCGAGGATCTGCACCTCGATGTGGCGGCCGTCCTCGATGTACGGCTCCACGAAGACCTCGCCGTCGCCGAAGGCGCTCGCGGCCTCGTCGCGGGCGGCCTCCAGCGCGGCGGGCAGCTCCGCCAGGCTGCGCACGATCCGCATCCCGCGTCCGCCGCCGCCCGCGGCCGCCTTCACCAGGACCGGCAGGTCGGCCTCGGTGACCTCGGCCGCGTCGAGGGGCGCGAGACCCATCAGCTCCTTGGCCCGGGTCTTGGACGCCATGGCCTCGATGGCCCGCGGCGGCGGTCCGATCCAGACCAGGCCGGCGTCGAGGACGGCGCGGGCGAAGTCGGCGTTCTCGGAGAGGAAGCCGTAGCCGGGGTGCACGGCGTCGGCGCCGGCGGACAGGGCGGCCTTCACGATCAGGTCGCCGCGCAGATACGTCTCCGCGGGCGCCGCGCCCGGCAGTCGTACCGCCGTGTCGGCCACGCGCGTGTGCAGCGCGTCGCCGTCCGCGTCCGAGTGCACGGCGACGGTCCGGATGCCCAGCGCACCACAGGTGCGGAAGATCCGGCAGGCGATCTCGCCCCGGTTGGCGACGAGCACAGAAGTGATCACTGGGTTCCTCACATCCGGAAGACGCCGAAGCCGCCGCGCGCGCCCTCGTAGGGCGCGGTGTGCAGGGCGGACAGGCACAGGCCGAGGACGGTGCGGGTGTCGCGCGGGTCGATGACACCGTCGTCGTAGAGCCGCCCGGACAGGAACATGGGCAGCGACTCGGACTCGATCTGCTGCTCCACCATGGCCCGCAGGGCGGCGTCCGCGTCCTCGTCGTACGGCTGCCCCTTGGCCGCCGCCGACTGCCGGGCGACGATGGACAGCACGCCCGCGAGCTGCTGCGGCCCCATGACGGCGGACTTGGCGCTGGGCCAGGCGAACAGGAAGCGCGGGTCGTAGGCCCGCCCGCACATGCCGTAGTGGCCGGCGCCGTACGACGCCCCCATGAGGACGGACAGGTGCGGGACGCGGCTGTTGCTCACCGCGTTGATCATCATGGCGCCGTGTTTGATGATGCCGCCCTGCTCGTACTCCTTGCCGACCATGTAGCCGGTGGTGTTGTGCAGGAAGAGCAGCGGGATGTCGCGCTGGTTGGCCAGCTGGATGAACTGGGCGGCCTTCTGGGACTCGGGGCTGAACAGGACACCCTGCGCGTTGGCCAGGATGCCCACCGGGTAACCGTGCAGGCTCGCCCAGCCGGTGACGAGGCTCGTGCCGTACAGCGGCTTGAACTCGTCGAAGTCGGAGCCGTCGACGATCCGGGCGATGACCTCGCGCGGATCGAAGGGGACCTTCAGGTCGCCGGGGACGACGCCGAGGAGTTCGTCGGGGTCGTGACGGGGCGGCTCGGCCGGGCCGGGGTCGGGGTGGGCCTTGCGGTGGTTGAGGCGGGCCACGACCCGGCGCGCCTGCCGCAGCGCGTCCCGCTCGTCCACGGCGAAGTAGTCGGCGAGGCCGGACACGCGCGCGTGCATCTCGGCGCCGCCCAAGGACTCGTCGTCGCTCTCCTCGCCGGTCGCCATCTTCACCAGCGGCGGCCCGCCGAGGAAGACCTTGGCGCGCTCCTTGACCATGATCACGTGGTCGGACATGCCGGGGACGTAGGCGCCGCCGGCGGTGGAGTTGCCGAAGACGACGGCGACGGTCGGGATACCGGCGGCGGAGAGCCGGGTGAGGTCCCGGAAGATGGCGCCGCCCGGGATGAAGATCTCCTTCTGCGAGGGCAGGTCGGCGCCCCCCGACTCCACCAGGCTGATGCACGGCAGCCGGTTGGCGAGGGCGATGTCGTTGGCGCGCAGGGCCTTCTTCAGGCTCCACGGGTTGCTGGCACCGCCGCGCACGGTGGGGTCGTTGGCGGTGATCAGGCACTCCACGCCCTCGACCACGCCGATGCCGGTGACCAGGGACGCGCCGACGGTGTACTCGCTGCCCCAGGCGGCCAGCGGTGACAGCTCCAGGAAGGGGGTGTCCGGGTCCAGCAGCAGTTCGACGCGCTCGCGTGCGAGCAGCTTGCCGCGGGCGCGGTGCCGGCCGACGTATTTCTCACCGCCGCCCGCGAGCGCCTTGGCCTGCTCGGCCTCCAGCTCGGCGAGCCTGCCGAGCATGGCCTCGCGGGCCTCCCGGTAGTCGGCGCCCGCGGGGTCGAGCGAGGTGGGCAGAACGGTCACAGGAGGGCCTCCGGGATGTCCAGGTGGCGGGAGCGCAGCCATTCGCCGAGGGCCTTGGCCTGCGGGTCGAAGCGGTGCCGGGCGGCGACGCCGGCGCCGAGGATGCCCTCGACGACGAAGTTCACGGCGCGCAGGTTGGGCAGCGGGTGCCGGCTGACGGGCAGGTCCCGGGTCTCGGGGAGGAGCTGCCGGAACCGTTCGGTGGTCAGCTCGTGGGCGAGCCAGCGCCAGGCGTCGTCGGTCCGCGCCCAGACTCCGACGTTGGCGTCGCCGCCCTTGTCCCCGCTGCGGGCCCCGGCGACCAGTCCGAGCGGCGCCCGTCGGGTCGGCCCGGGCGGCAGGGGCGGGGGCGGCGGCGGCTGCGGTACGGCGTCCAGGGCACGGGTCTCGTGGGGCGGCGGCACGGGGATACGGCGTCCGTCGTGGAGGACGGCCACATGGTCGACGGCACCATGGGGCACGTACACATCCTCGAAGACCCCATAGGGCGAGCCTTTTCCGGGTGGGGAGAGCACATGGAATCCCGGATAGCTGGCGAGGGCGAGTTCCACGGCGGCCCCGCTCAGCGCCCGTCCCACCACCTTCTCGTCCGTGTCCCGTACGACGAGTCGCAGCAGGGCGCTGGCCGTCTCCTCGGTGCCGGCGTCGGCACGGTCGGTGCGGACGAGGTCCCAACGGACCTCGGCCGGCGGTGCCTTGGCCAGGGCGTCGGTGAGCTGGGCGCGCACCAGCTCCGCCTTGGCCTCGATGTCGAGTCCGGTGAGGACGAAGACGACCTCGTTGCGGAAGCCGCCGAGCCGGTTGAGCCCGGCCTTCAGGGTGGGCGGCGGCGCCTCCCCCCGCACCCCCTCGATCCGCACCCGGTCCGGCCCGTCCTGGCTCAGCCGTACGGTGTCCAGCCGGGCGGTGACGTCGGGTCCGGCGTACCGCCCGCCGCCGGTCTCGTACAGCAGTTGCGCGGTGACCGTGCCGACGTCCACGAGGCCGCCGGTACCGGGGTGCTTGGTGAGGACGCTGCTGCCGTCGGCGTGGATCTCGGCGAGCGGGAAGCCGGGCCGGCGCATGTCCCCCTCGCGGAAGAAGGCGTAGTTGCCGCCGGTGGCCTGCGTCCCGCACTCCAGCACGTGCCCGGCGACGACGGCGCCGGCCAGCGGGTCGTACTGCGTGGGCCGCCAGCCGAAGTGGGCGGCGGCGGGCCCGGTGACGAGGGCCGCGTCGGTCACCCGCCCGGTGACGACGATGTCCGCGCCGGCCCGCAGACACTCGGCGATACCGAAACCGCCAAGGTAGGCGTGGGCGGCGAGGGCGCCGGGGTGGGCGGTGGTCAGGTCGTCGCCCTCGACGTGTGCGACGCGCACGGGGATACCGAGGCGCTCCGCCGACTCCCGTATGTGGTGGGCGAGTCCGGCCGGGTTGAGACCGCCCGCGTTGGTGACGATCCGTACCCCGCGCTCATGGGCGAGGCCGAGGCAGTCCTCCAGCTGGCGCGGGAAGGTGCGGGCGTACCCGGCGCCAGGGTCCTTCAGGCGGTCGCGGGCGAGGATCAGCATGGTCAGTTCGGCGAGGTAGTCACCGGTGAGGACGTCCACCTCGCCGCCGGTGAGCATCTCGCGCAGGGCGTCGAAGCGGTCGCCGTAGAAACCGGAGAAGTTGCCTATGCGCAAGGGGGTCACCGCTCGGCGCCCTTCGGCGCGCGGCCGGCGCCGGGTGGTCCCGCGAAGGCCTGCGCGATGTCGAGCCAGCGGTCGGCGTCCGGGCCGGCGGCGGTCAGGGCGAGGTCGCGGCGGTGGGCGCGCTGGGTGACGAGCAGACAGAAGTCGAGGGCGGGGCCGGTGACGCGCTGGGCGGCGCCCTCGGGACCAAAGGCCCACAGCTCCCCCGAGGGTGCGGTCAGTTCCACCCGGAACTCGTCGGCGGGCGGGGTGAGGCCGTGCACGGTGTGGGCGAAGTCGCGGGTGCGGACCCCGAGTCGGGCCACATGCCGCAGACGGTCGCTGGGTGGCCGGACCACACCGAGGGCTTCGGCGATGTCCAGACTGTGGGCCCAGGTCTCCATAAGACGAGCGGTTGCCATGGAGGCGCCGGACATGGGCGGGCCGTACCAGGGGAAGCGGGCGCCCGGTGGTGCGGCGCGCAGCGCCCGGTCGAGGGCGGTGCGCCCCGCGCGCCAGGCCGACAGCAGCTCCGCGGGCGGGAGCCGCGCGCCCTCCTCGGCACCCTCGTCCACGAACGAGTCCGGGGCGGTGAGCGCCTTCTCGACCAGCGTCTGGAAGGCGTCGGGGTCGGTGACGGCCAGCAGCGCGGAGCGGTCGGTCCAGGCGAGGTGCGCGACCTGGTGGGCGACGCTCCAGCCGGGGGCGGGAGTGCTCAGTGCCCACTGCTCTGGACTCAACTCGCCTACCAGCAGATCGAGTTCATCACTCTCGGCACGCAGGTCGTCGATGACGGGCGTCGGGTCGGCCATGGGGGGAGCATGGCAGCGGGGCAGGAAACAATCAAGCGTGCTTGCATGAATTGGCCGAGAGACGGTCGGTGTGCCGGACCGCTCAGACCGCCTCCACCGGCGGGTACACCGGCTCCCACACCGCCGCTCGCACCGCCGACTCGACGTCGTCGAGGTCGGCGCGGGCGACGCCCTCCTCCACCGCCGTGCGGGCGACGGCCACGGCGACCGCCGTCGAGGTGCGGCGCAGGTCGCGGATGGGTGGCAGGAGCGGGGCGTTCCGCCGGGCCACGTCCGTGTCGTCGGTCTGCCGGGCCACCGCGTCGGCTGCCGCGCGCAGCATGCGGTCGGTGATCCGGGAGGCGCGGGCGACGATCGCGCCGAGGCCGAGGCCGGGGAAGACCAGGGCGTTGTTGGCCTGCCCGACCTCGTAGGTCGTGCCGTCCCGCTCGACCGGGTCGAAGGGGCTGCCGGTGGCGACCAGGGCCTTGCCGTCGGTCCAGTCGAGCAGGTCGGCGGGGGTGGCCTCGGCGAGGTCGGTGGGGTTGGACATGGGCAGGATGATCGGCCGCCCGGTGTGGCCGGCCATCTCGCGGACGATCGCCTCGGTGAAGGCGCCGCCCTGGCCCGAGGTGCCGATGAGGATGGTCGGGCGGACGCGGCGCACCACCTCCTCCAGCGGGATGCCCGGCAGGTCCTCGTCGCGACGCCAGTCCCGGACCTCGCCGGCGGGGCGGGCGTAGGGCTTCTGGAAGTCGCGGAGCCTGTCGCCCTGGTCGTCGGTGAGCAGGCCGTAGCGGTCGACGCACCAGAAGCGGGCGGTGGCCTCCTCGGTGGACAGCCCCTCGGCGACGAGGGCGTCGCGCAGTTGGTCGGCGACGCCGATGCCGGCCGTTCCGGCGCCGAAGACGACGACGCGGTGCTCGCGCAGGGGCAGGTCGGCGGCCCGTACCCCGGAGAGGACGGCCGCGAGGTTGACGGCGCCTGTGCCCTGGATGTCGTCGTTGAACGTGCAGACCCGGTCGCGGTAGCGCTCCAGGATGCGGCGGGCGTTGGCGGTGCCGAAGTCCTCCCAGTGCAGCAGGGCGTTCGGGAAGAGTCCGGTGGCGGTGGTGACGTAGGCCTCGATGAAGGCGTCGTAGGTGTCGCGGTCGGGGCGGGGGTGGCGGTTGCCGAGGTAGAGGGGGTGGTCGAGGAGTTCCCGGCGGTTGGTGCCGACGTCGAGCATGACGGGCAGGGTGCGGCTCGGGTCGATGCCGGCGGCGGCCGTGTAGACGGCGAGCTTGCCGACCGCGATGTCGATGCCGCCCACGCCCCAGTCGCCGATGCCGAGGATGCCCTCGCCGTCGGTGGCCACGATCAGGTCGACATCGTCGGCGCCGAGGCCGCCGGCGCGCAGGGAGCGCTCGATGTCGTCGGGGGCGTCGACGGAGAGGTAGATGCCGCGCGGGCGGCGGTACTCGAAGCTGTAGCGCTCGATGGCCGTGCCCACGGTGGGGGTGTACACGATGGGCAGCATCTCCTCGAGGTGGTCGGCGACGAGCCGGTAGAACAGCACCTCGTTGCGGTCGTGCAGATTGGTCAGGTTGACGCTCTTGGCGAGGTCTCCGGGCTGCTCCCGGTACTGGGCGTAGGCACGCCGCGCCTGCTCGTCCTGACTGAGCACTCGGGACGGGATCAGACCGACGAGGTCCAGGGCCCGGCGCTCGGCCTCGGTGAACGCGGTGCCGCGATTGAGCCGGGGATCACCGAGGACGGCCCGGCCCCGGGCGGTGGTCTTCAGCGGACGGGGTGCGCTCGCACTGTTACCGGTCACCGAACCCGCCTTTCCGGTCTGCCGTGCCCCCATGCAGGAGTGTGCGGGAGGACCGGGAGATCCGCAGGACGACCGTCGGAAAAGAATGACGGCCCTGGGGACACCGGGCGCAGTAGCGTCGCAGGTTGGTCGATGGGGCAGCATGTGTCGGTGCGGGCGAAGCCTGTCGGCCGACCCTCCCGAGGTGGGTCAGGCCTCGGGTGCCGGGGCCGGGACCGGGGCCTTGCCGCGTCCCACCTGCGTGCGTACGGCTCCGATGCTCGCCGCGATGACCAGGGCGATCGCCGCGGCCTCCGTGGCGGACAGGGCCTGGCCGAGGATCAGGAAGCCGGCCGTCGCCGCGATGGCCGGCTCCAGGCTCATCAGGATGGCGAAGGTGGAGGCGGGCAGCCGGCGCAGGGCCAGCAGTTCGAGGGTGTAGGGCAGCACCGAGGAGAGCAGCGCCACCGAGGAGCCCAGGGCGAGGGTGGTGGGGTCGAGGAGGCGGCTGCCGGCCGAGACCACGCCGATGGGCAGGAACAGCAGGGCCGCGACCGCCATGGCCAGGGCCAGTCCGTCCGCCTGCGGGAAGCGGCGGCCCGTTCGCGCGCTGAACACGATGTACGCCGCCCACATGGCGCCGGCGCCCAGGGCGAAGGCGACACCGGTGGGGTCGAGGTCGCTGAAGCCTCCGCCTCCGAGCAGGAACACGCCCGCGAGCGCGAGGCCCGCCCAGAGCGCGTTGATCGCCCGCCGGGAGGCCAGGACCGAGAGCGCCAGGGGGCCGAGGACCTCCAGGGTGACCGCCGGGCCCAGCGGGATGCGGGCGACCGCCTCATAGAAGAGGCCGTTCATCCCGCCCATGGCGATGGCGAACACGATCACCGTGCCCCAGTCGGTGCGGGAGTGTCCGCGCAGCCTGGGCCGGCATACGACCAGCAGGACCACGGCCGCCGCGAGCAGGCGCAGGGCGACCACCCCGAGCGCGCCGGCCCGGGGCATCAGCGTCACCGCGAGGGCGCCGCCGAACTGCACCGAGACGCAACCGGTCAGCACCATCCCGAGGGGGCCGAGGGAGCCGAGGCGGCGCGGGGAGCCACCCGGTGCTGCGGGCGCGTGCTGCGTCGCGGGGGCGGTGGCGCTGGGGGTGCTCACGGGCGGTCCTGGGGCTGGCTCGGAAATCACGTCAGGTCGGGTCGGACCAGATCGGGTCGGGATCGAGAGGATCTGATCTCATGTGCATCTCGATGTACTGCCGAGTCCAGGGTAGTGGACTGTGTCAGGAGTGTGAACCCATGACGCGCCTGTTTTGGATGCTGAGATGTGCGGTGCCCGAATGCCGGAAGCGGCTCAGCGCCGGGCCATGTACACATCGAGCGCCTTGTGCAGCAGCCGGTTCAGCGGGAAGTCCCACTCCCCCACGTACTCCACGGCCTCCCCGCCCGCGCCCACCTTGAAGCGGAGCAGACCGAGCAGATGGTTCGACTCCTCCAGGGTGTCGGTGATGCCGCGGAAGTCGTAGACGTGGGCGCCGAGTTCATGGGCGTCGCACATCATCCGCCACTGCATCGCGTTGTTGGGCTGCACCTCACGCCTGCGGCTGGTCGAGGCGCCGTAGGAGTACCAGACGTGGCCGCCGACGATCAGCATCGTGGCCGCCGCGAGCACCTCACCGTCGTGATGTGCCAGGTACAGCCGCATCCGGTCGGGGTGTTCCGCGCCGAGCGCGCTCCACATCCGCTGGAAGTAGGCCGGCGGGCGCGGGATGAACCGGTCCCGCTCGGCCGTCTCGGTGTACAGGCGGTAGAAGACCGGCAGGTCGTCCCGGCCACCCCTGACGATCTTCACGCCCGCCTTGTCGGCCTTCTTGACGTTGCGCCGCCACTGCTGGTTGAGGCCGCCCTGGACGTCCTCCAGGGAGCGCCCGGCGAGCGGCACCTGGCACACGTACCGGGGTTGTCCGGCGGCGAAGCCGTCCTCCGCGCCGGCCTCGCTGCGCCGCCAGCCCATCGCCCGCAACCGGTCGGCGAGGTCGAGGGCACCCTGGTCGTACGACGTCGGCTCCACGTCTCCCAGCCGGTGCGCGCCGGGGTCGGCGATGGCGGCCTTGACCGCCTCGGGGCTCCATCTGCGCGCCACCACGGGCGGCCCCATCTTCACCGAGAAGGCGCCCCGGCGCTTCAGCCGGGCCAGCATCGGCTCCAGCCACCGCTCCAGGCCCGCCGCCTCCCAGTCGATGACCGGGCCCTCGGGAAGGTAGGCCAGATACCGCTTCAGCCCGGGCAACGGCCGAAGCAGCACCAGGCCCACCCCGACCAGCCGCCCGTCCGCCTCGAACCATCCAAGGCTCTCCGCCTGCCAGTCCGACTTCACATCCCCCCACGACGGCAGCTGAAGATGGCTGACGGAGGGCCGGCGGTCCACGAAGGCGAGGTGCTCGGCGCGGCCGATCGGGCGGACGGTGAGGCTCATGCGCGGACTCCTTGGGACTCGGACGGCTCGGACGATCTCGGGTCAGCTCACCCTACGAATCACTCCCTGCCGTCCTTCGGTGCCCACGCCGCCGGCACGCGCGTGTCGGTCGCCCCGCGCGGGGAGGGGAAGCGGCCGGCCCGATCGGCGATGTCCCGGTGGCCGCACCCGCGGACCGGAGGAGCCGTCGCCGTCGGCATGTCGTACGGCGGGTACGCGCGGGCCGGCGCCCGGCCCGAGGCGGCACCAGGGGGTGCCCGGGCGGCCGTAGGGGATGCCCGACGCCGCCGGGATCGACCACCGGGCGGCCGTGGGTGAGCCGGACACGACGCATGTGGATACGGCCGCGGACGACCATGCCACCGTGCTCCTCGGTCACCTCCTCACCCCTCCCGCCCCCGCCCCGGGGCCCGCGCCGGCTCGTCCAGGGCCTGGGCCAGTACCTCCGCCAGATGCCGGCCGCGTATCCCGGCCAGCTGTTCCAGCTGGGTCCGGCAGGAGAAGCCGTCGGCGAGGACCACCGTCCCCTGCGGCGCCTCGCGCACCGACGGCAGGAGCTGTTCCTCCGCGCAGGTCCGCGACACCGCGAAGTGGCCCTTCTCGAAACCGAAGTTGCCCGCGAGACCGCAACAGCCTCCGCTCAGCTCGCCGGTGAGGCCCGCGGACGCGCGCAGCCGGCGGTCGGGGGCGTCGCCGAGCACCGCGTGCTGGTGGCAGTGCGTCTGGCCGGCGACCGGGCGGCCGACGACGGGCGGAACCCAGTCGGGGGCATGCCGTTCCAGGGTTTCCGCGAAGGTGAGGACCGCCGCTGCCAGGCGCGCCGCGCGGGGGTCGTCCGGCAGCAGCTCGGGCAGGTCCGTGCGCAGGGCCGCCGCGCAGCTCGGCTCCAGGACGACGACCGGGGCCCCGGCTCGCAGGACCGGCTCCATCAGGTCCAGCGTGCGGCGCAGGACGGCGCGGGCGCGGTCGAGCTGGCCGGTGGAGATGTACGTGAGGCCGCAGCAGACCCGGGCCCGGCGGGCGGTGAGCAGCGCGGTCGCCGGCCCCGACCTGCCGTCCCCGATCGCCGCCCCGCCCGGCAGAAGCGTCGGCGGGAGCGCGACGCGCAGCCCCGCGGCCTCCAGCACCCGGACGGCGGAGCGGCCGACGGAGGGCGAGAGGTGCTCGGTGAAGGTGTCCGGCCACAGGACGACCAGCGGGCCGGCACTCCCGGCCGGGTCCGTGGCAGCGCGCACCGGTTTCCGCCGGCGCCACCAGCCGGTGAACGTACGCTCCGCCAGGCGGGGCAGCCGCCGTTCCGGTGCGATCCCGCCCAGGCGTTTCGCCAACCGTGCCAAGGGCTCCACCGAGGCGAGCGCGTTGAGCAGCGGGGCCGTACGCGTGCGCGCGATCCAGCGCAGCCACTGCGGCAGCCGGCCCATGCTGTGGTGGGCTGCGGGGCGGCGGCGGCCGGCGTAGTGATGGTGCAGGAACTCCGCCTTGTACGTGGCCATGTCGACGCCGACCGGGCAGTCCGAGCGGCAGCCCTTGCAGGACAGGCAGAGATCGAGGGCGTCCCGGACCTCGGTGGACCGCCAGCCGTCGGTGACCAGGTCGCCCGCGAGCATCTCGTGCAGCAGCCGGGCCCGGCCGCGCGTGGAGTGCTCCTCCTCGCCGGTCGCCCGGTAGGAGGGGCACATCACGGCGGGGCCGGTCGCCGTGGCCGTACGGCACTTGGCGACGCCGACGCAGCGGCGGACGGCCGCGCGGAAGTCGCCGTCGTCGGCCGGGTAGCCGAAGACCACGTCGACCGGGCGGCGGGGCAGCACCGCGAAACGGAGGTTGGCGTCCAGGGGGGCCGGGCGGACCAGCATGCCGGGGTTGAGCAGGTCGTCGGGGTCCCAGACCGCCTTGGCGCGCTCGAAGAGTGCCACCGTCCGCGCGCCGTACATCCGGGGCAGCAGCTCCGCGCGGGCCTGACCGTCGCCGTGCTCCCCGGACAGCGAGCCGCCGTGTGCCACCACCAGGTCGGCGAGGTTCTCGGAGAAGCGGCGGAAGCGGCCGACCCCGGCCTCGGTGAGCAGGTCGAAGTCGATGCGGACGTGGATGCAGCCGTCCCCGAAGTGGCCGTACGGCGAGCCACGCAGGCCGTGGTCGGACAGCAGGGCGCGGAAGTCGCGCAGATAGGCGCCGAGGCGGGCGGGCGGCACCGCGCAGTCCTCCCAGCCGGGCCAGGCCTCGCTGCCGTCGGGCATACGGGTGGCCGTGCCGCTCGCGTCCTCGCGGATGCGCCACAGGGCGCGCTGGGCTGCCGGGTCGGTCACCACCAGGGAATCGGCGACATCGGCCGCGCGCGCGATCTTCACGGCGCGCGCGTGTGCCTCGGCCGCCGTCCGTCCGCCGGTCTCCACGAACAGCCAGGCGCCGCCCTTCGGCAGCCCGGCCGGTGAGCGCACCAGGTCGGCCGCCATTCCCTCGATGGTCAGCGGGCGGTACGGCAGCAGGCCCGCGGCGGCCTCGGCGGCGGCGCTCTCGTCGCCGTACGCCAGCACCGCGAGGACACGCGCGCGGGGGGCGTCCACCAGCCGTACGACCGCCTCGGTGAGGATGCCCAGGGTGCCCTCCGAGCCGCAGAAGGAGCGGGCGACATCCGCGCCCCGCTCGGGCAGCAGGGCGTCCAGCGCATACCCGGAGATGCGGCGGGGCAGCTCGGGGAAGCCGGTGCGCAGACGGGCCAGGTCGCCCTCCGCCAGCTCCCGCAGGCCCTCCGGTGCCCCCGCCCAGTCCCGCCCCAGCCGCAGCCGCTGGCCGCGCGCGGTGATCACGGACAGCTCCCGCACGCTGTCCGCGGTCGTGCCCCAGGCGACCGAGTGGGAGCCGCACGAGTTGTTGCCGATCATCCCGCCGAGCGTGCAGCGGCTGTGGGTGGAGGGATCGGGGCCGAAACGCAGGCCGTGCGGGGCGGCGGCCTCCTGCAGCCGGTCGAGCACGAGCCCCGGCTGGATCACGGCCGTGCGCGTGCCCGGATCCAGCTCCAGCAGGGCGTTCATATGCCGGGTGAAGTCGAGAACGACGCCCGTGCCGGTCGCCTGCCCGGCGATCGAGGTGCCCCCGCCGCGCGGGACCACGGGCACCCCGCGGGCCCGGCACACCTCCAGCGCGGCTGCCACGTCCTCGGCGTCCCTCGGAGCGACCACGCCCGCCGGGACCCGTCGGTAGTTGGACGCGTCCATGGTGACCAGCGCCCGGGCGGTCACGCCGAAACCGACCTCGCCCCGGACGGCACCCCGCAGCTCGGCCTCGAGACCCGAAAGATCCGTCATGCCTCCAGCATGCATCCGATCACGCACAGTCACCCCGACTTTTCCACAGCCCCACCGAAATCGTCGTACAACCTCACAAGTCCACAGCGCGGCGATCTTGTCTCATCGGACGGACACGCACCCGTCCGGTTTCGCCCAGCGACTACGCTCCGACTCGTGGCCGACATCCAGATTCCCGCTGACATCAAGCCCGCCGACGGTCGTTTCGGCGCGGGCCCCTCCAAGGTGCGCACCGAGGCGCTGGACGCCCTCGCCGCCACCGGTACGTCCCTGCTGGGCACCTCCCACCGCCAGGCACCCGTGAAGAACCTGGTCGGCAAGGTCCGCGAGGGTATCTCCGCGCTGTTCTCGCTGCCCGAGGGATACGAGGTGATCCTCGGCAACGGCGGGTCCACCGCCTTCTGGGACATCGCCACCCACGGCCTGATCGAGAACAAGTCCCAGCACCTCAACTTCGGCGAGTTCTCCTCCAAGTTCGCCAAGGCCGCCAAGCTCGCCCCCTGGCTGGCCGAGCCCACCGTCATCGCCACCGACCCCGGCACCCACCCCGAGGCGCGGGCCGAGGCGGGCGTCGACGTCTACGCCTTCACCCACAACGAGACGTCCACCGGTGTCGCCATGCCGATCAAGCGCGTGGCCGGCGCCGACGACGGGGCGCTCGTCCTGGTCGACGCCACCTCCGGCGCGGGCGGCCTGCCGGTCGACATCGCCGAGACGGACGTCTACTACTTCGCCCCGCAGAAGTCCTTCGCCTCCGACGGCGGCCTGTGGATCGGCGTGTTCTCCCCGGCCGCGATCGAGCGCGCCGAGCGGATCCACGCCTCCGGGCGCCACGTCCCGGAGTTCTTCTCGCTCCCCACGGCGATCGACAACTCCCGCAAGAACCAGACGTACAACACCCCGGCCCTCGCCACCCTCTTCCTCCTGGGCGAGCAGCTGGAGTGGCTCAACGGCCAGGGCGGCCTCGACTGGTCCACGGCCCGCACGAAGGACTCCTCGACCCGCCTCTACTCCTGGGCGGAGGAGTCCAAGCACGCCACCCCGTTCGTCACCGACCCGGCCAAGCGCTCGCAGGTCATCGGCACGATCGACTTCGCCGACGAGATCGACGCCTCCGCCGTCGCCAAGGTGCTGCGCGCCAACGGCATCGTGGACACCGAGCCCTACCGCAAGCTCGGCCGCAACCAGCTGCGCGTCGCGATGTTCCCGGCGATCGACCCGGCGGACGTCGAGGCGCTGACGAAGTGCGTCGACTACGTCATCGAGAAGCTGTAGCGGTTTCCCGCACGACAGCGAAGGGCGCCCGAAAGATCCCCGCCGGGCGCCCTTCGCCGTGCTCACTCCTGGACGAACAACTCCTCGGCCCTGGTCACCGCCAGGGAACGGTCGAGCCAGGCCTCCAACACCTCCAGGTCCAGACAGGCCATGACCCGCTCCCGCACGGACTCGGAAACCTCGACGCCCCGCGCCTCGAGAACCCGAAGCACGGCCTTCGCCTCGCCCCTCGCCTCGCCCCTGGCCTCACCCTTCGCCTCGCCGTCGGCGTGGACCTTGCGCCACGCCTCCTCCATCACCGTGCCGCTGCCGGGGAA